>CAIVPT010000031.1 GCA_903907855.1 uncultured Synechococcaceae cyanobacterium | reverse complement strand
TGGCCGGTGAACGGCCTGGCGGCGCTGGCGGGAGGGGAGTTGCTCGCCGATGGGGCGGGCTTCGCGCGCTGGCAGCGGCGGGTGCAGACCTGGACCGCCCGCGAGGGCGCCTGGCTGGCGGCGCAACTCACGACGATTCCAGGGCTGGAGCCGCTGCCCTCGGCCGCCAATTTCCTGCTGCTGCGCGGCGAGGGGTCGCTGGAGCCGCTGCGCCGGGAGCTGGAGGAGCGCGAGCGGGTGTTGGTGCGGGATTGCCGCTCCTTCGAGGGGCTTAGCCCCCAGTGGCTGCGGCTGGCGCTGCTCGATCGGGTTGGCAACAGCAGGGTCATGGAGGGGCTGCGGCGGTGCCGTATGCGCGGCTAGCTGTTGTGGTTCGGCAGGTTGTTTCGGATAAAGGTGCGTCGCCTGGGGTGAGGTGCGATCCCCGCCAACTCAGGAATCACAGATCCATGCATCACTATCTCTCGCGACTCTCTCTTCGTGGCGATTGGTTCCAGGGAGGGAAGGAGGTTGCCTCGCGCGTATGAGCGCACAGGTGGGAGTGTCAAGGCCATTCAATTAGCTCAGCCTGAAGATGCAGGCACTTGAAGAAAATCAGTTAACGACGGCGGCAGTGGAACCAGATCCTGATGCCCTTCCTCTTGCAGACGAGCAGAGGAGTGCGCATGATCCCCATGCGGGTGCTGCGCGGTCGTCCAAAGGTGGCGATTGAAAGGCAGCTGGTTTCTGTCCGATATTGTCCTGATGTTATTGACTATTTCAGCGCCTCAGGTGCTGGTTGGCAAGCTCGCACGAATGCTGTGCTGAAGGAATATGTCGAAGCTCACTCCACTGGCCATGCGAAGAGGGCCTAACATCAAGATGCAGAAGACGGGAGCGAGGGGTGTCTTCTACGCAGAGGGATCTCCCCGCATACGTATGCAAAAAGCGTTTTCTTATCAGTTAGTCACAGCCCCAAGCCGAATCTCTCCTGCTTGGGAGTTGGTGAAACAACTCACTCGGTCTCGCCCTTGACCAAACGGTAGGGCCAGTCGATGAGCTTGATGAGCGTCAGCAGCATGGTGATGACGGGAGGGCTGTGGATCGCATGCGCATCGATCGACTGCGCATCGTAATCATCATCCACATAGTGCATCGTTGATGCAGGCGAAAGCTGGATTTTTAACCAACGCGAGAGAGAGCCCACTTTTCGAAGGCTTGGATAGGCGTCCATGAGGCGGGCCAGGATATCGCAATACGGAAACATCTCGACCGGATAAATCGTTTCGGTATTGAGGGAAGGGAATTCGCGAAGTTGCTTGTTCCGCGCCCTGGCATGAAGGTTCTCAGTACCGAAAGGTCGCTTCCATCTTCCGGCGATCATGCCGATGACCAGTTTGGCCTGCATTTCACTGATGGTAGGTATGTTGCCGATGATGGGGCGTGTGAATCCAACCAGGAAAAGATTGTCTTGATGGACGTGAAGGCATCCCAGATGAAAGTCGCTGACCTTGATTTCCCCGTTGGAGAGATCGGTCAAACCAGCGGTGTAACCTATCATTGGGCAAATCAGATCTGGGTTGACGTCCAAAATTCTGCCACCATCGAAGTCAAAATACTGCCCGTGGGTTTCGTCTCGGGGAGGCCCGATGATGTGGATTCGATCCTCGGCGACGTCATCAAGGAATTGATCGCTCTTGGTATGAAAGACGTTAAACAAATTGTCCTTCGCACGCTCTGTCAGCTTTGCGTCCCAGAATTTGCGCTTTTCGAGTATCGAGGCCGGGCGATCAAGCCTATCCGGGTGCGATCGGAAGAATTTCTCAAAAATCTCCTGGTGGCGAATGCGGGCTTCAACGAACTTCTGACCGATGGCATTTCGGAGGTCCTGGTGGATGGAAAGTAGGAGGCGGTTTCGAAGAAAGTCGGAAGGGACACCCCGAATAGGATGATACCGGGGAGAGACTCGTACGCCGTTTTTTAGTGAAAGAAATACCCGGTTTCCGAGTTCGGGGTCTGCCAGGCGGTGGGCCAGATCGACGCCGGATTCCCCTCCGCCGATGACGACGATGGTTTTGTTTGTGACCGGCGGTTCTGTGGACCGCAGGCAGGGAATGGATGTGTCAATGGATTTGGCCGTTCCCACTAGGCCAGTGCAAATAATGAGCTGATCAAAAACATCCTCTCTGGTATTTCCATCATCGATGGTTAATCGCCATCCTGAGGGATCCTTGACAATGCGTCGCACGTTGCTGTGCAGTCGAATGAACCGCTCCAGTTGGTATTTCTCAACGAACTCCTCCAGATAGCGGCCATACTCGTCACCGCGAAAAAAGTCCGCCATCGACGCCCGATCCGCAGGATCGACGCGTGTGTCCCACTTTCGGAAGCATGAGAACTGGGTAGTGAATTTGGTGGAAGTTGAAACGAATCCCGGATACGGGTTACCCCATGCTCCACGGGTGTTGTTGCCTTTCTCCAGGCAGACGATCTCCCATCCCGGCAGTTGATCAACAGCTTGCTTTAGCGTGACAAGCCCACCGCTCCCGGCGCCAATGATGGCAAGCCGGCCGCTTACCATGATGCAGCAATCGGTTCGTGAAAGGCTGTCAGGCTGATGAGAACGAAGTTAAATTGTCCCGATTCCGGAATAAACAGCATGATTTTTTCCCCATGGGCGGGGGGGTGCTTTTGGGTGAATTCATCCAGCATAATATAAATACTGGCGGCCCCGGTGTTGCCTGCTGTCTCCAGGTTGGTCCAGTAATCGACAGGGCCGGTGGGGCAGAAATCGTTCAAGACGGAGAGCATATAGCGCTTGAAAAAGAAAGACGAGAGATGGGGCAAAACCCTACGATAGGAGGATAGATCTTCGCCATGGAAGCTCAAGGCGGCTTCTACCAGCTTGCCAATGCAGGGTTTTAGATAGCGGGTGAGAATGGAGGCATTCTGGCTGAGCAGCAGCGAGCGGCTTTCGAGCTTCATGCAAAGGGGTGTTTCGTGGGCAAAGGAGCGTGAATAGGTCCAGTTGACTTTGTAGCTGACACGTCCGGGCTCAGGACGATCCTCAACGACAAAGGCTCCGGCTCCATCGGAAAGCATGGATCGGAGGAAAACAGACATGAACCACTTCGATTCCGCCACTTTGTCCGGATAAAGCATTCGATCATCAGGCGGCTGAATCACGGATGACTTGAGGATGGCCGAGGGCTGCTCCACCCCGATACAAAGCGCCCGCTGATGGTCGCCTGAATTCACCGCCCGGACGGCATTCACCAGTGCCTGTGACGAGGAGGAGCAGATGCCGGAGTTGGAGTTGATCTCCAGCTCGTCATGGATCAGGCCTCGCTCGGCGAGACGGTTGTGGATCAGGCTGGAGAGTCCGGGGCCCACCAGGGGAGCGTTGGTGGAACCTGCGGATAGGTATCCGATTCTGTTGCCGCCTGAAGCAAGGACTTTTTCCGCGGCGCACACGGCGAGCTCGTAGACATCGTATGTGGCGGTTTGGTCGGCCTCAAGAGCGTAGTGGCGCGACTTGATACCGTTCATGCGGAGGATCTTTTCTCTAATCCCGGATTCTCCGTCCAGTTCCCCCATGAACTCGGGAATCCGGTCGTTGGTGATGGGCGGGCCTGGAAGGAAGGATCCTATGCCTGTGATAAAACAAGTCATAAGTGGGTCGTCGGTGGATGGTTGCGAAGGGTGTGATAGGCGTATTCGTCGAACGCGATGTGGCCGTGAAGATAAAGGGATGGATTGGAAAAGAAGGCGCTGCTGTTGTAGTGGGCACCGTTGGCGTCAGCCTGCACGTAGAAATCCAAGTCGGTTAATACATTCTGATCTTGGGCATACAGGTGTTTCATGATCCAGAGAAGAACGGAGTCCGAGTCGAAGGAGTTGAGGGCTTTCACCGTGGTTCTCAAGTCTGCGAAAATGGTGATGACGATGACGATCATGATCACCACGTTGGTGCAGCCGAGCCATTGCATCGAATGTTCGCGCGTTGCTTCCATTGCCTTTTTGCTCAAGAGCATGTGGTCATCGGGTATCCCGCTCCGGATGGATCCGATGTTTGCAAGAAATTGATCCTTATTGAACCGGTCGATAAACTCATAGGAAAGTTCATCATGCCCAACAGTCAGATTGTTGTCAATTATATCCCGGAGGCTGTCCATGTTGTAGTCGCCGTCAATCCCGTTGAACTTCCTGCGGGGATGCAACGCATTGGCCGTACTGCTCCCTTCCCCTAGGAAGTGTCGGTATAGCAATGGCTCGATCTGGACATGCCGAACCACCAGTTCGACAGCATCGCTGGTGGCAAGATATTTCATTCCGAAGGCCAAGGTGCCATCGATGCAGCGGCCCTCAAAGCCGTATGGGTTTCGGTGAACGACGAATTTTAAGGGGAACGCAATCGTGCGAATGAAGAAATACAGAACGACAAGAATGGGTCGCAGAAAGATATAGTCCCACCGCGTTTGTTCGTTGTCGAACGTTTGGTTAACGTAATCCGTGATATAGGGAAATGCTTTCATAGGGCCGAAGGGTTGATGAAGGATGGCCTTTGCGGAGGCCTGGGGTGCAGGCGGACCTTCGGGCAATGTTTGGGGCTCATGGTATTCGAGCGATGATTTCATGTCGCGCGCCCTTTCGTCACTATGGTGACGTGCTCCGCACCCTAACCCCTCTACGTACATAATTGGTCCAGGGCCGAATGGGGCCTGACCAGAGCCGAATGGGGCCTGAAGATACTTATTCCTTGCGTTGGCGGCAATCGGCCAAGGCCTGACCTCGGCCACCGTGCTGAACATCTCGGTGTTGGGCAGCTCGTCTCTGAACCTGCCGTTGAACGATGCGGCAAAACCTTTCTACCACTTGGATCCTGGCTCGATGTACGCCATTGTGGGGCTGCTGCCCTTGCACCACCGCCTGAGGTCATGGGAAATGAACTCAGGTTACCGTGCCGGATCACTGGCTGACTTGCCAAGACCGTGTTCGCGTGCTGGGAGGGCTTTGGCGCCAATAGTCTAGCTATCGGCTGCCACTTGACCTGCTTCTTTGCACCGAAAGTGAAGTGAGCCAGCATCATCAATACAGAAGCACCGTCCCATCCGTTTCGATACGACGACATCGTGGAGATCAGCTTTCCAAATTGGCCCCTCCTGCTGGGCATCTCGGCCTCGCTACTCAAGCAACTCCAGTCGGGTTGGTCGTGGGTTCGCTTTGGATCGAACGGGTTCTATCGTTGTCTAAGTCTGTATAGCCTTTTTGCCTTATACCGGCTTCGACAAATCTAGGAGCCTGCCGCCAACGCCGTGATCCGCTCCGCCAGCTCCCGGTCGGCGTCGCGCACCGCCAGCCGCCCCATGCCGGCCCGCAGCTCCGTGAGGGGATCGCCGGCCCCCGATTCCCCCCGCAGCCGGGGCCCGAGCAGCCGCTCCACCGCCTCCGCCAGCGCCATGCCCTCCGGCCCGTGCTGCCACACGATCACCGCGGCGCCGAGGGCGGCGGCGGCGGTGGCGTTGGCGTCCTGGTGGCGGTCGGCGGCGGCCGGGAAGGGCACCAAGATGGCCGGGGTGCCGCACACGGCCAGTTCGCTGAGGCTGCCCGCGCCCGCCCGGCTGATGGCCAGGTCGGCGTGCTGCAGCAGGCCGGGCAGCTCGTCGCTGAAGGGGCGCTCCACCACCTGGGGCAGCTGGAGCTGGCCCGCCTCCGGGTCGTTGCTGCCGGTGAGGTGCACCACGCGGCAGCCGGCCGCCGCCAGCTTCGGCAGCAGGGGGCGCACCATGCGGTTCAGCCCCACCGCCCCCTGGCTGCCCCCCATCACCAGCAGCAGGGGTCCCTCGCCCGCCGGTACCCAGCTCGGCAGCGGCGCCGGTTCGAGGAAGGCGTGTCGCACCGGGGTGCCCGTCACCAGCGGCCGGCAGCGGGGCAGCCGCTCCGCCGCCTCGGGCAGCCCCACCGCCACGTGGCTGCAGAGCCGTCCGAGCAGCCGTGTCACCTTGCCTGGCACCGCGTTGCTCTCGTGCAACACCACCGGCACCCCGCACCAGCGGGCCGCCAGGATCGCCGGCGCGGCGATGTAGCCGCCACTGCTGAACACCGCCGTGATCCCCTCCCGCCGGATCAGGCGCCGCACCACCCGGGTGGCGGTGAGCAGCTGCACCAGGTTCCAGAGCTTGCGCAGACCCCGCCCCTGCAGCCCCCCGGCCCTTACGAAGTTCATCGGGTACAGGCTGGGCACCAGCTGCCGCTCCAGCCGGTCCGGCACCCCCAGCCACTGCACCCGCCAGTCGGGGGGCAGGGCCTCCGCCACCGCCAGGGCCGGAAACAGATGGCCACCCGTGCCGCTGGCGGCGATCAATAGCGTCGGCATGGGCAGTTCAGGGTGGCGGCGGGGGGCGGCGCGCCTAACTTAAAAGCCACTCCCGACCCCGCCGCCCCGCGCCGATGGCTTCGCCCCGCCCGCTTCCCGCCGCGCTGCTGGGCGCCCTGTTGCCCCTCACGGCCCTGCTGCCGGCGGTTCTGCCCGCGGCGCTGGCCCCGACGCCGGTCCGGGCCGCCACCCCCGCGGCGCTGCCCCTGCCGGCCCTGGAGGCCGCCCTCAACGCCAGCGGCGACGACGGCCTGGAGGCCCTGCTGCAGAAGGGGCCGGGGTTGAACCCGGCGGAGCTGCTGGCCCGTCGCCGCCAGCTCCTCAGCCAGTTCCCCGATCTGCGCTGGCGGGTCAGCGCCGGCGCGCCCCTCCGCGATGGCCGCCCCACCGTGAGCCTGAAGGTGAGCGGCACCCGCCGCCAGGGGGCCACCACCTTCCGCCTCGATGGTGAGCAGTGGCTGCAACTCCAGAGCGATGGCAGCCACTTCACGGGCCAAACGGTGCTGCGCGAGCAGTCGATCGTGCGCAGCGGTGAGCAGGCGCCGCCCGTGAGCGTGCTGATCCCCGACGCCGTGCTCACCGGCCAGCGCTACGACGTGGATGTGATCTTCGAGGAGCCCCTCGACGGCGCCCTCACCGCCGGCGGCATCACGGCCCTCAGCCCCGAGCAGGTGGCGGCGATGGAGAGCCCCACGATGGAGCTGGGGGCCCTGGGGGGCGGCGGCTTGTTCAAAACGGTGCAGGCCCCCCTCACCCCCGGCTCCCAAACATGGGCCGTGCTGCTGGTGCATCCGCGCGGGGTGGTGAGCGCCGCCAAGCGGGTGCGGGTGGTGGCCGACCGGCGTTCCCTCGAGCTCTGAGCGGGCGGCCATGCCCAGCTCGCCCGGCCGACCCCACCGCGTCTGGGTGGTCGACGACGACCCCGAGATCCGACAGATGCTCGCCACCTACCTCGGCCAGCAGGGCTACGACGTGCGCACCCTCGCCGATGGCCCCCAGTTGATGGCGCGGTTGCAGAGCCAGCGCCCCGATCTGCTGGTGCTCGACCTGATGCTCCCCGGCGACGATGGCCTCACCCTGCTGCGGCGCCTGCGCGACGCCGACGACGACCTGCCGGTGCTGATGCTCACCGCCCGGGCCGACGCGGTCGACCGCATCATCGGCCTGGAGCAGGGCGCCGACGACTACCTGGCCAAGCCGTTCCTGCCCCGGGAGCTCACCGCCCGCATCGAGGCGGTGCTGCGCCGTCGCGGTCGCCTCGGCGCCGGCCTGCCGCTGCCGGATGGCGAGCGCATCCGCTTCGGCGACAACGAGGTGGATCTGGCCACCCGCACCCTGGAGCGTGCCGGCCAGTCCGTGGCGATCACCAGCGGCGAGTTCGCCCTGCTGGCGGCCTTCGTGCAGCACCCCCAGCGGCCCCTCTCGCGGGAGCGCCTGATCGATCTGGCCCGCGGCCCCGACAGTGACACCGACAGCCGCAGCATGGACGTGCAGGTGTCGCGGCTGCGCCGCCTGATCGAACCCGACCCGTCCCGGCCCCGCTACGTGCAGACGGTCTGGGGCTACGGCTATGTGTTTGTCCCCGATGGACGCCCCCGCGCCCACTGAGGTGCGGCGAGGGCCGCGGCTGGCGTATGCCGCCGCCGCCCTCGGCGCCGCCGCCCTCAGCCTGCTGCTGCTCGAAACCCTCCTGGACCGCCGGCTCGAGCAGACCCGCCTGCGCCAGCTGGGTTCGGAGGTGGCCGGCCGGCTGTTGCTGGGGGAGGTGGCGCTGGAGCGCTTCAGTCCGGCGGCGCTGGCGGAGCTGGGGGGCATGCGCCTGGCGGTGGGGGTGCGGCCGGAGTCGGAGGCCAGCAGCCAACGCCGTCCGGCCGATCGCCGCCTGCGGCGCCAGGCCGAGCGCCTGCGGGGCGAACTCTGTCGCCGCCTGCCCCGTTGCCCGGTGGTCTGGCCCACCGTCGGCCGGCCGCGCGGCGTGTGGGTGGAGATGGCTTCCTCGCTGGAGCTGGAGCTGGAGCGGGTCTGGTTGTTCGTGCCCCTGCCGCCCTGGCACGCCTGGCCCCCCGATCCGCTGCTGCTGGGCCTCGGCCTGGCCGGTGGGTCGCTGGCCGGGATGTTGCTGTATCTGGCGCTGGAGGTGCAGCGGCCCCTGCGCCAGCTGGAGGCCGCCCTCGCCGACGTGGGCCTGGAGGCGCGCCCTGCCGCCCTGCCCGCCCGCGGCACCCGGGCGGTGCGGGCCCTTACCGGTCGCTTCAACGCGATGGTGGAGCGGCTGCAGGCGGCCAGCCAGGAGCGCTCCACGATGCTGGCCGGCATCGGCCACGACCTGCGCAGTCCGCTCACCCGCCTGCGGCTGCGGCTGGCCCTGGCGGCCGAGGCGCCGATGGCCGCCGGCGAGCTGGAGCGGGCGGAGGCGGATCTGGCGGCGCTGGAGCGCATCACCCGCCAGTTCCTGGTGTTTGCGGGCGCCGAGGCGGCTGAGCCGGCGGTGGTGGTGCCGCTGGAGCACCTGCTGGCGGAGGCGGCCGCCGGGGTGGAGCTGCCGCTGGAGCTGGATCTGCCGCCGCTGGAGCGCAGCGTGCGCCCCACCGCCCTGGCGCGGGCCGTCGCCAACCTGCTCGACAACGCCCGCGCCCATGGCCAGCCGCCCCTGCGCCTGGTGCTGCGCCCCTGGACGCCGCCGGAGGCTGGCTCGCCGGAGGGGCAGGGCTTCGAGATCCAGGTGTGGGACCGGGGCGAGGGCATCCCGGAGGAGGCCTGGGGCCGCGCCCGCCAGCCCTTCCAGCGCCTCGATCCGGCCCGCGGGGATCCGGGCCATTGCGGCCTGGGCCTGGCGATCGCCGAACGGATCGCGAGCGAGCACGGCGGGGGCCTGCTGCGGCTGCAGCGGCCGGAGGGTTTTGCCATCGCCCTGCGGGGCCGCTCCCTGCCGGCCCAGGCGCCCCAGGTGCTCCCTGCGCCCCAGGCGGTCACATCCGGTCACAACCCGCCGCCTGCCGGTTTGGGTTGAGTCGGATCTGTCCCCGAGGCTGGCCCTGTTGCGTTTCCGGCCAAAGCTGGCCGATCCCGATGACCTCCTCTCCCTCCCCGCTGGCTGCCGTCGCCGCCGCCCTCAGCCTGGCCCTCAGCGCCGGCACCGCCCTGGCCCAGCCCGTGGGGGATCCCGGCGGCGGCGGCCGCCTCACCCAGGCCCAGTGGCAGAAGATCTTCCCCGAATTCCGCCAGCAGGCCCTGCAGGACCACCGGGCCCGCGCCACGATCCTGCAGCGCGGTGAGCGCTGCATCGCCGCCGCCGCCAATGGCGACGCCCTGCGCGCCTGCATGCGGGAGGAGCGCAGCGCCATGCAACAGCAGCGCCAGCAGCACCGCACCGCCATGCGCAGCCTGTTCGAGCGCAATGGCATCCCCGCCCCGGAATGGAAAAACCGCCGGGGCGGCCCGGGCGGAGGCCCCGGTGCACCCGGCGGTGAGGGGTGAGGACAGGCCCCTGGACGGGGCCTGAAATCAGGCCTCGTCCAGGGCGGCCACGCCTGGCAGCACCTTGCCCTCCAGCAGCTCGAGGCTGGCGCCGCCACCGGTGGAGATGTGGCTCATCTTTTCGGCCACGCCCACCTTCTCCACTGCGGCCACCGAATCACCGCCGCCGATGATCGTGATCGTGCCGGTGGCGCTCAGGTCGGCCAGGGTGTGGGCGATGCCGTTGGTGCCGGCGGCGAACTTGTCGAACTCGAACACGCCCATCGGCCCGTTCCAGATCACGGTCTTGCAGTCGGCCAGGGCCTCCTGGAACACCTTCAGCGAATCGGGACCGATGTCGAGGCCCATCCAGCCATCGGGAATCGCGTCAATCTTGGCGATCTGGCTGTTGGCCTCGGGCTTGAAGTCATCCGCCAGCACCACATCGGTGGGCAGCAGGAACTGCACCCCCTTGGCGGCCGCCTTGGCCTCCAGCTCCTTGGCCAGCTCCAGCTTGTCCTCCTCCACCAGGCTCTTGCCCACCGACAGGCCGCGCGCCTTGTAGAAGGTGAAGATCATGCCGCCGCCGATCAGGATCTTGTCGCACTTGTCGATCAGGGCCTCGAGCACACCGATCTTGCTGCTCACCTTGGAGCCACCCACGATCGCCGCCAGGGGGCGCTTGGGATCGTCGATGGCGCCCTGCAGGTACTGCAGCTCCTTCTCCATCAGGTGGCCCGCCACGCTGGGGTTCAGGAACTTGGTGACGCCCTCGGTGGAGGCGTGGGCGCGGTGGGCGGCGCCGAAGGCGTCGTTCACATAAACCTCAGCCAGGGCGGCGAGCTTCTCGGCGAAGGCGGGGTCGTTCTTCTCCTCCTCGGCAAAGAAACGCACGTTCTCGAGCAGCACCACGCCGCCTTCGGCCATGGCAGCCACCTTGGTTTCGGCGTCCTCGCCGATGCAGCTGTCGGTCTTGGTCACGGGCACGCCGAGCAGGTCGCTGAGGCGGGCGGCCACCTGGGTGAGGCGCATGCCCTCGTTCACCTGGCCCTTGGGCCGGCCGAAGTGGGCAGCCAGGATCACCTTGGCGCCGAGATCGCGCAGGAAGCCGATGGTGGGCAGGGCTGCGCGGATGCGGGTGTCATCGGTGATGGCGCCGCTTTCGTCCTGGGGGACGTTGAAGTCGACCCGGACCAGCACGCGCTTGCCGCGGAGGTCGCTTTCGCCGAGGCTGGCCAGGGAACGCTTCGCCATGGAGTGGGGCAGGAAAAACTGGGGGACATTAACCCCCCGTGATCGCCCGGGCGCAGGCGGAAGCGCCAGCTGGCGCTAGATCTTGGGATGCCGGCTGCCCTTTCCCCGTCCCCGCGCCATGTTCCAGACCGTTCTGTTCCCCGTCGACCAGAGCCGCCAGTCGATGGACACCGCCGCGGTGGCCCTCAAACTCGCCCGTCAGCACGGCAGCCGTGTGGTGCTGCTCTCGGTGGTGGAGGACGAGGAGGGGGCGATGCACGATCCCGCCACCGTCACCCGCGTGCTCGAGCAGGCCCGGGCGCTGTTTGCTGAGGCGGGCCTGGCCTGCGATGTGTTCGAGCGCTCGGGCAAGCCCGCCTTCGTGATCGGCGATGTGGCCGATGAGGTGAACGCCGATGTGATCGTGATGGGCACCCGCGGCATCAGCCTCGAAGAAGACCAGCACAGCACCGCCGCCCGGGTGATCCAGCTGGCGCCCTGTCCGGTTCTGGTGGTGCCCTGATGCCCTCCCTGAGCCCGGCGGCCCCCGCCATCCAGTGGTATCCGGGCCACATCGCCCAGGCGGAGAAGGCCCTCAGCGCCAACCTGGAGAAGGTGGATCTCGTACTGGAGGTGCGCGACGCCCGCATTCCCCTGGCCACCGGCCATCCGCGGCTGGAGCGCTGGATGCGCGGCAAGCCCCGCCTGCTGGTGCTCAACCGGCGCGACATGATCAGCGAAGCGGCCCGCCTGGCCTGGGACCACCAGTTCCGCGCCGCTGGCCGCACCCCCTGGTGGTGTGACGCCAAGGTGGGTACGGGCGTCAAGCAGCTGCAGCAGGCGGCGATCCGCGCCGGCGAGACCCTCAATGCCCGGCGGCGGGCCCGCGGCATGCGGCCCCGGCCGGTGCGGGTGCTGGTGCTCGGCTTCCCCAACGTGGGCAAGTCGGCGCTGATCAACCGGCTGGTGCGCCAGAAGGTGGTGGAGAGCGCCCGCCGCGCCGGCGTCACCCGCAGCCTGCGCTGGGTGCGGCTCGGCCAGGTGCTGGACCTGCTCGATGCCCCCGGCGTGCTGCCCCCCCGGCTCGACGACCAGGAGGCCGCCCTGCACCTGGCCCTCTGCGACGACATCGGCCAGGCGGCCTACGACGGCGAGGCGGTGGCGCTGGCCCTGATCCAGCGGCTGGCGAGCCTGGAGGCGGTGCCGGCGGCGGCGGTGGCGGCGGGGCTGTTGGAGGGGCGCTACGGGCCGCCCCTGGAGCCCCTGGGGGCCTCGGCTGTGCCGGCGCCCGCGGGGGTCGCGGCGGTGGATGCCGGGGGGGTGGCGGTGGATGCCGAAACCTGGCTGGCGGCCGCCGCCGCCCGCCACACCAGCGGTGACACCGGCCGCATGGCCCAGCGCCTGCTCGACGACTTCCGCCGCGGCGTGCTGGGCCCGATCGCCCTGGAGCTGCCCCCGCCCACCACGCCCACCCCGCCCGCCGCGCTCACGCCAGCGGCAGCTGATTGAGGTAGGCCAGGGCCCCGCTGAAGCCGGCGTTGTAGTCGATCGCCACCTCGTTGCGCTGGTAGTCGCTGCGCACGTCGGCGTAGTCGAAATCGTTGGCCGAACCCGGGCCGCCCACCAGGGCCCCATGGAGCGTGTGCACGTTGGGCAGGCCGTTGCGGAAGCCCTCCCAGCCCACCCCCGAGGCGCCGCGGTGGTGCGGCTGCTGGGGCGCGTTGCGGCCGTAGCCCACCACGTAGCTCGACTGCCGCGGGTTGCCCCCGAGGATGTAGCCGATCGTGTCGCGGGCCAGGCGGCTGTAGGCGCCGCCCGGATCGATCAGGCTGTCGGCCACCACCCCAGCGGCCATCGCCGTGTTGGCGGCATAGCGCAGCGAGCCCCACGGGCTGATGAAGCGCAGGCCACCGGAGGTGATGCGCACGCCGTTCGTGCCCTGCACCCAGCTGTCGAGCCAGCCGGTCACATCGTCGCGCAGGCGTTGATCGCCCGTGTCCTGGGCCAGCAGCACGGCGGCGCCGTAGGAGACGTCATCCCAGCTCATGGTCCAGCCCCGGCCCAGGCCGCCCACGTTGCCGCGGTAGACGGCGAGGGCCTTCTCGCGCCAGGCGCTGCCATCGCCCCCGGCCGCCTCCTGCGCCCGTGCCAGCCAGGCCGCGCCATAGCTGAGTTCGTCGTAATAGCCGCTGAAGGAGTTGTAGGCGTCGCGCATCTCCGGCAGGCTGTCGGAATAGCGGCCGCGGTAGGTGTCAGCGAAGCGGTAGAGGGATTCGGCGCGGCGCAGCAACGTATCGGCATAGCCGCTGTTGCCGTTGCTGCGGAAGAGAATCGAGGCCGAGGCCAGGGCTGCGGCGCTGCCGGCGGCCACGTCGGAGCCGGGCTTGGCGGCGGTCACCGCCATCGCCGGCCGCGCGATGGTCTGGGTTTCCGGCGCGCTCCAGAGGGCGTGATCCGCGGCCACATTCCCCACCTGGGCCACGAAGTAGGTGGTGGCACCGGCGGCGTCGGTGCCCTGGGCCTTGAGCAGGTAGTCGGTGCCCCACTTCACCGCATCGAGCAGCTCCTCCGTCTGGCCGGCGGCCGCGTAGCCGCGCGAGAAGGCCAGCCCCCCCCAGGAGAGGGTGGAGAGGGTGTAGGCCAGGGGCAGGCCGAATTTGCCGTGGTCACCGGCGTCCTGATAGCCGCCGGTGAGATCGAGGCTGAGGCCCTGCTGCAGGTTGGCGGCCGTGCGGCTGCCGAAGTACACGCCGTCGCGGCCATCGCGCAGGCCCGAGTCGCCGCGCCAGGGGATGCGGTTGGTGGCCTCGTCGAGGTCGCCGGAGCGCTGGGCCTCGTAGAAGAGCATCGACTGGCGCAGGGCCTCGGCGACCCCCTCCACCGGCGGCGCCGGTGGGGTTGGCGGGGTTGGGGGTACCACTACCGGCGGCACCACGGGTGTGGGCGGCACCACCGGCGTCGGTGGCACCGGCGTGACCGGCACCACGGGCCCCACGGGAGACTGCAACAGCTCCGCCGTAAGCGTGCCGCTGCTGCCGATCGCCACCCCCTGGCTGGCGTTGAAGCCCACGGTCACCGTGGCCCCCGCCTTCAGGGCCGCCCCATAACCGCTGCCGCGGAGGGTGTACTCGCTCAGGCCGTTGCCCAGGTCAACGCGGCTGACCGTGGCGCCCCAGGGGGTGCCGGTGATCCGGTGGGGGGAGCGGAAGGTGTGGCTCCAGCTGGCCAGGTCGCGGCTGCTGCGGTTGCTGATGCGCAGTTCCGCGGTCAGGCCGTTCCACCAGATGGTGCCGCCCACGGCCACGGCGAGCTCCGGGGGGGCCGCCGGCGGGGGCGGCGTCACCGGCGGGACGGGCGGAACGGGCGGCGTGATGGGCGTGGTGGACGCTCCCCCGGCCGCCTGAAGCTGGGCGACGGTGCCCGGGGCCAGCAGCATCTCAGCGCTCAGGGTCCCGCTGTTGCCGATGCTCACCCCCTGGCTGGCGTTGAAGCCCACCGTGAGCGACGCGCCGGCCTTCAGGGTCTGCCCCCAGCCCGTGCCGCGCAGGGTGATCTGCACCAACCCGCCACCGAGATCCACGGTGGTGAGGCTGCAGCCCCAGGGGGTGCCGCTGGGGCGGTGGGCGCTGGTGAAGGTCACGCTCCAGTCGCTCAGGTCCTTGCCGCTGGTGTTGGTGAGGGTGAGTTCGCTGGTGAGGCCGTTCCACCAGCGGCGGCCGCCGATGGAGAGGGTGAAGCCGGGGCTGGCCGTGGTGGTGGGGGTGGTAACCATGGGGATGGGAGCAAGGATTGACTTGTCCTACGGGCGCTGCTCCGGGCCGGTCCATCCGTCATCTGCAGGGACTTTCCCTCCGCCCGGCTCCGCAGCCCTTCAGCGGCTCTTCAGCGGCCCTTCAGCGGCAGTACCCGAGCCGCACCCCGGCCACCGCCGCCGCCGCCCGGCTCCGCACCCCCAGGCGCCGCAGGATGTCCTGCACGTGGTCGCGGGCGGTGCTGGCGGCGATGTGCAGCTGCTCGCCGATCTCCCGGTTGCTGCAGCCCTGGGCCACCAGCCGCAGCACCTCCACCTCCCGCGCCGTGAGCGCCTCCGGGGCGGCGGCCCCCTCGGGGTTGCCCGGCGCCCCGGACGCCCCGCAGGCCGGATCGATAAACCGGCGTCCCTGCACCAACTGCTCCACGGCGTGCACCAGGGCGCCGGTACGCCCCAGGCTCTCCTCCAGCACCACCGCGTCGGCGCCGCTGGCCACGGCCGCCTCCACCAGCACCCGGTGGTTGTGGGTGAGCAACAGCACACAGCGGTGCTGGGGTGACCGCTGGCGGACCGCCGCCACCAGATCCAGGCCCGGCCCATCCGCCAGGTGTTCGCTCACCAGCAGATGGAAGGGCTCCTGGCAGCGATCGAGGATCGCCAGGGCCTCCTCCCGGGAGCTGGTGATCTCCAGTCGGCGCAACGGCGCGGGCGTTTCGCTGGGAGGGCTGCGGAACGCCAGGCTCAGGGCCAGCAGGCGCGGGAACACGGCCACCAGCAGGTTGCGGTCGCGCAGCAACACCAGCAGCAGATCCCGCCGGGCTTCGAGCAGCGCGCGATCGGGGAGGAGATCCATGGGCTCGGGGGACAGCTCACGACGGCAGCATGGAGGGGATTGGCCGGAGGGAGATGGCGGGGTTCGGCGAGGGCGAGGGGGAGCTGCTGCAGCTCACCTACCCGAAGCCATTGCCGATGCGGCTCGACCGCTGGCTGGTGGCCCAGCGGCCGGAGCAGAGCCGCGCCCGCATCCAGAAGTTCATCGACGCCGGCTGCGTGCGGGTCAACGGCGTCACGGGGCGGGCCAAGACGCCCCTGCGCCCGGGCGACACGGTGGAGCTGTGGATGCCGCCACCCGAGCCGCTGCCCTACCTGCTGCCCCAGCCCATTCCCCTCGATGTGCTCTACGAGGATTCCCACCTGATCGTGCTGAACAAGCCCGCCGGCCTCACCGTGCACCCGGCCCCGGGCAACAAGGACGGCACCCTGGTGAACGGCCTGCTGCACCACTGCCCCGACCTGCCCGGCATCGGCGGCGAGATGCGCCCCGGCATCGTCCACCGCCTCGACAAGGACACCAGCGGCTGCATCGTGGTGGCCAAGAGCCAGGAGGCCCTGGTGCGGCTGCAGATCCAGATCCAGAAGCGCATCGCCAGCCGGGAGTATCTGGCGCTGGTGCATGGCCAGCCGGTGGGGGAGGCCGGCACGATTGTGGGGGCGATCGGCCGCCATCCGGTCGACCGCAAGAAGTACGCCGTGGTCAGCGACGAGAGCGGTCGCCATGCCCGCACCCACTGGCGGCTGGAGGAGCGCCTCGGCGACTACGCCCTGCTGCGCTTCAAGCTCGACACCGGCCGCACCCACCAGATCCGCGTGCACGGCGCCCACACCGGCCATCCGATCGTCGGCGATCCCCTCTACAGCCGCTGCCGCAAGCTGCCGATGGAGCTGCCCGGCCAGATGCTGCACGCGGTGCAGCTCGGCCTCGACCATCCGATCAGCGGCGAACGGCTGACGTTCCAGGCGCCGCTGCCGGAGGTGTTCGAGACGCTGCTCAGCCTGCTGCGACGGCGGGGAGCATGAGCGGCCAACGGCTGGAGTTGATCTGGGGCCTGGCCTTCGCCCTCGGGGCCGCCGCCCAGCTGCTGGCGCGGCTCAGTGGCCTGCCGGCGGTGGTGTTGCTGCTGGCGGTGGGCCTGTTGGCGGGACGGGCGGGGCTGGGCTGGATCCAGCCCGAGCAGCTGGGGGAGGGACTGGAGCCCCTGGTGGGACTGATGGTGAGCCTGGTGCTGTTCCACGGTGGCCTCAAGCTGCACCTGGCCGGCCGCGACCTGCAACGCTCGGTGGTGCAGCTGGTGCTCGCGCGCCTGCTGCTCGCCCTGCCGATGGTGGCCCTGCTGGCCCACCTCTGGGCGGGCCTGAGCTGGCCCCTGGCCCTGGTGTTCAGCGCCATCGTGCTCTCCACCGGTCCCACCGTGATCGAGCCGCTGGTGCGCCAGATGCGGCTGGAGCCCCTGAGCGCGGGGATGCTGCAGGCCGAGGGCCTGATTCTTGAGCCGGTGGCGGCCGTCACGGCGTTGGTGTTGTTGGAGCTGGTCCTGGGGGCGGCAACGGGCTGGCGGGAGGCGGGGACGCTCCTGTTGTGGCGGCTGGGGGGTGGCGTGGCCCTGGGGGCGGCGGCGGGTGCCCTGCTGGCCGGGCTGCTGCGACGGCTGGGAGAGCGGGCCGATCCGGCCCTCCAGCTGCAACTTTGCGTTGGCAGCCTGTTCCTGCTGTTCAGCGGCGCCAACTCGCTGCTGCCGGAATCGGGTCTGCCGGCGGCGGTCAGCGCCGGGGTGGTGGTGGGTCTGGGGTTGGGGGAGGCGGTGGCCCGGTTCGAGCCCGAGCTTGCCCAGCTGGCGCTGCTGGCGATCACGGTGCTCTTCCCGCTACTGGCGGCCGACCTGTCCCTGGCGGAGCTGGTTCCCCTGGGGGTGGGTGGCGTCGCCTGCGTGCTGGGGGTGATGGTGTGGCGGTGGCCGGTGCTGCAGCTGGCGGGCCTGGGGGTTCCGGCCCTCGACTGGCGCCATCGGCTGATCGTGAGCTGGATTGCGCCGCGGGGGATCGTCAGCGCCGCAGTGGTCAGCGTGTTCGCCCTGCGGCTGGAGCGGGAGGGGGTGGCCGGCGGCGGCACCCTCAAGGGGCTGGTGTTCCTCACGATCCTGGTGACCGTGGTGCTGCAGGGGCTTACCGCCCCGTTGCTGGCCCAGCGCCTTGGTTTGGTGGAGGAGCCGGAACCCTCCGCCAGCGCCGGGCTCAGCCCGCCAGGAGCGGCAGCCGGGGGCACGCCTCCACCAGCCGTCGGGTGATCGGGGCCTCCGGGTGCTCCAGCAGCGCCCGGCCCGGCCCCTCCTCCACGATCCGGCCCCCATCCAGCACGATCACGCGATGGCAGAAGCCGCTCGCCACCGACAGATCGTGGGTGATGAACAGCAGGCCGAGCCCCAGCCGCTCCTGCAGCCTGCGCAGCAGCCCCAACACCTCCGCCTGGATTTCGGCGTCGAGCATGCTCACGCTCTCATCGCAGAGCAGCACCTTCGGCTCGAGGATCAGGGCCCGGGCGATCGCAACCCGCTGCTGCTGGCCGCCCGAGAGCTGGCGGGGCAATCGGTTCTCGAAGGCCTCCGGTGGCTCCAGCCCCACCGCCGCCAGTGCCGCCCGCGCCCGCTGGCGCGCCTGCGGGCGCCCCGCCACGCCGTGGAGCAGCAGCGGATCGGCCACCGCCTCCCCCACGGCCATCTGGGGGTTGAGGCAGGCCAGCGGATCCTGGAACACCATCTGCAGGCGGCGGCGGGCCTGGCGCAGGGGGCGGCCCCGCAGCCGCCGCAGGTCGCTGCCCTCCAGCCGCACGCTGCCGCTGCGCACCGGCGCCAGCCCCATCAGGGCGCGGCAGAGGCTGCTCTTGCCGCAGCCGGAGGCCCCCACCACGCCGATCGTCTCGCCCCCGTGCAGCCGCAGGCTGATGCCATCCACCGCCTTGCGCCAGCGGGGGTTCCAGGGGGGTGAGGGCAGGGCATACCAGCTGCGCAGGTCGTCCACCTCCAGCAGCAGCGGCCCGGGGGGGGGCGCGGCGCCCGGATTTCCCTCCCGCTCCCGCGCCGCGTTCACCAGCCGTTGGGCCAGTGGGCTGGCGGGGGCGGTGAGCAGCTGCTGGCTGGGGGCCTCCTCCACCAGCCGGCCCGCCTCCAGCACGGCGATGCGGTCGCACCAGCGGCCGGCCATCGCCAGGTCGTGGGTGATCAGCAGCAGGGCGCTGCCGGCTTCGCGGCAGAGCCCGCACAGTTCGGCCATCACCTGGCCGGCCACCGCCACGTCGAGGCTGGTGGTGGGCTCATCGGCGATCACCAAGGGCGGATCCATCGCCAGGGCCAGGGCGATCGCCAGCCGCTGGCGCATGCCGCCGCTGAACTCATGGGGGTAGCTGCCGGTGCGATCGGGGTCGATCCCCACCCGCTCCAGCAGCCCTCGCACCCGCTCCAGCGCCTGGGCGCGGCTCCAGTCGCGGCGGTGGGCGGCGAGGGTGTCGCGCAGGTGCTCGCCCACCGTGAGCAGCGGGTTGAGGCGCGTCATCGGGTCCTGGAACACCAGGCCCACCGCCTCGCCGCGCAGGTGCCGCAGGGCCGCCTGGGAGAGGCGGCGCGGATCGCGGCCGGTGAGCTCCAGGGTGCCGCTGCAGCGCGATCCGGGGGGGAGCAGTTGCAGCACCGCGCGCGCCACGGTGCTCTTGCCGCAGCCGGAGGGGCCCACCAGGGCAAGCCGCTCGCCGCGCCGCAGGCTCAGGTGCAGGCCATCGAGGGTGGGGGCGGCGGCGCCGGGATAGCGCACCTGCAGGTCGTGGAGATGCAGCAGGGGCACCCTTGGATCGGCGGCGGGCGCGGGGGCCATGGCGGGGGCGGCCGGGGGGTTCGGCCCGGATCCTCCCACCGCCGCGCGGCCGATCGCCACCCCTTTCCCCCCGTCTGCCTACGATGGGAGCCTTCCGCGGGTCTGGATGCTGCGAGCGGTTCCCGATCAGGCGCCCCCCCCGGCCGAGGTCTGTGCCGATGGTTCGGGGCGCTCGCTGCCTGACCCTGAGCCCTCCCTCCAGCCGCGCCGCCGCCCGATCCACAGCCCCGCCGACTACGCCATCGCCCTGCCGGAATGGTTGCAGCGCTGCATCGAGCACGTGCCACCCGGCAGCGGCCGCAGCTGTCCCACCGACAGTGAGGGCCTGCTCGCCTCCGCCTTCGACTTTGCCTTCCAGCTGCATGAGGGCCAGTTCCGGGCCAGCGGCGAGCCCTACATCGTCCATCCGGTGGCGGTGGCCGACCTGCTGCGCGACATCGGCGCCAGCGCCCCGGTGATCGCCGCCGGCTTCCTCCACGACGTGGTGGAGGACACGGAGGTGACGCCCGAGGAGATCGAGGCCCACTTCGGTGCCGAGGTGCGGGCGTTGGTGGAGGGGGTCACCAAGCTGGGCGGCATCCACTTCACCAATCGCACCGAAGCGCAGGCGGAAAACCTGCGGCGCATGTTCCTGGCGATGGCCAGCGATATCCGCGTGGTGCTGGTGAAGCTGGCCGACCGGCTGCACAACATGCGCACCCTGGGGCCGCTCAAGCCCGAGAAGCAGCAGCGCATCGCCCGCGAAACCCGCGAGATCTATGCGCCGCTGGCCAACCGGCTCGGCATCGGTCGCTTCAAGTGGGAGCTGGAGGATCTGTCCTTCAAGATCCTGGAGCCCGAGGCCTTTCGCGAGATCCAGCAGGAGGTGGCCTCCAAGCGCAGCGACCGGGAAGAGCGGCTGGGGGTCACGGTGCAGCTGCTGCGCGACAAGTTGGCGGCGGTGGGGCTGGCGAGTTGTGAGGTGAGCGGCCGGCCGAAGCATCTCTATGGCATCTGGAGCAAGATGCAGCGCCAGCAGAAGGCGTTCTCCGAGATCTATGACGTGGCGGCGGTGCGCATCCTCTGCCCCAATCTCGACAGCTGCTACCGCGCCCTGGCGGTGGTGCACGACACCTTCAAGCCGATTCCGGGCCGCTTCAAGGATTACATCGGCCTGCCCAAGCCCAACGGCTACCAGTCGCTGCATACGGCGGTGATCGGTCGCCATCGGCCGATCGAGATCCAGATCCGCACCCAGGAGATGCACCAGGTGGCGGAATACGGCATCGCCGCCCACTGGAAATACAAGGAGGGCGGCTCCCCCGCCGCCTCCAGTGCCGCCGCCGAGCGTTTCAACTGGCTGCGCCAACTGGTGGATTGGCAGAAGGATGGTGTCGGTGAAGACAGCAGCGATTTCCTGGCGGCGATCAAGGAGGATCTCTTCGATGAGGAGGTGTTTGTGTTCACCCCCACCGGCGATGTGGTGGGGTTGCGCAAGGGATCCACCGCCGTGGATTTTGCCTACCGCATCCATTCAGAGGTGGGCAATCACTGCCAGGGCGTGCGCATCAACGACCGCCTCTGTCCGCTGGCCACTCCGTTGCAGAACGGCGATTTCGTGCAGGTGATCACCGCCAAGAATGCCCACCCCAGCCTCGATTGGCTCAATTTCGTCGCCACCCCCACCGCCCGCAATCGCATCCGGGCCTGGTATAAGCGCAGTCATCGCGAAGACAACATCCAGCGCGGCACCGAGATGCTGGAGCGCGAGCTGGGCCGCGACGGCTTCGACCTGCTGCTCAATGGCGAAGCCCTGGCGCGGGTGGCGCGTCGCTGCAATCTGATCAGCACCGAAGATCTGCTGGCCACCCTGGGCTTCGGCGGCGTCACGCTGCAGCAGGTGGTGAACCGGCTGCGGGAGGAGATCCGCCTGGCCACGGCCGCGGCGGTGGCTCCGCCCACCAACGAGGAGCTGGCCGCCAGCGTCAGCGCCCGCCAGGAGAGCGCCGCCCCGGCGAGCGCCCCCGGCGGCTGCCCGATCCTGGGGGTGGAGGGGCTGGAGTATCGGATTGGCGGCTGCTGCAGTCCGCTGCCGGGGGAGGCGATCGTGGGCACGGTGGCCCTGGGCAACCACGGCATCACGATCCACCGGCAGGATTGCGCCAATGTGCGCCAGGTGCCTGTGGAGCGGCGTCTGCCGGTGCGCTGGAACGGTGTGCAGGAGGGCCCGGGGCGGCGCTACCCCGTACGCCTGCGCATAGAGGTGCTCGACCGGGTGGGGGTGCTCAAGGACATCCTCACCCGCCTCTCGGATCACCGCATCAACGTCAGCGATGCGCGGGTGCGCTGCAGCCCCGGCCGCCCGGCCCGCATCGACCTGCGGGTGGAGCTGGTCAGCTCCGGCCAGCTGGTCACCACCATCGACCAGATCCGTTCGATGGCCGATGTGCTCGACATCTGCCGCACCGGCATCGGCTGAAGCGTCTCAGAGCCAGTGCCCAAGACGCCTCAGAGCCCAATCCGCCGCCGCCCCCAGGTCATGCCGGCGGCATAGCCGAGCAGGGGCACCAGCAGCCAGAAGCGTCCGGCGAACAGCAGCACCACCCCGAAGCCGCCCACCAGCCACGGGGTGAGCAGCACCACCGCTAACGCCAGCTGGCCCGGGCGCGAGGAGCGCCGCACCAGCGACCCGGAGCCCTGCACCAGCCGCGGCACCCCCTTCCCGAGCGCGTAGCCGAGCAGGGCGGACAGGAGTGTCAGCAGCAGGGTGGCCATGGGGGAACGTCAACCAAAGGGGTAGGTCTCAAAGTTTGGATCGTTGCCGACCCGGTCGAGGGGTAGGGCGCCTGGGGTTGCCCAGGCCTGCAGGTGCTGCTGCCAGGCGGAGTGGGCTGTGTTCAGGCGCTGAAGAATGGTGCGCGGAAGGGTGGGGTTGATCGCCATGTGGCCAGCTTTGGGTATTTCCATGAAGGCTATCCTTCCGGCGAAATAGCGGCGAACGCCGTTGCCGGCCTTTATCATCTGAATGATAGGAAATCTGCAAGGAGTAGTCGCCATGAGCTGTGTTGGCTCGCGGCTCGACTCCCCTCTGGCCCGTCCGCCCCATCGGTGAGCATCCCCCCACACCGTCCGCCCCCCGTGTACCTGGCTACAGCTGCGCCGTCAGTCACTCCCTACAAACGGTCCACTTCGCTTCCGACCGTCATGACCTCCGACCAGGCGGCCCAGCTGATCGACAACACCCTGGATCTGGTGCACCAGCGCCTCCTCGATCTGGAGGCCCAGCGCCTCGACCGCGAACACCGCGCCCTCGCCGCCGAATTCCGCGAATGGAGGCAGCCGGTGGGCGGCCATATCGACCTGATGGTGTTTCCCGGCATCGCCAATTCCTGAGGCCCCGTCAGGCCCCACCGCGCCAGGGGTGGGGCCACGAGAATGGTGAACCGCCGTTCTCCCGTTCTGGAGCCTCCAGCCGCCCCCCACCCCAGCCCCCAGCCCGGTGCCGACACGATCGCGGCCATCGCCACGGCGGTGAGTCCGGGCCAGGGCAGCGTGGCCATCGTGCGAGTGTCCGGTCCCCAGGCCGAGGCGATCGGTCGCCAGTTGTTCCAGGTGGCTGGCCACCAGGAATGGGACAGCCACCGGGTGCTCTACGGCCATGTGGTGGACCCCGCCAGCGGCGAGCGGGTGGATGAGGCCCTGCTGCTGCTGATGCGCGCCCCCCGCAGCTTCACCCGCGAAGACGTGGTGGAGTTCCACTGCCACGGCGGCCTTGAGGCCGTGCGGCGGGTGCAGGAGCTGGTGGGGGCGGCCGGGGCGCGGCCGGCGGCGCCCGGCGAATTCAGCCAGCGTGCCTTCCTCAACGGCCGCCTCGACCTCACCCGGGCGGAGGCGATCGTGGAGATGATCAACGCCCGCAGCCGCCGCGCCGCCTCCCTGGCGATGGCCGGCCTCGATGGGGGCCTGCAGCAGCGCATCACCGCCCTGCGCCAGCGGCTGCTCGATCCCCTGGCCGAGCTGGAGGCCCGGCTCGATTTTGAAGACGACCTGCCGCCCCTCGATCCCGCCGCCGTCACCACCGCGCTCCAGGAGGTGCGCGACGCGCTCGAGCAGTTGGTGCGGGAGGCCCGTCAGGGGCAGCTGCTGCGCGAGGGCCTGCGGGTGGCGATCGTGGGGCGCCCCAACGTGGGCAAGAGCAGCCTGCTCAATCGGCTCAGCCGCCGGGAGCGGGCGATCGTCACCGACCTGCCCGGCACCACCCGCGATCTGCTGGAGAGTGAGTTGGTGCTCAACGGTGTGCCCCTCACCCTGCTCGACACCGCCGGCATCCGCCCCAGCGATGACCCGGTGGAGCGCCTCGGCATCGCCCGCAGCAAGGAGGCCCTCGCCGCCGCCGACGCGGTGCTGCTGCTGTTCGATCTGGGGGCCGGCTGGACCGCCGCCGATGCCGAACTGCGCTCCCTCGTTCCCGAGGGCGTCCCGCTGCTGGTGGTGGGCAACAAGGCGGATCTGAGCCCCACCCCCTCCCCGGCCGACGTGGCGATCAGTGCCCGCACCGGCGACGGCGTCGACGAGCTGGTGGGCCTGCTGCTGGCCCGCTGCGGCGCCACCGACCTGGGCGGCCTGCAGGTGGCCCTCAACGCCCGCCAGCGCGACCTGGCCGCCACCGCCGCCACCGCCCTGGAGCGCAGCCTGGAGGCCGCCGCCGACGGCCTGCCCTGGGACTTCTGGACGATCGACCTGCGCCAGTCCGTGCGCAGCCTCGGCGAGATCACCGGCGAAGAGGTGAGCGAAGCGGTGCTCGATCGGGTGTTTGCCCGCTTCTGCATCGGCAAGTGAGCCCTGCCTACTGTGGGCTCCAGAGCCGGCCACACGCCGCCATGGCCGCCAGCCTCCCCTGCACCCCCGCCCTGCTGCGCGCCCTCGACCGCTGGCTCGACGAGGACCTCGGCCGCGGCGATCTCACGGCTCCGGCCCTCGAAGGTCGCAGCGGCCGCGCCCACTGGGTCAGCCGCCAGGCGGGGGTGTTCTGCGGCGGCGTGTTGGTGGCGCCCCTGTTCCAGCGGCTCGATCCCCAGCTCACGGTGCGCCTGCTGGTGGGCGACGGGGAGCCGGTGGGGGCGGGCCAGCGGCTGCTGGAGCTGGAGGGGTCCGCCGCCGCTCTGGTGGCCGGCGAGCGCACCGCCCTCAACCTGG
>CAIVPT010000030.1 GCA_903907855.1 uncultured Synechococcaceae cyanobacterium | reverse complement strand
GGCAAGCCCCTCACCGATGGCCGCAGCAAGCGCCTGATCGCCTATCACGAGGTGGGCCACGCCCTGGTGGGCACATTGGTGAAGCAGCACGATCCTGTGCAGAAGGTCACCCTGATTCCGCGGGGCCAGGCCCAGGGTCTCACCTGGTTCTCGCCCGATGAGGAGCAGATGTTGGTGAGCAAGTCCCAGCTCCGGGCCCGCATCATGGGGGCCCTGGGTGGCCGCGCCGCGGAGGACGTGGTCTTCGGGTACGCCGAAGTGACCACCGGCGCCGGCGGTGACATCCAACAGGTGGCCTCCATGGCCCGTCAGATGGTGACCCGTTTCGGCATGAGCGAGCTGGGTCCCATTTCCCTGGAGGCTGGCAACCAGGAGGTATTCCTGGGACGCGACCTGATGACCCGCAGCGATGTGTCGGATGCGATCGCCAGCCGCATTGACGAGGCGGTGCGCCACATGGTTCTCGATTGCTACCGCGAAACCGTGGAGCTGGTGAACCAACACCGCGACTGCATGGATCGCGTGGTGGAACTACTGATCGAGAAGGAAACTCTTGATGGCGATGAGTTTCGTGCCATTGTTTCCGAATTCACGCCGATTCCCGAGAAGGATCGCTTTTCTCCCCTACTCATAGAAACAGCCCCATCCTGACATCAACTTGGAGGCCAAAAAGAAAGCCCCCAGCTCGGCAAAGAGTTGGGGGCTTTTCCTTGGTAAGTTTTGGTGGAGAGCCAAGGGCAGCTCAGAGGGGCCGAACCGATCGCTTTTCAATCACCTTGTCGATCAGCCCGTAGCTGACGGCTTCGCTGGGAGACATGAAGAAATCCCGGTCGGTGTCTTCCTCGATGCGTTCCAGGGGCTGGCCGGTGCGGTCGGCGAGCTCGCGGTTGAGCTTCTTTTTGAGGTAGAGGATTTCATCGGCCTGGATGCGGATATCGCTGGCCTGGCCCCGGGCCCCACCCAGGGGCTGGTGGATCATGATCCGCGAGTGGGTGAGGCTGCTGCGCTTGCCGGGGGCACCTGCGCAGAGCAGAAAAGCACCCATGGAGGCCGCCAGGCCGACGCACACCGTTTGTACGTCGGGCTTGACGTGCTGCATGGTGTCAAAGATGCCGAGGCCGTCGTAGACCGATCCACCCGGCGAATTGATGTACATAAAAATGTCTTTGTCCGGATCCTCAGCCTCGAGGAACAGCAGCTGGGCCACCACCCGGTTGGCCGATTCAGAGGTGACCGGTTCCCCCAGGAAGATGATGCGCTCCCGCAGCAGACGGGAATAGATGTCGAACGCGCGCTCGCCCCGTCCGGACTCTTCAATCACGATCGGGATCATGGGCACGGCAGTGTCAGTCGCTGCGGCCGATCCTACCGACGCCAGGCACCGGCTCGGGCCCACGGGGCAGCGCTAAGGTCGGGGGCAATCGAAGGAATCCCCGCGTGGGTAGCGCTCTCACCGTCGCCGACAGCAAGCGTGCCTTCCATGGGGCCTTCCCGCATGTGATCAGCCCGCTCTACCGCCGGATGGTGGACGAGCTGCTTGTGGAGCTCCATCTGCTGAGCCGCCAGAAGGGTTTCCGAGCCGATCCCCTGTTCGCCGTGGGCGTGGTGCAGGTGTTCGATGGCTTTTCGCGCGGCTACCGGCCTGAGCAGCATCGGGAGGCCCTGTTCCAGGCGCTGTGTGCCTCCTCAGGCTTTGAGGCCGGTTCGTTGCGTGCCCAGAAGGAGCAGGCGGTGGCAGCCATGGGTGCGGTGGGGGTGGAGCAGGTGAAGCAATGGGTGGAAAGCCAGGGGGAGGGGGCACCCGAACCCCTGGCCGCCGCGCTGGCGGAGATCCGCCGGCCGGATTACCACTACTCCCGCCTGATGGCGGTGGGGCTGCTCAGCCTGCTGGAGCAGGCCCGCGGTGCGGACGCCATGGATCCCCAGGAGATGCGGGGCTACGCCCACGAGCTGGGGGAGGCGATGGGACTGATGAAGGACCGCCTGGACAAGGATCTCAGCCTCTACGCCGCCAACCTGGAGAAGCTGGCCCAGGCGGTGGAGCTGATGGAGGAAACGGTGGCGGCCGACCGTCGTCGGCGTGAGCGCCGCGAGGAAGCGATCAGCGGCGCACCTGAAGGCGTCCCGTCAGCCGGCTGAGGGGCAGGGAAGGATCGAGGCCCGTGGGCGGGCCGGCCTCCACCCAGAGCTGCTCCGAGCGGCGCAGCAGGGGGGGGAGCAGGGGAGGAAGCAGGCCGGCGGCTTCGAGGGCCGTGGGCCGAGCGCGCAACCGCAGTTCGCCCGGGTTGGGGCGCAGCGTTTCCTCGCCCATCGGCGCGGCCAGCGGAGGTGGCGGACCGAGGAAGAACAGGAGCTGGGGACGCCCATCGGCGGCCTGCAGCCAGCGCCAGCCGCCCTCCACGGTGCCGTCGGCGCGACGCCAGTCGATCGCCCGCAGGGGATCTCCGGGCGGGATGGGCTTGGGAGGCTGCTGGGGTTGGGCGAGTTGGGGTGCTTGGGCGGGTTGCTCGGCCTGGGCCGGTTGAGGGGCCTGGCCCTTGCGGCCCTGCTGGGCCAGGGAGCGGGCCAGATCACGCAGCAATCCCTGCCAGGCCGGCCGCTCGCCCCCCAGCTCCAGCTGCAGCTCGAGGGCCGCATGGAACGGCCCCTTCGGAAGGGGACGCAGCCGCAGCCGGAAGGGGGCCCGGCGCAACAGCTCCTGGCGCCGTTCATCGAGGCCGTAGGTGCGGCTGAGGGGTTCGCGGATCAGTTGGCGCGAGAGCAGGCCGCGCAGCAGCGGCGCCAGCGAATCCCCCTCCAGCTCCAGCAGCCGGTCGGGGGGCAGGGGGGGCTGCAGCGGCACATCGGCCAGGGGTGCCCGGGCGGGCAGGGGCAGAAGCACCCCGTCCACCGAGGCCGCCTCACCCTGCCAGCGCAATCCGAGTGGATCGAGCTCCAACTTCAGGCATCCCTCCTGGAACTCCTGCAGCAGGGGGGCCAGGGGGCCGACCATCACCGCCAGAGCCCCCGGATCCCAGAAGACCGCCTGGTCGCGGCGCAGCAGGTCGGCGCAGCGGCCCTGGAGCCCGCGGCTGCGGCGCTGCTGGGGCAGAAGCCGATCCTGCAGCAGCCGCAGGGAGAGGGCGTCTGGGGCCAGCACCACCACATCGTCGAGACGCAGGGCGTTGGCGGGCAGGCTGGCGGGCGGACCGTTCAGCACCCCGGTGGCGGGCAGGGCCAGGTAAGGGGGCACATCGGAATGGATCCCCCAGAACTGCCACCAGGTGCGGTTTTGCGCCCGCCAGAGGGAGCTGGCCCGCTGGGCGCCCAGGCGTTCCTGCCAGAGGGCCGGAACCGGGCGATCCGGCGAGGGGGGGAAGCTCTGCACCAGGGAGGCGGCACTGAGCAGTTTCTCCAGGCCCTGGGCCTGGGGCCGTGGCAGGCGCAGCAGACCCACCAGGGGCAGGCCGAGCAACACAAGAATCGCGGCCGTTGTGAGGGGCAGCGGCGGCCGGGGCATCCGCAGGCGCGGCCGGGGCATCCGCAGGCGGGGCAGGGAGATCCGACTCATGCGGCGTTGCTCTCGGGCTGACCGTAGAGGGTGGTGCGCTGGCGCACCGGACGGCCCTGGGAATGGGCCGCCGCCATCAGGGCGCCGGGGGTCTGGGCCGTGCCGCCCTGGGCGCCGGCCATGGTGGTGATGTGCTCCTCCATCAAGGTGCCGCCAAGGTCGTCGCAGCCCCAGCGCAGCGCCTCGGCCGCCACCGGCAGGGTGAGCTTCACCCAGCTGCTCTGGTGGTGACGGATCGCTGAACCCAGCAGCAGCCGGGCCTGGGCGGTGAGGCAGAGCATTGCGGCGGCATCGGGCTGGTCGCGGCCGACCCGGGAGCGCAGCGGGGCCGGGGCAGCCGCGCCAACGAAGGGCAGAAGCACGAATTCCGAAAACCCAGCCAGGCCCTCGGCCTGGGCCCGCCGCTGCAGGGCCAGCAGGGTGAGCAGGTGGGCGGCGCGGTCGGCTGGCCCCTCCAGATGGCCGGCCATCAAGGTGGAGGTGCTGGCGAGCCCTTGGCTGTGCACCTGGCGAACCACGGCCACCCAGGCCCGGGCGGAGAGTTTCTCCGGGCAGAGCACGCGGCGCACCCGCTCGCTGAGCACCTCCGCCGCGGTGCCCGGCACCGAGCCGAGGCCGGCGGCCCGCAGGCGCTCCAGCACCCGGTCCAGGGACACCCCATCGCTCTCGGCGAACCAGAGCAGCTCCTGGGGCGAGAAGGCGTGCAGATGGAGACCGGGAGCAGCGTCCGCCAGGGCCACCAGCAACCGCTCGGCAAAGGCCACCGTGCTGCCATCGAGGCGAGCCTCCGGGTCGAGGGCCGCCTGCAGGCACAGCTCGGTGGCCCCCAGCTGGTGGGCTTCCGCAGCGCGGCGCTGCAGTTCCTCCAGGGGCAGGCGATAGGCGCCTTCCTGGCCTGGGTCGCGGCGGAAGGCGCAGAAGCCGCAGTGGAGGCGGCAGTGGTTGCTGGTGTTGAGGTTGCGGTTCACCACGAAGCTCACCGTTTCCCCCACCAGGGCCGCGCGCAGGCCGTCGGCGGCCCGGCGCAGGACCTCGCTGGGGTCGTGGCTGGGGTGGTGAGGCTGGTTGGCTGACGCTTCTCCCCGCTCAAGCAGGGCCCGGGCGGGGCCGGCAATGGCCGACAGGGGCGCCATCGCTGCGTGCAGCTCCCCCAGATGGGCGATCAATTCCTCCAGCGGCACGGTGCGCCAGGGCAACGCAGCGGCTGCTGGAGGCGGTGCCACCAGCAGCTCAGCGGCTTCGCGCCAGCTGGTTTCCCGAAGGGCCGGGGAGCGGGAGATCAGCGACCGCGCCCCTCCTGGGCCCGCCGCCGCCGTTTGTCGCGCCATTCCACGGTGGAGAGATACAGGACGCCAGAGCTCACGAACACCAGCAGGGAGACGGCGACGACCGCCAGAACCGTGTTGGTGGAGAGGGCGAACTCAGTAGCCGAGGGTGTTGTCTCCATTGCGGCCCCAGACAACCATGGCGATCGAGAAGCTGAACATGGCGGCCAGGGCGGCCCAGCCGAAGGTGATCAGCATGGTGAGCGTGAGAAGAGCGACGGAACCGATGATACCTAGGCTTCTACCCCCATCCGCGGCAGCGTCATGGTCGTCACAACCCCGGCGGCGGTGCAGGAGCGCCAGCAGCTGCGCCAGCCCTATCCCAACTACCGCGTCATTGTTCTCGACGACGACGTCAACACCTTCCAGCACGTGGTGGAGGCCCTGGTGCGCCACATCCCCGGCCTCAACCCAGACCGGGCCTGGGAGCTGGCCCATCGCATCGATGGCGAGGGCTCGGCGGTGGTGTGGAGCGGCCCCCAGGAGCAGGCCGAGCTGTACCACGAGCTCTTGGGAGCGGAGGGGCTGACGATGGCGCCCCTCGAGCGGGCCTGACGCCAGCCGATGGGACGCGTCGTGATCACCCACAGCACCTACCTGGAGGGGCTGATCCCCCTGCTGCGGCAGCTGGCGAAGGCCGAGGGGATCGACACGGTCACCCCGGCGGTGATCAGCCGGGTGCGGGGCCGCAGCCCCTCGCTGCGCCTGCGGGTATCGGCGCCGATCCGGGGCGGCTACAAGCTGGTGGCGCGCCGTGGCGGCTCCGCCCAGGAGGTGTTCGTGGTTACGGCCTGGAGCCGCGAGGCGCTGCAGGAGCACCTGGATGAATTGGCGTCTTGAATGCCCGCAGTGACCCCAGAGGTATCCGGGGCATGGAGCGGGAAAAGGGGTGGACCACCGTGCCGTCTTGCCCCAGTGTTCGACCTGGATGAACCAGAAGGGGGGTCAGAGGCGGGGCGCCGTTTCCAGCTCGAAGGCCGGCTTACGTTGCCGTCGCTGAAGACCCCCCATGTCGAAAGGGAGTCAGATCAGAAAACTGTGAAAGGCAGTCACCAACACAGCAGTCCGCCGCCAGTGTAACGGCTGCGGGCGGGTCAGTCGCCTTCCGGCAGGGGCCAGATCGCACGCACCTCCGCCAGCCTGCGGCGGCGCTGCTCCTCCCGCTCCGCCACGCTGCTCCCCACCAGGGGAAGGGTGAGATGGCCGAGCTTGCGGCCCAGGCCGCCCCCACGCTTTCCGTACCAATGCAGCCGGGCCCCCTCCAGCTGCTCCAGGGCCTGGCGCTCCGCCGCATGCTCTTCATCGCCATCGCGCAGGCCGAGCAGGTTGACCATCAACGCCCCCTCCAGCAGCGGCTCGATCAACCCCAGCGGCAGGCCGGCCACCGCCCGCAGCTGTTGTTCGAACTGACTGTGGCGGAACGCTTCGATCGTCAGGTGGCCGGAGTTGTGGGTGCGCGGGGCCAGCTCGTTCACCTGCAGCCCCCGGGGTCCCCAGAAGAACTCCACGGTGAGGACGCCCACGTAGTCGAGGGCGGTGAGCAGGGAGGCGGCCACATTGCGGCCGAAGGCCCGCACGGCATGGTCGACCGGCGCCGGGTACAGCACCCAGTCGCAGACGCGCTGGTGCTGGTGGGTTTCCACCAGGGGGAAGCAGACCACATTTCCCAGGCGATCGCGGCAGGCGGTGAGGGCCAGCTCCCTCTCGAAGGGCACCAGCTCCTCCAGGATCCAGCCCGCCGGATCCACCGAGGCCAGCAGCTGCCGCAGCTCCTGGAGATCGGCGATGGTGCGGGTGCCCCGGCCGTCGTAGCCGCCCTGGCTGGCCTTGGCCATCAGGGGGAACTGGAAGCCCTCGGGCAGCTGGAGATCGGGGGAGGGGGCAGCATCGGCGAGCGCCGTGGAGACGGCGAAGGCGGCGGGGCCCGCAGGACCGCTGGCGTTGGCGGCGTCTTTGGCGGAGGGAGCTGGGGAGGCGCCGACCTGGTGAGAGCCAGAGGATCCGTCGCCGGGGGGGACGGCACCCGAGGGGGAGGAATCGGGCGCGGGCGGCAGGACCGACTCCAGCGGGCACCACTGGGGAGCCGGCAGGTGCAGATCGTGCAGCAGCTGGCGCTGGGCTCGCTTGCTCACCAGCGGCGCCAGGGCCTCCAGGGAGGGAAGGAAGGCGACCCCCGCCGCCGCCAGGGGCGCCAGGGGAGCCAGGGGCAGCCATTCGTTCTCAAAGCTGATCGCCCCGCAGCGGCGCGCCAGATCGGCGGTGGCCGCTCCGTCTTCCAAGGGGGCAATCACGGCGCTGGTGGCACTGCGCACCGCCGGATCCTCCGCAGCGGGCGTTTGCACATGCAGCTCCAGGCCGATGGCGGCGGCGGCCTCCGCGAGCATCCACGCCAGCTGGCCGCCGCCGACGATGCCGACGCTGGCGAGGGGCTGGGGGGCGGAAGGATCCGTCTCCAAGACAGGCGCAGGCAGGCGGCTCTCCAGATTCGCACCCCGCCACCGGAGCGGCGGCGGCTCAGAGGAGGCCGCGCTCGCCGGCGAACAGCCAGCGCAGCAGGCTGAGCACCAGCACGATCAGAAACAGGGCCAGGCCAACGGTGCAGGCGTAGCTGATCTCCAGCTCCGAAAACGCCTGGTCGTACACGTAATACACGATCGTGCGGGTGGCATCCGCGGGTCCGCCCTGGGTCATCAGATACACCTCCTCGAACACCTTGGTGGCGCCGATGGCCGAGATCACCGCCACCAGGCTCACGTAGGGGCGCATCAGGGGCAGGGTGATGTCGAGGTGGCGGCGCCAGCCATCGCTGCCATCGAGGGCGGCGGCCTCGTAGAGCTCCGCCGGGATGCCCTGCAACCCCGCCAGGAAGATCACCATGAAATAGCCCAGGCCCTTCCAGAGGGTGACGAGCATCACCGAGGGCAGGGCCAGGCGGGGATCGGTGAGGAAGCCGATCGGCGTGAAGCGATCCCCGAGCCAGGCCACCAGCCAGCCATTGATCAGGCCGTTCTCGGCGTAGAGCCAGCGGAAGGCGATCGCCGCCACCACCAGCGACACCAGATAGGGGGTGTAGAAGGCGCCGCGGAACCAGTGGATCGCCGGCAGGCTGCGGTTCACCAGCACCGCCAGGGCGAGGGAGCCGGCCACGATCGGCGGCACGATGCCGATTAGGTAGAGGGCGGTGGTGCCCGCCACCCGGAAGAACATCGGGTCGGCGGCCAGGCGCCGGAAGTTCGCCAGCCCCACGAACTGGATCGGCTCCCCCACATCCAGGCCGGTGCGGCTGAAGCTCATCAGCAACGCCATCGCGGCCGGCACCAGCACCGCGAGGGCGAGCAGGAGCAGGGCGGGGGCGAGGAAGGCCCAGGCGGTACCGGAGGAGGCGCCGAGACGGGCCGCAGGGGAGGGGCCGGGGGGGGATGGTGGCATAGGGCCATTGTGGGTCAGGCCAAGGAGAGCCAGGCGAACGATGGATCCCCGTCAGGTGTTGCGGCAGGTGTTCGGGTACGAGGCGTTCCGCGGGCCCCAGGAGGAGATCGTGGCCCATGTGGTGGCGGGCGGATCCGGGCTGGTGCTGATGCCCACCGGTGGGGGCAAATCACTCTGTTATCAGGTACCGGCCCTCTGCCGGGCGGGCACGGCGGTGGTGATCTCACCGCTGATCGCCCTGATGCAGGACCAGGTGGAGGCGCTGCGCCAGGCCGGCGTGCGGGCCGCTGCCCTGCATTCGGGCATCGAGGCGGCGGAGGCCCAGGCGATCGAGCGGGATCTCAGGAGCGGTGATCTGGATCTGCTGTACCTCTCGCCGGAGCGGCTGCTGGCGGGGGGGCTGGATCGACTGGCGCGGCTGGAGCAGGAGGGGGTGCCGATCGCCCTGTTCGCGATCGATGAGGCCCATTGCGTGTCGCAGTGGGGGCATGACTTCCGGCCGGAGTACCGGCAGCTGGGGGTGCTGGCCGAACGCTTCGCCTCGGTGCCGCGGCTGGCGCTCACAGCCACCGCCGATCCGCGCACCCAGGAGGACATCCTCGATCGGCTGGTGCTGCGGGAAGGGCGGCGCTTCGTCGCCAGCTTCGATCGGCCCAACATCCGCTACCTGGTGCGCGAGAAGGATGAGGTGCGCAACCAGCTGCTGGCCTTCCTGGCGGAGCGGCGCGGCGAGGCGGGCATCGTCTACGCCCGCTCCCGCAGCCGGGTGGATGGCTTCGCCCGGGAGTTGCGGGCGGCGGGCTACGACGCGGTCGCGTACCACGCTGGCCTGGAGGCCTCCGAGCGCAAGGCGGCGCTCGATCGCTTCCGGCGCGAGAGCGGCGTGATCGTGGTGGCCACCATCGCCTTCGGCATGGGCATCGACAAGCCGGATGTGCGCTTTGTGGCCCATGTGGATCTGCCCAAGAGCCTGGAGGCCTACTACCAGGAAACGGGCCGAGCCGGCCGCGATGGGCTGCCGGCGGTGGCCTGGATGGTGCATGGGGGCGGTGATCTGCCGCAGCTGCGCCGCTTCATCGACGACTCCCAGGCAGCGGAGGAACAGAAGCGGGTGGAGCGCGGCAAGCTCGAGGCGCTGATCGGCTTCGTGGAAGCTTCGAGCTGCCGGCGCCAGGTGCTACTGCGCCATTTCGGCGAGCGGTTGGAGGAAGCCTGCGGCAACTGCGATGCCTGCCTGGAGCCCGACCGCCGCGTTGATCTCACCGATCCGGCGCGCAAGGCCCTCTCGGCGGTGCACCGCACCGGCGCCCGCTTCGGCGCCAACCACTTAATCGATGTGCTGCTGGGGGGCGACACGGCCCGTATCCGCCAGTGGGGGCACCAGGAGCTGAGCGTGTACGGCATCGGCCGCGAGCTGGACCGGGGGCAGTGGCGTTCCCTTTTTCGCCAGCTGGTGGCCCTGGGCTACCTGGTGAGCGACTCGGAGGCGAAAGGGGGTCTGTGCTTTGGCGATCAGGGGTTGGTGCGGCCGCTGCTGCGGGGGGAAACAAGGCTGGCCCTGCGGCTGGCGCCCCCGGCCAAGGAGCGACGGCGGGATGGGGCAGCCAGCACGGCGGGCGCCCGCTCGGGGGGGAGCGCGGGTGGTGGCGTGGATCTGGAGGGGGTGGATGGGGAGCTGCTGGCGGCCCTCAAAAGCTGGCGACTGCAGCAGGCGCGCGAGCAGGCGGTGCCCCCCTACGTGGTGTTCCACGACCGCACCTTGGTGGAGATCGCCCGGAGGCGCCCCGGGGATTCGGCGGCCCTTGGGCAGGTGAGCGGCGTGGGTGCCGCCAAGCTGGAGCGTTATGGGGAGGCGGTGCTGGCGGTGGTGGCGGCAGCAGGATTAAGTGGATAATCCACAATCCAGAAGCCCCACCGTTGTGAACGCCCTTTCTCTGGCGCCAGCTCTTGGCAGGTGGCTTCCCCAAAGCCTGGGCGCGGTCCTGGCCAGTGCGGTGGTCGCGGCTGGAGCGCTGCCGGCAGGGGCCTCAACCAGCAGCCAAACCATTGGCTCGATCTACCAGCAGACCAGCTTCGGCCTGGGCAACCTGAACGTTTACCCCCCGGCCCCCCAATTCACGGTGGATCCCTTTGACGCCAGCCTCGGCGAGCTCACCAGCACCACCATCCGCTGGGCCTCCGGCGCCAACGGCTCTGTGACGGTGGCCCCGGGAACGGGAGGCGGGTCATGGGGGGTGGACTTCGGGGGAACGGTGAAGGTGAATGATTTCCCCTACAACGGCTACGGCGGCGGTAATGGCTACGGGGGGGGGCCTGGTGAAACCATCAACTTCGTGCTCTCCAGCAGCGGCCGTTCCGACACCTTCACGGCAGCCGATGGAAATGTATGGGGTGCCTTCACGGGCACAACTCCCTACTCGATCGCCTTTCTGGGCAGCTACAGCGGCTCTACGCCGTACCGCATCAGCACCATCAACATCAGCGGCGGTCAGGCGCGGGTGATCACCGAGGCGGAGGTGACGTACACCTACACCCCCAACACGCCACCGCCGTCCGCACCAGGGCCCCTGCCGCTGGTGGGGGCGGCGGCGGCATGGCGATGGAGCAGGCGGTTGCGAGGGCTGCGGGCAACTATCGCCTGACCGTAACCTCCCCTTTCCGAGCCGTACTCCATGACCATCAGCGCCGCCAGCCGCACGATCCGCGTGGACCTGGCCGAGAAGGCCTACCCGGTGGTGATTGGTGAGGGGTCCCTGGCGAGCCTTGGGGATCAGCTCCTGGAGCTGGGCTTCCGGAGGGGCTGCCGGGTGCTGGTGGTGAGCAATCCGGTGGTGCAGGAGCACTACGGCGCCGCGACGCTGGCGGCCCTGGAGCGCGCCCAACTGGATGCCTCGCTGCTGGTGGTGGAGGCTGGCGAGGAGCAGAAAACACCGGCCACCGTGGCCCGCATCCACGACGGGGCCTTCGCGCGGCGGTTGGAGCGGGGGTCGTTGATCGTGGCCCTCGGCGGTGGCGTGGTGGGCGACATGGCGGGCTTCGCGGCCGCCACCTGGCTGCGGGGCATCGCCGTGGTGCAGGTGCCCACCACCCTGCTGGCGATGGTGGACGCGGCGATCGGCGGCAAAACCGGTGTGAACCACGCCGGCGGCAAGAACCTGATTGGCGCCTTCCACCAACCCCGGCTGGTGTTGATCGATCCCACCACCCTGGCCACGCTGCCCGAGCGGGAATTCCGCGCCGGCATGGCGGAGGTGATCAAGTACGGCGTGATCGGCGATGCAGACCTGTTCGCCCAGCTGGAGGCGGCGGCGCAGCGGGATCCGGCCGGTGCCCTGGCCTCGATCGAGGCGGTGGGGCCCTCCCTGCTGCAGACCCTGCTGGAGCGCTCCGCCGCCGCCAAGGCGCGGGTGGTGGCGGCCGACGAGCACGAGGGCGGCCTGCGGGCGATCCTCAACTACGGCCACACCCTCGGCCACGCGGTGGAGACCCTCTGCGGCTACGGCACCTGGCTGCATGGCGAGGCGGTGGGGCTGGGCATGCTGGCGGCGGGCGAAATCGCTGTGGCGATGGGCCTCTGGGGCCGGGCCGACCAAGATCGCCAGCGGGCGCTGGTGGCGGCCGCCGGCCTGCCGCTGCGCTGGCCGGATCTGAACCCCGAGGCCGTGCTGCTCTGCCTGCAGGGCGACAAAAAAGTGCGCGACGGCCGGGTGCGCTTCGTGCTGCCCACCGCCGTCGGCGCTGTGGAGGTCCGCGACGACGTGGAGCCGGCCACGATCCGCGCGGCGCTGGCGCAGCTGGGCTGACCCCAGCGCGGGTCGCCAGCGCTCAGGCAGCCGGAGGCTCAGAGAGAAACAGCGGCTCCGCCACCGCCAGCTCCCCGAACCCGAAGGCCTGCCAGCGGAACTCCCCCAGGGCATGGGGATCGACCAGCCGCAGCAGGGCCTCGCGGCGGCGCAGCAGATCCGGCAATTCGGCGGCCGAGCCCGCCTGGAGCCCATGGAGGCGCTGGGCCAGCCCGAGGGCGAGCAAGGCCTGGCCCTGGCGACAGCCCCCCAAGAATCGCCAGCCCGCGGCCAGGGCCGCCGCCTCCAGGCTCTCCAGACAGAGGTGGGCGGTGAGGTCCCAGTGGCCGGGATCGCGCAGGGGATCGCCGCTGGCGGATTGGTCGCGATAGGCGAGCAGGGTGCCGCTGGAGCGGGAGGGTTGGTAGTAGCGGCGGGCCTCCAGGGCGTAATCGATCACCAGCAGGTGGCCG
>CAIVPT010000029.1 GCA_903907855.1 uncultured Synechococcaceae cyanobacterium | reverse complement strand
GCCCATCTGGCGGTGGTGGCCTCGGTGAGCGCCCCCTTCTGCGGCGACTGCAACCGCCTGCGCGTCACCGCCGACGGCATCGCCTACACCTGCCTGTTCGCCGCCCCCGGCAGCGGCCTGGACCTACGCCCCTGGCTGGCGCCGGCCACCCCGCCCCAGGCCCTCCGCCAGGCCCTGGCCGATCTGTGGCAGCGACGGGCCGACCGCTGGAGCGAGGAGCGGCAGGAGCACTGGGACCGCGCCGCCGAGGATCCCAGCACGTTGCCCGGCCCGACCCACGCTGAGATGGCCTACCTGGGCGGCTAACCCGGAGCGAGCAGCTTGACGGCGGCCAACACCAGCACCAACGCCAACGCCAGCGAGGGCAGCAGCCAGGCCGGGATCTCCATCACCGCCTCAAAGCCAATGGTGGGGATAGGGCAGCGCCCCCCGCACCCAGCGGCTGTAGCTGGCCGCCAGCAGCACGAGCAGCAGCGAGCCAGACAACACGGGGGTGATCAGGTACCAGGGCGAGGGCGCCAGGGCCACCCCCAGGAATGCCAGCCCCCCGGCGGGCGGATGCAGACAGCGCAGCCATTGCCCCAGCAGGATCGTCATCCCCACCGCCAGGGCGCCCACCAGGGGTCCGGAGCCGAGCCAGGCCGCCAGCCCGATCCCCACCGCGGCACCCACCACGTTGCCGAGCACGAGGTTGCGGGGCTGGGCCAGCGGGCTGGCGGGGTAGCCGAACAGCAGCACCGAGGAGGCGCCGAGGGGCGCGGCGAGCAGCGCCTGGCCACTCCAGGCGCTGAGCAATCCCAGCAACGTGAGCGAGAGCAGGGCCCCCATCCAGGTCACCGAGAGGTGGCGGCGCAGGAAGCGGGGCTGGTAGGCCCGCCCCCGACGCCGCTGGTCCCCCAGCCAGGTGCCCAGCCCCATCCTTGCCACCCCTTCAGGAAACCGGTTCGCCCGGGGCCGCCGCCCGGGCCGCCACCGGGTCCGCCGCCCTCCAGCGCACGGGGTCGCCCACCGCCAGCGGTCCGCCCGCCAGCACGCTCAGGCGGATGCCGGCGGTGACCCGGTTGTGGCGGGCGGTGGCGCGCAGGATCTCGAGGGTTTCCGGCAGCTCGCCCTGGGCCAGGGTGGTGATCACGCAGCGGGGGCAGCCGCCGTCCACCCACAACCGCAGGCTCTCGCCGATCGCCAACACGCCGCCCGCCCAGCCCTCCTCCACGAAGCCGCTGCCGCCGCTGGGTTCGATCAGAAGATTGGGCCGGAAGCGCTCCACGGCGAAATCGAGGCCAGGCGCCAGCCGCTGCAACTCCGCCAGGGTGGCGGTACTGATCGCATGAACGGGACAGGCATCAAAGAAGGTGCCCGCCGGCAACACCAGTTCGTTGGTGACGTTCTGGAAGTCGCGGCCCTCCACCTCGGGCCAGTACTGGTCGAGGCTGGCGCCGCTGGGCGGTTGATCGAGCAGGGTCACCGCCCGAGCGAGCCGCTGCGAGAGGCGCTCCGCCAGGGCCGGATCGTCGCTGCGCAGGGTGGTCGACGGCGCCTCGGGGCCATCGAAGGGCCCCTCCACCTCCAGCGGCGGCAGGGGCTCGCCGGCGCGGGGTTCAGCCGCATAGCGGGCGCGATAGGCGAGCAGATCACCCCACAGCCGCGGGTTCTTGGCGCTGGCCACACGCTGCAGCACCGGATCCCAGAGGGCATAGCCGCGGTCGCCCACCACCCCGCGACCCTCTACCACCAGCCGCTCCAGCCGCTCCCCCAGCATCGATTTGAGCGGATAGCGCCAGAGGGCGGCCACATGGCCCACCACGGTGCCGGCGGTGGGGGCTTCAGCCAGGGAGGGGGAGGCCATGGCGGCGGGGCGGCGGCAACCGTTCACTGTGGACGCCCGGGGCGCCAGCTCCGGTGGCCGGCGCTACCGCAGCGCGAATGGCTGCCCTGAGCTGGGGTGTCCCGCAGCCATCACCCCCGCACCAACACCGGCACCCGCTTGAAGGCCGGTGTGCCGCTCTGGGGATCCACCACCGCGTGCATCAGCACGTTGGCTTCGGGGTAGAACATCAGCGCGGCTCCGGGGCGGATCGAGCCGGGGATCACCTCGATGTCCTCCAGGCGGCCGGCGTCGCCCTGCACGGTCACGCGCTGGTGGGCGGCCAGGCCGGTGGCGACCAGGTCGTCGGGGTTCATCAGGATCGTGTGGCGGTGGGGCATGCCGCGGTAGCTGTCGCCGAGCTTGTAGACCACGGTGTTGTGTTGGCCGTAGCTGCGGGCGGTGATCAGGCTCAGCACCAGGCCCCGCTCACCGGGCGCCAGGCCGCCGAAGTGCTCCGGATCGGGGAGGGCAAGATCGGGCAGGGGGGTGGGCGCCAGCTGGGCGCGGCCGGTCGCGGTGGCGAAACGCGGCTCGTCAAACACGCGGCCGGCCACCTCGAATTCGCGCCGGCTGCTGTCGATCGTGGCGATCGCCCCGTAGCCGGGCACGGTGCGGGCGATCAGCTCGCGCACGTAGGTGGGGTCCTGCAGGCGGCGCCACTCGATCGGCTCCTCGCCCAGCACGCGGTGGGCTAGCTCCGCCAGGAAGCCCACCTCGCTCACCAGCTGGCCGCTGCCCAGGTGGGTGCTGCCGGGCTCGTTGAGGCGCACCCAGTTGTTGCCGGATTCCACGGTGGTGCGATGGGGCGTCTCGAAGCGGTTGAACACCGGCAGCAGCAGGGTCTGGCGGGCGCCGAGGCCGTGGAAGTGGCCGGTGTTGGGCTTGGTGGCCAGGTAGATCACCGTGTCGATCCGGCCGAGGGCGCGGTGGGCCTGGACGCTGTCGGGGTTGGCGCCGAAGAGGTTGCCGCCCAGGCACAGGAGCGTGTCCACGGCGCCACGGTCGGCGGCCTCAATCAGGGCGCGGGTGTCGTAGCCGGCCACGCGGCTGAGGGGACGGCCCAGGAGATTCTCCAAGGCCTGCCGCATCGGCTCGCGCAGGTGCACCGTCACCCCCATCGAGCCGAAGCCCTGCACGTTGGAGTGGCCGCGAATCGGCATGGTGCCCGCCCCGGGCCGGCCCACATTGCCGCTGAGCACGGCGGTGTTGGCGATGGCCTGCACGTTGTCGGTGCCGTTGGCGTGGTGGGTGATGCCCATCGCCCAGGCGAACACCACCGCCCGGCAATCCGCCAGGCGTGCGGCGGCGTGCTCCAACTCCTCGCGCGACAAGCCGCAGCAGCCCGTGATCGCCCCCCAGTCGGTGCCCTCCACCTGGGCGATCAGGGCCTCCCAGCCGTCGCTGTGGGCCTTGACGAATTCCCACGCCACCCGACCGCTCTCCAGCAGTGCCTTCTGCAGGCCGAGGAACACCGCCGCGTCGGAGCCGGGGATCGG
>CAIVPT010000028.1 GCA_903907855.1 uncultured Synechococcaceae cyanobacterium | reverse complement strand
CATTATAGGTCTTTGGAGATAGAACAAGTGCTGGTCTCCTTCCACGCTGTTCACTTCCGGCTTGTGGTGTGAACTCCAGCCACACCAGATCACCACGATCAGGCACGTAGGACGACATCAGAATGCTTCGGCCCCTACGGCATCCCCCGTATCTATAGAGGCGTGGATGTTCTCGGGCGTGACCCCCGCAAGAAGATCCGCAAGCCTGAGCCGGCTCGGAACAGAGGGCCTCAGCACCAGTTCACCATCCTTCGCGGTGAGGCTGACCTCAGTACCAGCCCCCAAGCCAACCTCCTCAGCCAAGCCGCGTGGAATCCTCACGCCCAGGCTGTTACCCCATTTCTGCACCTTCGTCTGCATGCCCAACATGCGGATATACGCTGACTATACCACGCCTTGACTCGGCAGCTATTGCCCCATCTCTCTAACGCTGCTCCTGAGTGGCAGGCATGGAGCTTGGGGGGACGTAGCTGAGAACTGGTGGTGGCCTGTCCACTCGAGGGGCTTGTTATCCGTTCCTCTATGCCGTGACACTCCTCTGAAGTGCTTCCTGAGCGAGCGTATTGAGGCTCTTCCCCTGCACCTCCGCAGTCATTGCAAGTTTCTCGTGCAGCTCAGGAGGAATTCGAAGATTGAACTTGCCTGAATACTGTCTACGTGGCTCGATCCCTTGCTCCTTGCAGACATCAAGAAAGACCTCCAGTGATTTCTTGAACTCACGGCGAAGCTCTTCTGGGTTTGATCCGTAGAAATCCGCTCCTCCAGAAATTCCAAGAATCTCTCCACGAAACTGATCTGTTTCCTCGTCGTACTCAATCTTGGCCTGGTAGCCGTCCACTTTCATCAGATTCATGGTGTCACCCCGTGTTCTTCGAACCATTTGCGGATTGAAGCAACAGCACCCTTGTCTGTATCAGGCGATGGATGGGGTCTGTGGAAGACCCTGACTTCGCCAAACAGAACGACCGCGACCCGGCTGCCAGCCCTCTCGCTCACCTCCCCACCAAGCTCCTGAAAGAGGGCTTCAACGTCCCTCCACGGCAAACTGCCGCTTACAGGCCGGGAGAAGATCAGCTCAAGGGTGCGCTGGTGCTTCCGCTTCATTCCCTAATGGTACTACCTCCCGGTACCAGATGCGGCTGCCTCTCCACGGTTTTCGGGATACGGATAACACTGAATGGATGGTTTCCGGGAACCACAACGCCGTCTCTGCCGCTTTCCGTGAACCACCTTTCCGATGGTGTGGTGATTTTAGCAGCGGCAGCCGCTTTCAGGCAATTGCGTCCATCGCGAAAAGTGGATATCGGATCCGATATCCACTTGGTGCGGTCGCTACGGGAGATTGGCTGGGCTAATGACGCCCATCGGCCCGCGCTCTAGCCAATGGGTGGCGAAGGAATGGCGGAAAGTGTGGCAACCTGCCGGTTTACCAAGGTCGACGTGTGCAACCGCTTTCTTTACCGCTTTCTGGATCATGATTGGATCTAGGTGGTGGCGGCCTTCGTTGCCAGTGGAAGCGTCCTTCAGCGGTTGTGCCATCGTCGCGCAGGCCGGGATGGTTCCGGGATGGATGAATAGATCTGTCTACTGACGAACTCTTGAATGGACGGGAGGAGACAAATCGGTAGACCATAGGCATCGCCCACCGACGGACGGCATGGCAACAGACATCTTGACGCCATCTAGCCAAAGCATCATGATGCTACTCAACGGTTGCCCTGGTTCAAGCGCCTGCCATGCGCACCACCCTGTCCCTCGACGACGACCTCGCCGAATCGCTCAACCGCGCTGCCCGCCTCACCGGCAGGAGCTTCAAGGCGGTGGTGAATGAGGCCATCCGCCGCGGCCTCAGCCTGGGCGATGCCCCCCTCGGCAGCAACAGAGAGCCCTTTGTGGTGGAAGCCCAGGCCTGCGGCTGGATGCCCGGGATCGACCCGCTGCGTCTCAACCAGTTGGTCGATGAGCTCGAGCTGGGGAGATCTCAGATCCAGCCCAACAGCCTTGGAGAATCGGATTGATCATTCCCGACGTCAATCTGTTGGTGTACGCCTACAACACGGATGCACCGTTCCATCCCCAGGCTCGGCACTGGTGGGAGGCCTGCGTGGCTGGATCGCAGCCAGTGGCAATTCCCTGGGCAGTGGCGCTTGGCTACCTGAGGCTGATGACCAACGCGAGGGTGCTGCCACGGCCGCTGACCATGGCCGTGGCCCTCGGCCATCTGCGCATATGGCTGGAGCAGCCTTCCGTGCTGATCCTGCAACCCGGCCCGCGCCACCTGGTCATCCTCACAGCCTTCTCCGAAGCCGGCGTGCTGAGCGGCCCCCTGCTCACCGATGCCCACATCGCGGCTCTGGCCATCGAAAATCAGGCGATCGTGCACAGCAACGACAGCGATTTCAGCCGCTTTGCCGGGCTGCGCTGGATCAATCCCCTCGCCGGCCCCACGACGCGAGCGCAGTAGTCTCCCCCCATGCCGATCATCCGTTGCGAAGGCCTCGGCAAAACCTTCCGCATCGCCGACAAGCAGCCCGGGCTGGCGGGCACCCTGCGCCATCTGGTGCGGCGCCGCACCAGGGACGTGCAGGCGGTGAAGGCCGTGAGCTTCACGGTGGAGCCCGGCGAGATGGTGGGGTTCCTGGGGCCCAACGGTGCCGGCAAGACCACCACCCTCAAGATGCTCAGCGGCCTGATCCACCCCAGTGCCGGCCGGGCCGAGGTGGCGGGCTTTCTGCCCCAGCGGCGCCAGGCCGACTTTTTGAGCCGCATCACGTTGGTGATGGGGCAGAAGCAGCAACTCATCTGGGATCTGCCGCCCCTCGATTCGCTGCGCGTCAACGCCGCCATCTACGGCATCCCCGACCGCGAGGCCAAGCGGCGGATCGACGAGCTCGCCGAGATGCTCGAACTGGGCCCCGAGCTCACTCGGCCCGTGCGCAAGCTCTCCCTCGGCCAGCGCATGAAGGCCGAGCTGCTCGCCGCCCTCCTCCATCAACCCGCGGTGCTGTTCCTCGATGAACCCACCCTCGGCCTCGATGTCAACGCCCAGGCCCGCGTGCGCTCCTTCCTGGCCGACTACAACCGCCGCACCGGCGCCACCGTGCTGCTCACCAGCCACTACCTCGCCGACATCACCGCCCTCTGCCCCCGCGTGCTGCTCATCCACCAGGGCGGCCTCTTCCACGACGGCAACCTGCGCGACCTCAGCGAACGGCTCGCCCCCTGCCGCCAGGTGCGCCTCGAGCTGCGCGAACCGCTTCCCGCCGAACGGCTGGCGCCCTTCGGGCAGATCGAATCCCTCGAAGGTCGCGCCGTCACGTTGCTGGTGCCCCGCGAGCAGCTCACCGAAGCGGTGGCCCGGATGCTGGGCGAGCTGGAGGTGTCCGACCTGGAGGTGAGCGATCCGCCGATCGAGGAGCTGATCGGCGGGCTCTTCCAGCGGGGGACCGTGTGATGAGGCGCGATCCGCTGCGGTTGGCGCGGGTGCTGCTCGGCAGCCAGTACGCCGTGATGCTCGAGTACCGGGCCGAGATAGCCCTGTGGGCCCTCTCCGGCGTCTTGCCCTTCGTGATGCTCGGCCTCTGGAGTGAGCTGGCGGCCAGCGATCCGGGCAGCGCCGGCGGCCTCGATCCCGCCCAGCTCGGCCGCTACTTCCTTGCCGTCTTCGTGGTGCGCCAGTTCACCATCGCCTGGGTGGTGTACTCCTTCGAGGAGGACGCCCTGGCGGGTCGCCTGGCGCCCCAGCTGCTCCAGCCCCTGCCGCCCCTCTGGCGTCACGTGGCCGCCCACCTGGCGGAGCAGATCACCCGCCTGCCCTTCGTGCTGGTGATCATCGCCGTGTTCTTCGCCCTCCAGCCCGGCAGCTTCTGGTTGCCCGGCCCCGGCCGCGCCGCCGCCGGGGTGCTGGCGATCGGCCTGGCCTTCGCCATCAACTTCCTGCTGCAGAGCTGCATCGCCTGCCTCTGCTTCTGGAGCGAGCGCGCCAGCGCCATCGAGCGTTTGCTGTTCATCCCCTACGTGTTCCTCTCCGGCCTGGTGGCACCGCTGCAGAGCTTCCCGCCGCAGGTGCGGCGCCTGGCGGAATGGACCCCCTTCCCCTGGATGCTGCACTTCCCCGCCGCCTTGCTCTCCGGCGAACCGCTCGCAGTGGGGCGCGGCCTGCTCACCATGCTCGCCTGGATCGGCCTGCTCACGCCCGTGTGCCTGCTGCTCTGGCGCGCCGGCGTGCGCCGCTATTCGGCGATGGGGGCCTGATGGAATCGCCTCGTTCGCCCGCTGCACCCGCCGCCTGGCGCCGCCACGCCCTCACCCTGCGCCGCTTCTGGGGCACCGCCCTGGCCAGCCAGGGGGAATACCGCGTCAACCTCTGGATCGAGCTGCTGGCCACCGCCGGCAACCTGGCGGGCAGCCTGTTTGTGCTCTCGTTGCTCTATCGGCCCGGGCGGGGGCTGGGGGGCTGGAGCTGGGAGGCGGCCCTGGTGGTGCTCGGGGCCTACACCTTCCTCGATGGCTTCTCCACCACCCTGCTGCGGCCCAACCTCAGCACGATCGTGGCCCACGTGCGCGAGGGCACCCTCGATTTCGTGCTGCTCAAGCCGATCGACAGCCAGTTCTGGCTCTCCACCCGCACCCTCAGCCCCTGGGGCCTGCCCGAGATGGCCCTCGGCCTCGCCCTCAGCCTCGGGGCCGCCTGGCGCTCCGGCGCCCAGCCCGGCCCCCTGGAGCTGGCGGTCGGCGGTCTGATGCTGCTCTGCGCCGCCCTGATCCTCTACAGCCTCTGGTTTCTGCTCGCCGCCACCAGCATCTGGTTCGTCAAAACCTGGAACGCCACCGAGGTGCTGCGCGCCGTGCTCGCCGCCGGCCGCTATCCGGTGAGCGCCTACCCGCCCGGCCTGCGCACCTTCTTCACCCTCGTGGTGCCGATCACCTTCCTCACCACCGTGCCCGCCGAGGCCCTGCTGGGGCGCTCCAGCGTCACCTGGTTGGCCCTCTCCCTGGCGGTGGCGGCGGGCTGCCTGGTGCTGGCGCGATCCTTCTGGCGCTTCGCCCTGCGCTTCTACACCTCGGCGTCGAGCTGAGGGGCCGGGTGCCGTCCCCGCCAGAGGTGGGGCTCAAGGAATGGCTGCACGGGCCCGGGGCCGGCCAGCACCGTTTCCTCCGGGGGCCGCAGGGGACCCTGCAACAGCTCGGCGCTCTCAATGCAGCTGCCCTCCGGCAGGGCCGGTCGATCGGGATCGAACGCCGTGGGATGGGTGGTGCTGCTGGAGAAGCCCCGGAAGATCAGCAGCTCAAACGGCTCCAGGCCGTCGCCCGCCGCATCGGGATCGCCCGCGCCGTTCACCGGCAGGTGGCCGCGCAAACGCAGCAGGCGCTCGGGGTGGGCCCGGCTCAGCTCCTCCAGGGTGGCGAGCAGCGCCGCGATGCTGCCGGCAAAAGGGCGGGAGTGGGCGGGGTCGGGGGAGTGGAGGGGATCCATGGCGGGCAACAGCGGCTCAGAACTCCCCGGCGATCCGCCCCTGGCGGGGCAGGCGCACCAGCAGCCACTGCAGCAGCCCCACCGCGTAGGCCGCCAGGGCCACATAGCCCAGGAACGCCGCCACCGCCGGCGTCCACTGCCCGCCAAAGATGAACCCAAACACCCGCGCCACCCCGCCGTGCAGCACCGCCGGCGCCTCCAGCCACAGCGGGCACGACGGCAGCCGACCCGCACCGCCCAGGCACGCCAGCGCCGTGGTGGCAAACCCCGCCGACAGCAGGCTCAGCAACGTCAGGCTCCAGCGCCAGATCCGCACCGTCAGCGGCAGGGGCCGCCAGGGGGGTAGATCGGCCAGCTCCTCGTTGAGATCCACCCAGAACCACAGCGACGCCACGATCAACAACGGCGCCACCACCAGCAGCCCATAGCCCACCGGCCGCCGATCGGTGAGCAGCAGCAGGGCGATCAGCAGCAGGCTCGCCACCTTCCAATAGAGCCCCAGCAGCCGCAACACCGCCCCCTCCCGCCGCAGCTGGGCCCAGAGCAGCAGCACCAGCGGTACCGCCACCGCAAACAGCACCCCCAGCCGCACATCCAGCCAGACCAGAGAGCGATACAGGGCTTCCGGCACGGCGGCGGGGTTCGGGAAGGCGCCATTATCCGGCAGCACCCAGGGCGATAGGGTCCGCCCATGGCTGGTCTCCCCTCCTTCCCCTGGATGGCGCCTCGCGAGCCCGTCCCCTGGTGTCGCACCGCCCTGGCCCGCGATGCCTCGCTGCAGGGGGCCGTCGACGGGGTGGCACGCCAGTTGGCGGGGGCCGCGGAGGCCGACCTGGCCCTGGTGTTTGCCTCCGCCAGCTTCGCCAGCGACCTGCCCCGCCTGCTGCCCCTGCTGCGCCAGAAGCTCCAGGCCCGCCACTGGCTGGGCTGCCTCGGCGGTGGCGTGGTGGGCACCGAAGCCGATGGCACGGCGCGGGAGCTGGAGGAGGAGAGCTCCCTCAGCGTCACCCTGCTGCGGCTGCCCGGCGCCACCCTCCAGCCCTTCGCCATCGACACCGCCGCCCTCCCCGACCTGGACGGTCCGGCCGAACCCTGGCGCGCCCTGCTCGGCGGCACCGCCGACCCAACCCCGGAATCGGCGGAGGGCACCGGCCCCCAGCCCTCCCTGCTGGTGCTCGTCGATCCCACCACCGACGGCCTCAACGACCTGATCAGCGGCCTCGACTACGCCTATCCCGAGGCGGTGAAGGTGGGCGGTGTCGCCGCCCCCCACAGCGCCCGCCACGGCTCCCTGCTGTTCGAGGAGGAGGTGCGCGGCGGGGCCGTGGGCTGCCTGATCGGTGGCCGCTGGCGGCTCGAACCGCTGCTGGCCCAGGGCTGCCGGCCGATCGGTCCGGTGTTTGAGGTGGAGCAGGCCCAGCGCAACGTGGTGATCCAGGTGAGCCGCGGCGAGGAGCGCCGCAGCCCCGTGGAGGCCCTGCAAACGATCCTCTCCGACCTGAGCCCGAGCGAACGGGAGCAGGTGCGCGACTCCCTCTTCCTCGGCGTCGCCCGCAACGACTTCAGCCTCTCCGGCAGCGGCGGCCGCACCCCCTTCCTGGTGCGCAACCTGATCGGCGTCGACCCCCGCAACGGCGCCGTGGCCGTGGGCGAACCGATGCGCGTGGGCCAGAAGGTGCAGTTCCAGCTGCGCGATGGCGACGCCTCCCGCCTCGAATCCCGCCAGCTGCTGGCCGATTGCGCCGCCGAGGAACCCGCCCCCCTGGCGGCCCTGCTCTTCGCCTGCCTCGGCCGCGGCCGAGGCCTCTACGGCGGCCCCGACGGCGACGTGAGCCTCTGCCGCGAATCCTTCGCCACCGTGCCGATCGCCGGGATGTTCTGCAACGGCGAGATCGGCCCGCTCGGCGGCGCCACGCACCTGCACGGCTACACCGCCAGCTGGGGGTTCCTCGTTCCGGTCCGCTGATGGTGCGCCAGCACGTCAACCCCCTCAGCCGGGCCCACCTGCAACCGCGCACCCTGCCGCCATCGGAGGCCCTCTTCGCCGATCCGGCCCTGCCCCTCCACCTCGACATCGGCTCGGCCCGGGGGCGTTTCCTGCAGGCAATGGCCGAGCTCCACCCGCAGCGCAACCACCTGGGCCTGGAGATCCGCCAGCCCCTGGTGGAGGCGGCGGAGACCGACCGGCGCGCGGCCGGCCTGGACAACCTGCACTTCCTGTTCGCCAACGTGAACGTCAGCCTGCCGCCCTGGCTGGCGGCCCTGCCGCCCGGTCGCCTGCAGCTGGTGACCCTCCAGTTCCCCGACCCCTGGTTCAAGAAGCGGCACCACAAGCGGCGGGTGCTCCAGCCCGGCCTGCTGCACGCCCTGGCCGCGGCCCTGCCGGAGGGTGGCGAACTCTT
>CAIVPT010000027.1 GCA_903907855.1 uncultured Synechococcaceae cyanobacterium | reverse complement strand
TCGATCCAGCAGCGGGCGGTGCTCTACGACAAACAGGGCGACGCCCACTACGACACGATCAGCGCCTTCATCAAGTCGATCCGCGGCTCCGATCCCGACGCCGCCCTCTTCTGGCTCGCCCGCATGGTGGAGGCCGGCGAAAATCCCCGCTTCCTGTTCCGCCGCCTGCTGATCTCCGCCGGTGAGGACATCGGCCTGGCGGATCCCCAGGCGATCGTGGTGGTGCAGGCGTGCGCGGCGGCCTTCGAGCAGGTGGGCCTGCCGGAGGGCCTCTACCCCCTGGCCCAGGCCACCCTTTACCTGGCGAACGCGGAGAAGAGCAACAGCGCCCTGGGCTTCTTCGATGCGGTGCGGGCGGTGCGCGACACCAACCGCCAGAGAGTGCCGGCCCACCTGCGCGATGCCAGCCGCGACGGGGCCGCCTTCGGCGACGGCGTCGGCTATCGCTACCCCCACGCGTTCCGCGACCACTGGGTGGCGCAGCAATACCTGCCCGATGCCCTGCAGGGGGAGGTCTTCTGGCAGCCCGGCAGCCTGGGCTGGGAAGGGAGGGTGCGGGAGCGGCTGCAGCAGCGGCGGGCGGCCCAGCTGGCGGCCGCGGCCGAATCCGCCATCGACCAGCCCGATCTGCTCAGCAGCGGCCCGGAGGATCCGGTGCTGGAGCGCTGGCTGCGGCGCCAGGCGGTGGCGGAGGGCGAGCGCCTCGACCGGCTGCGCCACCGCTTCTGGCAGGACGCCACCATCGGCCGGCTCGACCGGCTGCTGGTGCTGGAGGCCCGCTCCCTCCTCTGGGCCCTCGATCCCCTGCAGGCGGCCAGCGAGGGGGAGGTGGTGCTGGCAGTCCCGGAGGCGGCGGTGCGGGAGCGGCTGGAGGGGCAGCTGCAACTGCTCGATCAACTGCGGCGGCCGCGGCTGCTGGAGGTGCCCCCGGAGCACCCCGAGCAGCTCGATGCCCAGCTGGAGCCGGCCCACCGCTTCGAGTGGTTCGCCGCGCGTCAGCCCTTCCGGGGCCTGGATCCCGCCGGGCGGGAGGCGTGGCTCGAGCAGCTGACCCAGCGGGCCGCCCCCGGGGCCCGGGCCCGGCTGCTGTTCAGCCATCCCACCCTCGGGCCGGCCGGCAGCCTGGGGGCTTGGCTGGAGCGCCAGCTCTCCAGGGCGGGGCCGGCAGAGGAGGCGGCCCTGGCGGCGGCGCGGGCAGCGGAGGGCACGGCGCCGGCGGTGGAGGCGCAGGCGCTGCAGGCGGTGCGGGAGGGCCTGGAGCGGCGCGGCTGGCGGGTGCGGCTGGAGAGCTGGGAGGAGGAGCTGGAGCTACCGCTGGGGGAGGGGCTGCTGCAGCGCTGGTTCGCGCCGGGGGCCGCCTACCGCCGCCGCCTGGAGAACGATCTCGAGCCAAGCGGTTGCGAAGCCCTCGCCGCCCTCTTCCACCGCCATCGGGGCGCCCTCTTGCCCCAGCCCCTGCACCACACCCTGCTGCACGCGGAGATCCTGCCTGCGGCGCAGAGTCCCAAAGCGCCTGCGGCGCAGCGGCGCACAAAAAAGCCCCGGCCGGAGCCGGGGGCTGGGGACTAGGCGTCGGGTGCGACGCCCACGCTCTGGATCACCAGAGGCCGCGCACGGAACCATCGGCCGGAGGAGCCATCTTCACAGCCGCCACGGGATCGGCCATCTGGTTGGCCTGGATGCAGGCGGGCAGGAACACGTACCAGGACAGCAGCGAGGTGCACTGGGCGGTGCCTTCCTGGCAGCGACCCTCGGCACAGATATTCTGCGCACCGGTGTAGGTATTGCAGAAATCCGCCAGGCGGAAGTCGGTGGGGAGGGCGCGCATGATGCCGGCCGAAGAGATCGAGCCGTCAGCCGCATCCTTGACGATCGCCGAGCGCAGAGCCTGAACCGCGTAGGTGTTCATGCTCCAGTACGGGAAGTAGCTGTTGGTCGCGTTCTTCAGGAACTTGACCCCGGCGTCGGAATACAGGAAGCGGGACACGCCCACCAGATCGACGTCGTAGGTCTTGTTCATGCCCTGGCGGACCTCGTCGGCGGTCCAGCCGGAGCGGCGCAGACCACCGTCGAGACCACGGTCGGTGACTTCACCGGTTTCCAGGAAGGTGTCGACCTCATCTTGGCTGGTGGACCACACGGCACCACCGGTGTTCCAACGGACGGGCAGATCGTTATCGACGGCAGCGGAGGCCGGCAGAGCGACGGCCGTGAGGGCCGTTCCAACGGCGAGACCGGCGAGCAGACGCTTGAGCACGGGATGGGTTTGGGGGACTTCATTCGGCAATGTAGCCATTGAACGCGGTTGCGCCCACAAACAGTGTTCACTCAGACAGTCGGAATTGCGGTGGCCACCCCGGCCGGAGTGCCGCGCCGCACCCCCTAGGCTCCCGGCACCACCGTCCAGCCCCCCCATGGCACTCCAGATCGGCGATCCCGCCCCCGATTTCAGCCTCCCCGACCAGGACGGCACGATCGTCAACCTGGCCGACCTGAAGGGGCAGCGGGTTGTTCTGTACTTCTATCCCAAGGACGACACCCCGGGCTGCACGAAGGAAGCCTGCAACTTCCGCGACACCTGGAGCGCCTTTGAGGCCGCCGGCATCCGGGTTCTGGGGATCAGCAAGGACGACGCCACCAGCCACGGCAAGTTCATCCGCAAGTACGAGCTCCCCTTCCCCCTGCTCACCGACGCCGAACCCTGCCCGATGGCCACGGCCTACGAGAGCTACGGCCTCAAGAAATTCATGGGCCGCGAATACATGGGCATGATGCGCCACACCTTCGTGATCGACGGCGAGGGCAAGCTGGAGCGCATTTATACCAAGGTCAAGGCGGAAACCATGGCCGATCAGATCCTCAGCGACCTCGGGCTCGCCTGATCCGGCGCCAGGGCGGCCAGCGCCTCCAGGGCCAGGGCCGGGCGCCACTCCAGCCGCGCCAGCAGCCCGCGCCGTTCCAGTCGCCGTCGTAGGGGGGCCAGCAGGGCCGGGCCATCACCGCCGGTGAGCACCAACCGGCAGTGGGGATCCCCCTCCAGGGCCTCCTCCAGGGCGTCGGCCACCGCGGCCGCCAGCCCCAGGCGCACGCCGCTGGCCATCGCCGCCGCCGTGGCGACGGGCCAGGCCTCCGGTTCCGACTCCAGCTGCGGCTCCCGCTCCTGCCGCGACTCCTGCACCGATTCGGGCAGGGGCACTTCAGGCAGGGCGCGGGTGCCGGCGGCCATCGCCCGCCATTGCAGAGCCGCGCCGGCGAGCAAGCGGCCGCCCGCGAAGGCCCCACCGGGATCCACGCGGGTGAGGCTGAGCACCGTGCCCGCGTCGGCCACCAGCACCGGCCCGCCGCTGTGGCGCCAGGCCTGCCAACCCGTCAGCGCCCGATCGATTCCCAGCCAGGGCGGAGCCGCCGCCAGCGGCACCGACGCCAGGGGGAGCCGCCGCTCCAGCGGCAGGCCGATGCCGTCGGGAACGGGCCCCACCGCCGCCCAGGCCAGCAACGCTGCGGCCCTCTCGCCCGGCACCGCCAACGGCGGTGCTGTGTGGTGCACGGCCACGGCCGAGGGGGTCGGGCGACCCCAGTGCCAGCGGCTGTTGCCGATCAGCAGCCAGCGGGCTGGCCCCAGCTCAGATGCCACCGCCCAGGTGGATGCCGCACTCCTCCTTGAGGCCACCGAAGCGGGTGGAACGGCCACTGAGGGTGCCGTCATCGGGGGCGCTGGTGTGCCAGTCGCCCACGGTGGAGTAGCCCTGGGCGAACAGGGGATGCTGGGGCAGGCCGTTGTTCTCCATGTAGTAGTAGATGTCGCGGGTTGTCCACTCCAGCAGCGGCCGCAGCGACCACAGCCCGCGCACCGGATCGAGCGGATGCATGCCGCGGCGATGTTCCGTCTGCCCGCCGCGCACGCCGCTGGCCCAGCAGCGCACCTGCAGATCCGCCAGGGCCCGGTCGAGCGGCTCCACCTTGCGGATGCGGTTGTAAAGCTGCAGGTCGTCCACCTGGCCCGTTTCCCACAGCCGGCCATGGCGGGCCTCCATGCGGGCGGGGCTCAGCTCCGCCTGCACCACCTTCAGGTGGATCGGCAACATCTCCTGCAGCTGGTCGGCGTAGTGATACGTCTCCGGGGGGAGGTAGCCCGTATCCACCCACAGCACCGGAATCCCCGGGCCGGGAATCGTGTCGCCCAGGCGGCTCACCATGTGCAGCAGCACCGCCGACTGGATGCCGAAACTGGTGGTGAGCACCAGGCCATCGCCGAAGGTCTGCCAGGCCCAGCGCAGGCGCCCTTCCGCATCCAGGGGGGCGATCTCCTGCCGCGCCCGCTCCAGGTCGATCGGCTCACCGTGCCGGTCGCAGGGCATCTCGGCGGCGGGCGACTCCACCACCCCGGTAGCGGGCCGCACAGACGGACTCGGGAGACTAACCATGGCCCCATCATCGCCCGCCGCCGGAGCCGCTGGGTAGGGTTCCTGACAGAAGCGGGCACCCACCGCAGCCCCCCGAGGACGCCACCCTGAGCCCGTCTCCCCGCCAGTCCCCCCCGGCGGCAGCCGACCATCCGGCCGGCTCCACCAGCGATCCGCCGGACCACCCCGGACCGGTGGTGATCGTGGGCGGCGGCTTCGGCGGCCTCTACACCGCCCTGGCCCTGGCGGAACAGCGCCGCCCCCCCTCGATCCTGCTGATCGAACCGGCCGAGCGCTTCGTCTTCCTGCCCCTGCTCTACGAGCTGCTCAGCGGCGAGCTGCGCCACTGGGAGATCGCCCCCCGCTACGAGGAGCTGCTGGCCGGCCGCGGTGTCGCCTGGCTGCAGGATCGGGTCGTGCGGGTCGACCTGGCCCAGCGCACCCTGCACACCCAGTCCGGTCGCCAGCTGGGCTGGGGGCGGCTGGTGCTCGCCTGTGGCGGCGAAGCCGACACCTTCGGCATCCCCGGCGTCGAGCGCTGCAGCCTCGGCTTCCGCAGCCTGAGCGATGTGGAACGGCTGCAGGAGCTGCTGGGGCGGCTGCGGCGCGAGCGCCGCCCCCTGCAACGCCTGGCCGTGGTGGGGGCCGGCCCCACCGGCGTGGAGCTGGCCTGCAAACTCGCCGACCTGGCGGGCGGCAGCGCCCTGGTGGAGCTGATCGAGCAGGGGGATCGGCTGCTGCCCCACAACCGGGCCTTCAGCCGCGAGCAGGCCGAGCACGCCCTGCGCCGCCGCGACGTGCGCCTGCGCACCCGCACCCGGGTGACGGCGGTGGAACCCGACCGGCTGCATCTCACCAGCGGCGCCACCGGCCTCGAGGAGCCGCTGCCGGTGGAGGGGGTGATCTGGACGGCCGGGCTGCGCTTCCGCCCGCCGCTGCTCGAACCGGAACCACCCCGCGATCGCCGCGGCCGCCTGCTCTGCCACAGCGATCTGCGCCTGCGCGGCCACGACGGGGTGTTCGTGGTGGGCGACCTGGCCAACCTGCCCGGCCCCGAAGACGACGAGCCCCTGCCCAGCAACGCCCAGGTGGCGTTCCAGCAGGCGCCGGTGGCCGCCACCAACCTGATGCGCTCCCTGGCCGGCGCCCCCCTGGAGCCGTTCCGCTTCCAGGACCTGGGCGAAATGATGAGCCTCGGGGTGGGGGAAGCCAGCCTCAGCGGCCTGGGGGTCAACCTCGCCGGCCCCGCCGCCTACCAGCTGCGGCGCGTCGCCTACCTCACCCGCCTGCCGCGCCGCTCCCTGCAGCTGCGGGTGGCCGCCGGCTGGCTGGCCGACTGGGGGCGGCCTGCGGGCATCTCCCCATGACGGCCCCGGCCTGGCCCCGCCCCCGGGCCCTGCTGCTCGACGCCATGGGCACCCTGATCCAGCTGCGCCGCCCCCTGGGGCACACCTACGCCGAGGCCGCCGCCGCCCACGGCATCGCGGTGGATCCGGAGGCGGTGGGCCGCGCCTTCGCCGCCGTGTATGCGAGCGCCCCCCCGCTGGCCTTCCCGGGGCTGGAGGGGGAGGCCCTGCGGGAGGCGGAGATCGGCTGGTGGGGGGAGCGGATCGAGGCGGTGCTGCAACGCACCGCGGGGGTTCCCGCCCCCAAGGAGCTGCCGCGTGCCCTGTTCGAGGCCTTCGCCGATCCCGCCCTCTGGCACGTCTACGACGACGTGCCCGCCAACCTGGAGCGCTGGCAGGCGGCGGGGCTGCGCCTGGCGGTAGTCAGCAATTTCGATAGCCGGCTGGAGGGGTTGCTCAGCGGCCTGGGGCTGGCCCCCTGGTTCGACACGGTGGTGGTCTCCAGCCGGGCCGGTGCGGCCAAACCCTCCCCGGTGCCCTTCCAGCTGGCGCTCACGGCCCTCGGCCTCCGCCCCTCCCAGGCCTGGCATGTGGGCGACAGCCCCGAGGACGGGGCAGGAGCCCGGGCCGCCGGCCTGCGCTGCCTGATGGTGCGCCGCCCTTGAGACAGGGGGTCCTGGCGGGGCGCACGGCCGGGCTTCGCCCCGCGGAGCGGCATCGGCTCGAGGCCCTCTGCCACCGCCGCCATCCCGCCGATGCGGTGGCCGATCGCCTCACCCTGCAACGGCTGGCCGAGGAGGTGGGGCGGCTTGCCCTGCCCCTCACCCTGGTGGTGGACGGACGGGGGCTCACCCGGCTGCTGTGGGTGGGGGATCTGGAGCAGTCGGGGAGGCTGCTGGAGCGGCTGCCGGGATCGCAGCGGCGACGGGGCGGCGCCCTGCGGCTGCTCACCTGCTGCACCACGACAGGCCGCGCGCCCCAGCTGCGGCCCGGCGCCCGCGAGGCGGTGGTGGGCCTGGATCTGGAGCCGCAGCTGTGGCTGCGCTGCACCCGCCAGGCGGCGGCGGGAGGGCATTGGCCGGCGGTCCTTCTCCAGCCCGCCGAAGGGGGACCCGATGGCTGGAGCGGGGGCGTGGAGGGGGATCTGGCGGAGCTGTGCGCCCTCGATCCGGAAGCCTTGCCCGCCCCGGCCGGGGATGCGTTGGCCCCAGGGGAAGCCAAGGCGGCAGGAGCGGTGGGGACGGTGGTGGCCGACACCGGGGCGGAACGGGTTCTGATCCTGGCGCTCAGCGGCGGCAACGTACCGGAGGAGCGGCGGCGCCTGGCCGAGCTGGAGGCCCTGGTGCGCAGCGCCGGAGCCCTGCCGGTGGGGGTGATGGAGCAGCAGCGGCGCCCTGGGATGGCGCCCCAGACGATCTGGGGGGAGGGAAAACTGCGCGAGGCGGCCCTGGAGGCCCGCCGCCTCGGGGCCGAGCTGGTGGTGACCGACCGGGAGTTGACGCCGGTGCAGGCCCGCAACCTGGAGCGGCTCCTGGATCTGCCGGTGAGCGACCGCAGCGAGCTGATCCTCGACATCTTCGCCCAACGGGCCGCCAGCGGCGCCGGCCGGCTGCAGGTGGAGCTGGCCCAGCTGCGCTACCGCCTGCCGCGGCTCACCGGCCGGGGCCTCAGCCTCTCCCGCCAGGGCGGCGGCATCGGTACGCGCGGGCCGGGGGAAACCCAGCTGGAGAAGGATCGCCGCGCCATCGCCCGCCGGATCGAGCGGCTGCAGCGCGACGTACGCCGCCTGGGCGAGCACCGGGCCCGGCTGCGCCGCGGCCGGCGGGGGGTGGAACGGCTGGCCCTGGTGGGCTACACCAACGCCGGCAAGAGCTCCCTGCTCAACGCCCTGACCCGGCCGGGCCGGGGGGAGGAGGTGCTGGCGGAGAACCGGCTGTTCGCCACCCTCGACCCCACCACGCGCCGGTTGTGGCTGGGGGAGGAAGCGGATGCGGACGCGCCGCCGCGGCTGCTCACCGACACGGTGGGCTTCATCCGCGACCTGCCGCCGCCCCTGGTGGAGGCCTTCCGCTCCACGATCGAGGAGGCCCTGGAGGCCGATGGCCTGCTGGTGGTGGTCGACCTGGCAGACCCGGGCTGGCCGGAGCAGTGGCGCACGGTCAACGCGATCCTCGATTCCCTCGGCTCCCAGGTGCCCCGCCAGGTGATCGGCAACCAGATCGACCGCTGCCCAGCCGGCGAGCTGGAGCGCGCCCGGGCCCTGGTGCCGGACATGCTCTTCGTCTCGGCCACCGCCGGGCTCGGCCTGCAGGGGCTGCGGCGCCATCTGCGCCATTGGCCTGACGGCCGCGGGGGCCTGTGCCAGCATTCGGAGGCTGATGCACGCACGACGCTTTCGCCTGCCATGGCCCTGCAACTGGGAGACACAGTCCCCGATTTCACCCAGGATTCCCAGCTGGGACCGATCAACTTCTACGACTTCGCCGCCGATTCCTGGGTAGTTCTGTTCTCCCACCCCGCGGATTACACGCCGGTCTGCACCACCGAGCTTGGCGAGGTGGCTCGCCTAAGGCCCGAATGGGAGAAGCGCAACGTCAAAACCATCGCCCTCTCTGTTGACAGCGCCGAAAGCCACTGCGGCTGGATCGCCGACATCAACGAGACCCAGCACACGAGCGTCGACTATCCGATCCTGGCCGACGCCGACCGCCGCGTCGCCGATCTCTACGGGATGATCCATCCCAATTCCCTCAACAACCTCACCGTCCGCTCGGTGTTCATCATCGATCCGGCCCGCAAGCTGAGGCTGCAGATCACCTACCCCGCCAGCACCGGCCGCAACTTCGACGAAATCCTGCGGGTGATCGATTCGTTGCAGCTCACCGACCACCACCAGGTGGCCACCCCGGTGAACTGGAAAGACGGCGACGACTGCGTCGTCGTTCCCTCGATCCCCACCGAGGAAGCCCGCTCGAAGTTCAGCAAGGGCATCACTGAAATCCGCCCCTACCTGCGGATGACCCCCCAGCCCAACAAGTGAAGCGTTGAGCGCCCATCCACGCTCAACCATGGCCCCCACCCGCCCCTGGCGGCACCGTTTCACAGTGCCGCAATTCACGGTGGTCACCGGGCTGCTGGTGATCGCCGCCGGCACCGTGCTCTTGGCCTCCCCCCTCTGCTCCACCGATGACGTGGGTCTGTGGGAGGCCCTGTTCACCGTCACCTCGGCGATCACGGTCACCGGCCTGAGCATCATCGACGTGGGCCGCGATCTCACCCCCCTGGGCCAGGGGGTGCTGGCGGGCCTGATCCTCACCGGCGGCCTCGGACTGATGGCCATCACCACCTTCCTGCAGGGCTTCGTGCAGGGTCGCTCCGGCTTGCGCCAGCGCCTCGACAAGGGACGGGCCCTCGATGAGTTCGGCGTCGGCGGCATCGGCCCCACCTTCAACCAGATCCTGCTGATCGCCGCCGTGGTGATCGGCCTGGGCACGGTGGTGCTCTACGCCTTTGGCTTCCGCGACATCGCCAACCCGGGCCAGCGCCTCTGGGCGGCCCTGTTCCATTGCATCAGCGCCTACAACAACGCCGGTTTCGGCCTCTGGAGCGACAACCTCGTCGCCTATCGCAGCAACCCGTGGGTGAACGGCACGATCGGCGCCCTGATCGTGATTGGCGGCATCGGTTGGCGCGTCGCCAACGACCTCTGGGTGAACCGCTTCCGCCTGCGTCGCATCCGCCGGCTGAGCCTCCACACCCGCCTGGTGGTGCGCACCACGATCGGTCTGATCCTGATCGGCACCCTCGGCCTGCTCTTCACCGAGCACTTCGCCACCGAAGGCATGGTGCAGAAGCTCACCCTCTGGGACAAGCTGCAGGTCACCCTGTTCCAGTCGATCACCTGCCGCACCGCGGGCTTCAACACCGTGCCCCTCAGCGTCGCGACCATCTCCGACGCCGGCCTGCTGCTGATGATCGTGCTGATGTTCATCGGCGCCAGCCCGGGCGGTACCGGCGGTGGCATCAAGACCACCACCTTCGCGGCCCTGGTGGCCGCCACCCGCTCCACCCTGCGGGATGAGGAGGTGGTGGTGATCCGCGACAGGGAACTGCCCGATCGGGTGGTGCTGCGCGCCATCGGCGTAGCGATGGCCTCGGCCCTGTTCGTGGTGGCGATGGCCCTGTTTCTTGGCCTGGGTAACACCACCGCCGGCACGCCGGGCAGTGAGGCCTTCACCTTCCTGGAGAAGCTGTTCACCTGCGTCTCGGCCTTCGGCACCGTCGGTCTTGATGTGGGGGTAACGGCCCAGCTCAACCGCTGGGGCCAATTTGTGCTGATGGTGGGGATGTTCGTGGGCAGAATCGGCATCCTGCTGATGCTCTCGGCCGTCTACGGCCACCGCCCCCAGAGCCGCGTCAGCTACCCCCGCGAGGAGCTCTACCTGTGAGCCCCCCCAGCCACCCGGCCCCCTGATCCCTTTCTCCGTCCCCTCCCCTTCCCCTCCCAGCGCAAGACCGGCAATGACCCAGTGGTGGCAATGGCAAGGCGGCACCGATGCGGTCGCCAACAGCTTCTGCGTGATCGGCGTCGGCCGCTTCGGCGGCGCCGTCTGCCGGGAGCTGGTGCGGGCCGGCCAGGAGGTGCTCGCCATCGACCTCAACCAGCGGGCGATCGATGAACTGCGCCAGCTGGAGCCCTCGATCGAATACCGCATCCTCGACTGCACCGACGAAGAGGCACTGCGGGCCGCCGGCGCCCTGGATGTGGGCACGGTGGTGGTGGCGATCAGTGAGCCGATCGAGGCCAGCATCACCGCCACCTTGATCGTCAAAGATGCCAGCGGCAGCCGGGTCAAGCAGGTGATCTCCCGCGCCACCAGCGATCTGCACGAAAAAATGCTGCGGCGGGTCGGCGCCGACCGTGTCGTGTTCCCCTCCAAGATGCAGGGCACGCGCCTCGGCCAGGAGCTGGTGCGCCCCAACCTGCTGGAGCGGCTCCGCCTCGACGACAGCAACAGCATCGAGGAGATCAAGGTGCCCCCGTCCTTCGTCGGCCGCTCCCTGCGCGACCTCAACATGCGCAAGAACCACAACGTCAATGTGCTGGCGGCGGGTCCGGCCAACCGGTTGATGGTCAACCCCCCGGCCACCCACGTGCTGGGGGCCGACGAACTGCTGGTGGTGATCGGCAACAGTGAGGCACTCGAACGCCTCCCCACCGCATGAGCGCAAGGCGATCCGGCCCCCCGGGGTCACCATGAGGGTGCTCGGCCTGATGAGCGGCACGAGCGCCGACGGCATTGATGCGGTGCTCGCGGAGTTCTCCGGTCGGCCGGATCGCCCCCGCTGGCGGATCCTGGCGCACCACGCCCACCCCTATCCCGCCCTGCTGCGGGAGCGGCTGGTGGAGATGGGCCAGGGCCAGCCCCGTCGCGCCGCAGAGCTGCTCGATCTGGCGGAAGCCGTCACCGAAGCCCAGGCCGCCGCCGCCCGCGCCTGCGACCCCCACGGTGTCGCCAGCCTGGTGGGCTGCCATGGCCAGACGGTCTGGCATCGGCCGCCCCAGGGGGGGCGCCGAGGTGCCAGCTGGCAGATGCTGCAGGGGCCGCTGTTGGCCCGCTTGCTGGAGCGGCCAGTGGTCTACGACTTCCGCAGCGCCGACCTGGCCCTGGGCGGCCAGGGGGCGCCGCTGGTTCCCCCCACCGACGAAGCCCTGATCGGCCGCACCGGCGGCTGGCGGGCCGTGCTCAACCTGGGGGGGATCGCCAACCTCACCCTGCTGCCCCCCCGCCGCGGCCCCGATCGGTCCAAGCCGCTGCTCGGCTGGGATTGCGGCCCGGCCAACACCCTGATCGACCTGGCGGTGGACCGTTTCAGCCAGGGCCAGCTCTCCTGCGATGAGGGAGGCGCCTGGGCCGCCCGCGGCCAGGTGCAGCACGACTGCCTGGAGCGGTGGCTGCAGGAGCCCTATTTCCAGCAGAGCCCCCCCAAATCCACCGGCCGGGAACTCT
>CAIVPT010000026.1 GCA_903907855.1 uncultured Synechococcaceae cyanobacterium | reverse complement strand
CGCTCCATCCATGCAAAGCACCGCCCCCTCCCCCGCCGCGCAGTCTGCCACCCGCCCGTCGATCCTGGCGGTGAATGATCTGAATGTGTACTACGGTGAAAGCCATATTCTACGCAATGTTGATCTCACCATTCCAGAAGGGCAAATGGTGTGTCTGAGTGGTCGCAACGGGGTCGGTAAGACCACCTTCCTTAAGACGATTATCGGCCTTCTGCAGCAGAAGAGGGGCTCAATCCTTTACCAGGGCGAGCCGTTGCAAAGCCAGCCGCCGTACCAACGCGCCCGCCACGGAATCGGCTATGTGTCGCAGGGGCGTGACATCATTCCCCAGTTAACCGTGAAGGAGAACCTGCTCCTCGGTATGGAGGCCCTGCCGGGTGGGCTGAGCAAGAATCGCCACATCGATCCGATCGTTTTCGACCTGTTCCCAATTCTGGAGAAGTTCCTCGCCCGCAAGGGTGGTGATCTCAGTGGTGGCCAACAGCAACAGCTGGCCATTGCGCGGGCGCTGCTCGGTAAACCCAAGCTCCTGTTGCTGGACGAGCCCACAGAGGGCATCCAGCCCTCCATCATTCTTGATATCGAGCGGGCTGTGCAGCGCATCATGCGCGAGACCGGAATCAGCGTGTTGCTGGTGGAGCAGCATCTCCACTTTGTGCGCCAATCCAGCTTCTATTACGCCATGCAGCGTGGTGGCATCGTGGCCAGCGGCCCCACCGCCGGCCTTTCCGATGCCATCGTGCAAGAGTTCCTCACCGTCTGAGAACGGGAGTCGGAACGTGGTGGGGGCTGCTCAGCAGCCCCGGTTGAGCATCCAGGGGCGGGCACCCTGGGTGTTTTTCAGTTTGGCTTTGGGTTCTGGGTCGCCGCTGGTTTTGCGCACCAGTTTGGGTTCGCGGCTTTCCTGCTTGAGCCGAAGTGGTCCGCATAGCGCCACCGGTGGGCTGAACAATCGCTTGCCGTCGCCGCCGCATTCCGGGCACTGGGTGTCGACCGTGCGCTGGTCGATCGAGCGCCAGATTTCGTAGTCTTCGCAGCCTTGCGGACAGCTGAATTCGTAAACAGGCATCGTGGAAGAAGAGGGGAAACGCACGGAAAAGGGGGAGGTTGGCCTCCCCCCGGTGGTTGTGCTCGCTGGCGTTTGACTCAGCGGGGCAGGATGTCCTGATCGAAGATCGAGGTGGGAATCGCCAGCGTGGCGCAGGCGTTGGGGATGTCGACAATGCCGCTGATGCGGCCTTCGACGGGGGCACAGCTGAGCAGCAGATAGGCCTGCTCGCCGGTATAGCCGAACCTCTTTAGGTACTCGATCGCGTTGAGGCAGGCACGGCGGTAGGCAATGTGCACGTCCATGTAGTACTGCTTGCCTTCGAACTCATCGACGGAAATGCCCTCGAACACGAGGTAGTCGGTGAAGTGGGGCTCGACAGGGCTGGTTTTGAACATCGGGTTGACCATGCCGTACTTGGCCATGCCGCCCTTGATGATCTCCACGTGCAGATCGAGGTAGCCCGACATCTCAATGGCGCCGCAGAACGAGATTTCGCCATCTCCCTGGGAGAAGTGAATGTCGCCCATCGAGAGCTTGGCGCCTTCCACGTAGACCGGGAAGTAGATGCGGGTGCCCTTGGTGAGGTTCTTGATGTCGCAGTTGCCGCCATGCTCGCGGGGCGGCACGGTGCGGGCCGCTTCGTTGGCCACCCGCTCGAAATCGGCGCCGCTGAGGGTGCCGAGGATGGCGCTGTTGGGGTTGGGCAGGGCGGCCAGCACCGGCTCGCTGCCGGACAGGCCGGCGCCGTAGGTGCGGCGATCGGGGGCCGTGTTCACCAGTTCGGTTTCGCGGCGGTTCCACTCCTTGAGCAGCTCGTGGGAGGGGGCGCAGCCGATCAGGCCGGGGTGGGTGATGCCGGCGAAGCGCACGCCGGGGATGTGGCGGGAAGCGGTGTAGATGCCCTCAAAATCCCAGATTGCCTTGGCGGCCTTGGGGAAGTGGTCGGTGAGGAAGCCGCCGCCATTCTCCTTGGCGAAGATACCGGTGAATCCCCATTCGTCGCCCCGCAGTGCACCCACATCCAGGATATCAACCACCAGGATGTCGCCGGGCTGGGCCCCATTTACCCAGATCGGACCGCTCAGCACGTGAACCACCTCCAGGTTCACATCAGCGATGTCCTGGGGATCATCGTTGTTTTTGATCTGACCATCCGTCCAGTCTTTGCACTCGATCCGGAACACATCGCCGGGGTTGACGGAGGCCACGGCCGGAATGTCAGGGTGCCAGCGGTTATGGCCTGGCATTTCCTGTTGATCCATCGGCTTGGTCAGATCAACCTTGAAAAGTGTTTCTGGCATGGACAGACGTCCGGACACTGGGGGATCCAACGCCAGACGTTGCGGAAGGGGAAGTAGCGGTTGCTACCGGAGTGCCGATTCAGCTCTGTTGGGTCAGCGTTTCCTCGGGCGGTCGTCGAAGTCGCCGCGGCGGCAGAGGTTGTCGCGCAGGCGTGCCAGCCAGGGGCCAGGGCTGGTGCCCATGCGCTCCTCCTGGCGGCCATCGAAATGGAAGAGAACCTGCCAGCTGGTGGTGCCCGTGGTGCCCTTGGCCTCCTCGCCACGCTGGATCGCTCGGCCGTAGAGGTTGTCGTACGCGGGCCAGCCGGGCGTCTGGGGCAGGCTGCACACCGCGTTGAGCTCCAGCAGCTTCTCCCCTCCCTTGGTGCGCACCCGCACCGCCCCATCGAGCAAAGCGTTTGGTTCGGCGGGTCGGAAGGTGTGCTCCAGGCGCACGTCGGTGGCCTCCGCGCGCACAAGGGTGTCTCCCACCTTGGCGCGGCTCTGGGGCGTTTCGGCCGAGCCGCCGCAGCTCGCCAACGCCGTAGCCGCCAGGGAGGCCCCCAGCGCTCGCCAGCGCCGAACTCCCCGTGCGCACCCGCTGCCCATGCCCACTCCCAACCTTGTCGATTTTCTACCACCCACGCCGTTGGCCAGCCTGGCCGCTGACGCACCGCCCTGGTGTGCCCACAATGATCGCAGGTGTTTCCCGCTGCCCATGGCTCCCCTCTTCCCCTGCTCTGGCGCCCTCCTCCGCAGCGGCGCCCTCCTCCGCAGTGGGGTTCTGGCGGCGGGACTGTTGGCGCTGCCGGCGACCGCGCAGGCCCAGACGTGCCAGTTCCTCTCGCCGGTGGGCGGTAACGGCGCCACCAACATCGTCACCAAGACCATCAGCCCCGGCAATCCCCTCGGCCGCCCGAACTGGAATACCGATTTCTTCGTTACCCAGCCGTTCGGCTCCTTCAAGTTGTTTTTCACCGCCAATTCCTCGGTGAGTGCCACGTATCCGGTGCAGGCCTATCTGAAGTTCACCGATGGCTCCAGCCTGCAGGTGGTGAATGAGAAGTTTGCGCCCCAGATGGGCACGGGGCGCCATTGGGACGTGCCGGCGGTGCCCGGCAAGACCGTGAGCCAGGTGAACTTCAAGATCGGGGCCAGCGCCGACCAGGCGGCCACCGGCTTCACTTATCGCATCTCGGTGCAGGGCTGCAACTGAGTCGTTGGCGGGGTTGTTCCCGTCAGCAGCGCCCGCCACAGGGCCTCGGCGTCCGCGGCATCCATGGCTGGCAGGGGCTGTCCCTCGAAGCTCACCACCGGACGGCAGCCCAGGCTGTTGATCAGCAGCGCCGCCTCCGCGCCGAGCAGATCGGGGGCCTGCAGGCGTTTCTCCTGTGCCAGCCCCTGGGCCAGGGCCAGCCCCCGCAGGATGCCCGGCAGGCAGCCGCTGCTCCGCGGCGGGGTCCACCACTGGCCGTTGTGGCGCACCAGCAGGTTGGCGGCGGTGGCGCAACACAGGCCGCCGGCGCTGCTCGCCAGCAGGGCGTCATCGGCGCCCCGCCGCCGCGCCTCGCGCCGCGCCACCAGCGAGCCGGCGTAGGCGAACGACTTGCAACCGCTCAGCTGGCTGGCGGCGTTGCGGGTTTCGAGGCGGCTGAGCACCAGTCGCACCGGCGCGAAGAGGGGGGCGCTGGGGCTGTAGGTGAGCCAGAAGCGGGGGCCGGCGCCGGGATCGCCCGCCGCGGGTCGCTCAAGACCGCGCCCACCGCCGCCGCGGCTGTCATTCCCGCGCAGTGTGCCGCGGTCCTCCCCGCTGCG
>CAIVPT010000025.1 GCA_903907855.1 uncultured Synechococcaceae cyanobacterium | reverse complement strand
GGCGCAGGGCGGCCCAGGTCTCGGCCTCCCGATCCGCCACCACCAGTGCCAGGGAGCTGCCACGGATGCGGCCGACCCAGTCGTCCGGGGTCTGCAGGCTGTTGCCCCCGCTGCGCAGCGTCATCCCCAGCTCCCGCAGGAGCCGACGCAAGCCAGGCGCCATCCCCCTACCCGGCACCAGCACCTCGGCTGCCTCTTCCGCCGGCGCCTCGGGGCAGACCGCCAGGGCCAGGGGCAGCGCCCCGAGCGGCAGCAGCTCCAGCTCCTGGCGGTTCAATCCTTTCGCCTCGTCCAGCTCCAGACCCGACAGCAGGGCCCCATCGAGCACGCCCTGGCGCACCAGCTCCAGCCAGTTCGCCGCCGCCCGATAGCGCTGGGGGGTGGGCAGCAGCCAGGGGCAGGCCGCCAGCAGGGGGGCATGGAGCAGGTCGCAGCCGAGGCGGGCCACGCCAGCGGCCAGGCGGTGGGCCCGGCAGCCGTGCCGCAGCAGGCGCATCGCGGTCGACGTTCCGTAGACGCAGCCCCAGAGCTGGCGGCGATCGCGCACCAGGCCGAAATCCTCCGCGAGGATGCGATAGCGGCGGCTGATCGTCGGCTGGCTGAGCCGCAGCAGCGAGCTGGTCTGCACAGCGGTGCCGCAGAGTTCCAGCAGATCGAGCAGGCGGATGTCCTGAAGCAGCTCCGGCAGGCGGTAGTGGGGAGTCATGGGGGCTTGCGGCGCTGGGAGCAGCCTCAGCAGCGCCGGCGGCCATGCTCTGGTTTTTCCTGCGAAAGAGCGAGGGGGATTTTGAGATCCCAGTCATAGCAAGCATCTGTGTGTGCTCTTTCGCTTGGAGCCCCTTGCGGTGGTAGGGGCGGCTTGTCACGCTGCGGCCATGACGCGCTCGCCGGCCAGCCCCCCCGCCAGCCCCCCAGCCAGCCCCGAGGCGGCGCCCCTGCGCTGCCACCTGTTGATCGGCCCGCCCGCCAGCGGCAAGACCACCCTGGCCGCGGTGCTGGCGGGCCTCACCGGTGCCCTGGTGCTCTCCACCGATGGGTTGCGGGCCGAGCTGTTCGGCGATCCGGCGGTGCAGGGGCCCTGGCGCGAGATCGAGGCCCTGCTGCATCAGCGCATCCGTGATTCCGTGGCCGCTGGCGTCCCGGTGATCGTCGATTCCACCCACGCCCGCCGCCCCTGGCGCCTGGCGATCACCCAGGCCCTGGTCTTGCCGGCGCCGGTGGAATGGATCGGCTGGTGGCTCTACACGCCGCTGTCCACCTGCCTGCACTGGAACCAGACCCGCCAGCGACCGGTGCCCGAGCCGGTGATCCGCGAGATGGCGGCAGCCCTGGCCGACCCGTTCTTCGGCCCCTCGCGGGCCGAGGGGTTGGCGGCCGTGGTGGCGGTGGTGCCCACCCACGGCCGGGAGCTGGAGGCCCTGCTGCGGGAGGAGCTGGCCCGCCTGGATCACCGCATCCGCTCCGCCCGCAACCGCGAGAGGCGCTTCCAGCTCCATGGGTACTCGCGCCTCTTGGATCTCGAGCGGCTGCTGCACCTGCTGCGGCTGCTCACCACCTATCCCGAACTGTCCGCCGCCGATCCCGCCACCCGCGCCGAGCTGGAGGCGATCGTGTCGCCGTTGCCCGAGGGGGACCTGGCGGATCAGGCGGCGGCCTACCTGCGCCGGTTGCACGGCGAGTGTTACGGCGATGCTGCGGCGATCCGT
>CAIVPT010000024.1 GCA_903907855.1 uncultured Synechococcaceae cyanobacterium | reverse complement strand
TGCGCCGTCCTCGACGGCCGCAGCATCGCCACCACCATGGGTTTCACGCCCCTGGAGGGGCTGGTGATGGCCAGCCGCAGCGGCAGCGTCGATCCCGGCCTGCTGCTGCACCAGCTGCGACAGGGGCTGGGGGCCGACGCCATCGACCATGCCCTCCATCAAGAGAGCGGCCTGCTGGGCCTCTCCGGCCTGAGCGGCGATATGGCGACCCTGCGCCAGGCCGCCGCAGATGGCCACGGCGGGGCCTCCCTGGCGATCGCCGTGTTCCGTCAGCGGCTGCTGCAGGAGATCGGCGCCATGGCGGCCTGCCTGGGCGGGGTGGAGGTGATCGCCCTGAGCGGCGGCATCGGCGAACACGATGCGGCGCTGCGGCGGGAGCTGGCTGCTGCCCTGGCCTGGCTCGGGCCCTTCCGCCTGCGGGTGGTGCCCGCCGATGAGGAGGGATTGATCGCCCGCCGCTGCCGCGGCGCGGCGGCCAGCGGGGACTGAGCCTCGTACTCTGCCGAGGCGAGGCGAACCACAGTGATGCGCAAGGAAGAGGGCAGTCGCTCCGGAGAACTGCGAGATCTCGGCTGGCCGGCGGAGGACGTGCGCCGCTACGAAGAGCTCTGGGAATACCGCCAACGCTGGGGGGCGATCAACCTCGAGCGCGAGGACCGGGTCTTCCTGCGCCGGGCCGAGGCGGCCCTGCCCAAACGGCTCACCGGCAAGGCGGCCCAGAAGAAAAGCCTGCAGGACAAGGCGCACGTGCGCTGGTTGGCCCACTTCCTGAATGCGCTGCAGGCCGATCCCCAGCTGGCGGCGCTGCCGGAGGGCGAGCAGAACGCCTGGGTGATCCTGCTGGAGGAGGAGATGCGGGGCCTGCAGTGGTTCGAACCGGTGCTCGGCCTGCCGGACACCCTGCGGGCCCGGGCCTTTGTGGAGGAGCGGGAGCGGTTGGTGGCGGAGGCCGCCGCCGAAGGGCGCTCGCTGTCCTTCGACTTCGCCGCCGCCCTCGAGCAGGCGAAGCAGAACGGGGAAAGCCGCTGGAAACCCCTGCGGGGGGACGCGAAGGCCGGCGCCCAGGACGTGCCGGTGCTGCCGCCGGCCGCTGCCGCCGCCTTCCGCGCCCGCGCCCGCCAGGAGATCCTGGCGCTCCTGCGCACCCTGCCCTCCCTGCAGGAGAGCGAGAAGGCGGATCCGCCGGACGACTGGACCCCCTGAAGCCACGGGGGACGGAGGGGTGAGGGAAGGGCCGGCCACGCGGGAGCTGCTGCTGGCGGGCGGGGGCCACAGCCATGCCCTGCTGCTCCGGCGCTGGGCGATGCGGCCACAGCAGCGGCCAGCGGCCACGCGCATCAGCCTGGTGAGCCGCCACGGCAGCACCCTGTACTCCGGCCTGGTGCCCGCGGTGGTGGCCGGCCTGCACCCGCCTCAGGCGGCCGCGATCGACCTGCGGCAGCTCTGCCAACGGGCTGGCGTCGTGTTCGTGCAGGCCGAGATCGTGGGTCTCGATCCGCTGCGCCGGGACCTGCATCTGGCGGGGCGACCGCCCCTGCGCTTCGACGTCCTCAGCCTCGATGTGGGGGCGGTGACGGCCACCACTGGGCCAGGGGGCGGCCTGGCGGTAAAGCCGCTGGAGCCTGTTCTGGCCTGGTCGGCCGCCCTGCCGGAGGGACAACCGGTGCGCATCCGCGGCGGCGGCGCCGCCGCCGTGGAGCTGGCCCTGGCGCTACGGGCACGCCGCCACCCGGTGCAGCTCCTGCTGCGGGGGGAGGGGCTGCAGCTGGGGTCGGCCGCCGCGGCGCGGGCCGGCGAAGCGCTGTTGGCCAGGGCGGGGGTCTCGATCGAGCGGGGCGCGGCCGCGGATGCCCCCGCCGACCTCCTCTGCACCGGCAGCCGCGCCCCCGACTGGCTGGCGCAGGCGGGCCTGCCGGTGGAGGCCGGCAGCGGCCGGGTGCGCACCGATGCCGCCCTGGAAGTGCTGGGCCACAGCGGGGTGTTCGCCTCCGGCGACTGCGCGCTGATCGCCGGCCACGTTCGACCGCCTTCCGGAGTCTGGGCGGTGCGAGCCGCGCCGATGCTGGCCGCCAACCTGTCGAGCCACCTTGCCGGCCGCCCCCTGCGCCGCTGGCGCCCCCAGCCCTGGGCCCTGCAGCTGCTGGGGGATGGGGGCCTGGATCCGGCTGGCCCCAGGGCCCTGGCCTGCTGGGGCCCGCTGGCCCTGGGACCCAGCCGCTGGCTCTGGCGCTGGAAGGAGCATCTTGATCAACGCTTCCTGCAGCGCATGGGCGCGGCGGGGGCGGTGCCGATGGCGGGGGAGGGGGCGCCGGCCTGCCGCGGTTGCGCCGCCAAGCTGGCGGCAGCCCCCTTGCGCTCCGCCCTGGCGCGCCTGGCCCACCTGAGCGGAGACGACCACCCGCCCGCCAGCGAGGACGCGGTGCCGCTGGGCCGGGGCGCCGATGGGACCCTCTGGCTGGAGAGCATCGACGGCTTCCCAGCCCTGCTGGAGGACCCCTGGCGCAACGCCCGCCTCACCACCCTCCACGCCTGCAGCGACCTCTGGGCCTGCGGGGCCACAGTGCGGAGCGCCCAGGCGCTGGTGACGCTGCCCCAGGTCGGCCCGACTCTCCAGGAGGAGCTGCTGCTGCAGACCCTGGCGGGCGTGCGCTCGGTGCTCGATCCGCTGGGGGCAGGGCTGCTGGGGGGCCACACCCTCGAGGGCCGCGACGGCGCCGGCCTGGCCCTGGCCCTGACGGTGCACGGCACGGTGGCGGCGGCGGAGCTGTGGCCGAAGGGGCCGCTCCTTCCGGGCGACCGGCTCCTCCTCAGCCGACCGCTCGGCAGCGGCGTGCTGCTGGCCGCCGCCATGGCCGGGGCTGCCCCGGCGGAGTGGATCGATCGGCTGCTGGCGAGCCTGGAGCAAAGTCAGGCGCCCCTGGTGGCGCTGCTGGCGGCCCACGGCTGCCGCGCCTGCACCGATATCACCGGCTTCGGCCTGCTGGGGCACCTCGGGGAGATGCTGGAGGCCTCTGGGCCGCACGTTGGGGTGGTGCTTGAGGCCGCGGAGGTTCCGGCCTATTCGGGGGCGGTGGCCATGCTGCAGCAGGGTCAGGCAAGCAGCCTGGCGCCGGCCAATGCCCGGGCCCTGGCGCTGCTGGAGGGTCCGGTGCGGCTGGAGGGGGGCGGCGCCTGGTGCCGCCAGCTGCTGATCGATCCCCAGACCTGCGGCCCCCTGCTGGCCGCCCTCCCCGCCGATCGGGCCCCGGCGGCGCTGGCGGCCGTGCGGCAGGCCGGTTTCTCGGAGGCGGCCCTGATGGGCCGGGTGGTGGGCTCCGGCTGAGGAGCGGGGTAGAGGAGCGGGGTAGGCGAGGCCTAGCGCCAGCGCCCCACCAGCCCCCGGGCCAGCAGCTGCTCAGCGCCCTCCGCTGGATCGCTCTCCCCCAGATCCACCGACGCCACCTCGGCATGGCCGGCGAGTTCGTGGTCGTAGCAGCGGTCGTAGTAGTCGAGCATCGGCCGGCAGGCGGCGGCCCAGTCGGCTGCTGCGATCGCCGCAAGGGCCTCCGCGGTGCGCTGGGGCCCCAGCCGCCGGGCGATGCGCCGGGTGGCCTCCGCCAACCCCTCCGGATCCTGGCTGCCATAGAGCCGCACCAGGTGGGCAACCCGGGCCTCCAGCGGCCGGCGCACCTCCAGGAGCGGCGCCTCCTGCATCTGCCGCCAGAGACCTTGCGGGATGCGGCAGCGCCCCACCTGCACGCTCTCCGCCTCCAGCCAGATCTCCGGGGCCCCCTCCAGGGCGTCGAGATCGGCGGCCAGGAGGTTTTCGTAGTGCTCGGTGCTGGGCTGGGAGGGCAAGCCGAGGGCCCCGAAGCTGCTGCCGCGGTGATGGGCGCGGCCCTCCAGGTCGATCACCGCCACCCCCCGCTGCCGCAGCTCCAGCAGCAATTCGGTTTTGGCGCAACCGGTGCGGCCCCCCAGCAGCCGCAGGGGCCAGGCACTCTCGAAACGCTCCAGCACCCGGCGCCGCCAGGCCTTGTAGCCCCCCTCCAGCAGCACCACCGGCAGCTCAAGGGTGCCCGCCAGCCAGGCCACGCTGCCGGAGCGCATGCCCCCCCGCCAGCAATGCAGGCGCAGCGGCGCTCCGCCACCGCCTTCAGCCGCCTGCCGCAGGGCATCGGCCAGGGCCGCCAGGCGGGGCCCCACCCGCTCAAGGCCGCGCTGCACGGCAAGCCGGCGGCCGCTCTGCTTGTAGAGGGTGCCGATTTCAGCCCGCTCCTCGTCGTTGAACAGGGGGAGATTGCGGGCTCCGGGGATGTGGCCGCGGGCGTACTCGCCGGGGCTGCGCACATCCAGAATCGGCCCATCGCCTGCCAGGAAGGCCTCAATCGTCAGGGCCGGAGCGGACGGGGGCGAAGTCAAGGCACTGGCCGGGGCTGAGGGCCTCTTTGGCACGATGGAAGCACAGACGCCATCCCTCCCTCCGCGATGGAGCCATCCCCGCCCCCCGGCCTTCCCCCCGCTGCCCCCGCCGGGCCCGGCCTGCGTCTTCGCCGCCGCGCCCTGCTGAGCGGGGTGGCGGCGGCGAGCCTTGGGCTGCTCCTGCCCTCGTTGGCGCTCTCCTGGGGGTTGCGTCCGGCCCCGGCCAAAGCCCAGGCCGTCGCCGGCCCGCCGTTGCGCATCGGCGCCATCCCCGACCAGAAACCCGAGAAGCTCAACCGCCTCTACGGCGAGGTGGCCCGGGAACTGGAACGCCAGCTCAAGGTGCCGGTGCGTTACGTGCCGGTGGTCGACTACACGGCGGCCGTGAGCGCATTCCGCACCGGCAATCTCGATCTGGTCTGGTTCGGCGGCCTCACCGGCGTGCAGGCGCGGCTGCAGCGCCCTGGCGCCCAGCTGATCGCCCAGCGCGACATCGACGCCGCCTTCCGCTCGGTGTTCATCGCCAACCGCCGCAGCGGCCTGCGGCCGATCGCCTCGCTGCCAGGCCTGTCGGCGCTGCGGGGCCGGCGCTTCACCTTTGGATCGGAGAGCTCCACCTCGGGCCGGCTGATGCCCCAGTACTTCCTGGCCAAAGCGGGGGTGAAGCCCAGCGATTTCGCCGGCGGCGCGCCGGGCTTCAGCGGCAGCCACGACGCCACCATCGCCCTGGTGCAGAGCGGCGCCTATGAAGCCGGAGCGGTGAACCAGCAGGTGTGGACCACCAGCGTGATCGAAGGCAAGGCCAACCCAGCGAAGGTGATCGCCATCTGGCGCACCCCCCCCTATCCCGATTACCAGTGGCTGGCCCAGCCCGGCCTCGATCAGCGCTTCGGCAAGGGCTTCACCACCCGGCTGCAGAACGCGATCCTCTCGTGGCGCAGCAGCGATCCGCAGCAGAAACGGATCCTCGCCCTGTTCGGCGCCCAACGCTTCGTGAAGGGGGATCCGAAGCGCTACGCCCAGATCGAGCAGGTGGGCCGGCAGATCGGCATGATCCGCTGATGCTGGACGCCCCGGGGGAAGCTCCGGCGGTGCTGGAGCTGCGGCAGATCCAGGTGGGGGGCCGGGAGCGGCCGCGGCTCACCGATCTGAGCCTGTGCCTGCAGGCCGGGGAGAGGGTGGCCTTGCTGGGTCCCAGCGGGGCCGGCAAGAGCACGCTGGTGGCGGTGGCGAATGGATTGCTGCCCCCCGAGCGGGGCACGGTGCTGTGGGAGGGGCTTCCCCCCCAGCGCTCGGGCCGGGCGCGGCGACGCCAGCGCGCACGCATCGGCACCCTCTGGCAAGACCTGCGGCTGATCGAGGAGCTGAGCGTGCAGCAGAACCTGAACGCCGGCCGCCTCGCCGCCTGGGGAGCGGGCCGCGCCCTGCTCAACCTGCTGCGACCGCTGGAGACCGGGGCCTGCCAGGCGGTGCTGCGGCGGGTGGAGCTTGATCCGGCCCTGCTGGATCAACCGGTGGCCTGCCTCTCGGGCGGGCAGCGGCAGCGGGTGGCGATCGCCCGGCTGCTGCGCCAGGCGCCCACGTTGGTGCTGGCCGACGAACCGCTGGCCAGCCTGGATCCGCGCCTGGCGAACGAGCTCCTGGGGCTGCTGCTGGGCCTGGCGACGCCCCCCCGCACCCTGCTGCTGGCCTTGCACCGCCCGGATCTGCTGGCCGGCTTCGATCGGGTGGTGGGCCTGCGCCAGGGCCGCCTGCTCTTCGACCTCCCCACCGCTGCCGTCGACGCAGGGCTCCTGCGAACGCTCTACGCCGGCGAGGAGGCATGAGGGTCCCGGGCCCGGCCTGGATGCTGCTGCCCGGGTTGGCCCTGCTGCCGGTGCTGCTTGTGCTGCCGGGGCTGGTGCATGGGGGCGGCATCGATCTGATCGGCCGCTTCGCCCTGGCCGCCGTCACGCCCTCGCTCGATCCCACGGTGCTGCGCTCGGTGGCGCACGGCCTGGGGGTGACGGTGGCCACCGCCCTGCTGGGTTGGATGCTCAGCCTGCTGGTGGGCCTCCCCCTGGGGATCGCCAGCTCCCGCACGGTGTGGCGCACCCTCGGCGGCGGGGAGGCGCCGGCCCAGCTGATCCGCCGGCTGCTGGCGATCCCCCGGGCTGTGCATGAACTGATCTGGGGATTGCTGCTGCTGCAGCTGGTGGGGCTCCAGCCGGCGGTGGCGGTGCTGGCCCTGGCCTTGCCCTTCGCCGCCCTGGTGGCGCGGGTGGTCTCAGACCTGCTCGATGCCCTGCCGCTCGGCCCGCTGGAGGCGCTGCGGGCGGGGGGAGCCCCGGCGCCGGCGGCCCTGGTCACGGCACTCGGCCCGGCG
>CAIVPT010000023.1 GCA_903907855.1 uncultured Synechococcaceae cyanobacterium | reverse complement strand
CTGGCCAGCCTGCCGGGATCCATCCTTGCCCTACTGCTGGCGATCCGCATCAACCGGCCGGCCTGAGCTGGGCCAGCTGGTCAGCCATCCCCCGGTCAGGGTCGCCTGTGGGTAGGGCTGAATAGCATGACCTCGCTTTTGGTTGTTTGTCGTGCTGACTCCTCCCCTGTCTCGGCACGGTCGTCGTGTCGGCTGTCTGGTCCTCGGTGTGGTCGCTTCCCTGGCGAGTGGTCTGGGGGGACGACCGGCCGCGGCACAGGCTCTGTTTGCCGCGGGGGAGGTGGATCCCAGCCGTTTCCTGCTGGTGGCGGCGCCGATCGGCAGCACCGGTGAGCGGTATCAGCTCAACATCTACGAGCAGCTCAAGTCCACCCGGCCCTGCTTTGCTGTGGGAGATGGCAAGCCGGCGGCTGTCAATCCCCTGCTCAGCACCTTTGATTTCACCGGCATCTGCAGTCGCTTCATCGATGCCAACGGCTATTCCCTGCGGATCGGCGGCAGCGATCTGGCCACCTCCTATCGCCTCAGTGTGGTGAGGGAGGGGGGAGATGTTCTTCTGGTGGCCCGCCCCACAAAAGCCACCAGCCTGGGCGAGATGGTGGTGGCTCGGTCCGGGGGACAGGGCGCTGGCTTCATGAAGCTGGAGTTGGAGCCGGGTTGGCGTCTGATGCGTCGGCAGTTCGGCGGGCGCTCCCTAGGCCATGTGTACGTCTACAGCGATTCCGCGCCGGGCGCCACCGCGGCCCAGCCCGCGACCGCCGAGCCCGCGACCGCCCTGCCGACCACTGTCCAGCCAGCTACTGCCCTGCCCTCCCCCGGCCAGCCCAGCGCTGCTCAGACGCCAGCGCCCTGAGGCTGCGGTGCAGGTCGGGGTGTTTGCTAGGTTGGCTGGCTGTTTGTGGTTTGCTGCCCGTTCATGACCCAGGTCACTGTCGGCGAAAACGAAGGGATCGAGTCCGCCTTGCGTCGCTTCAAGCGGCAGGTGTCTAAGGCCGGGATTTTTGCCGACCTGAAGCGGCTGCGCCACCACGAGACCCCGACGGAGAAGTACAAGCGCAAGGCGCAGCAGCGCCGCCGCCGCCGCTGATCCGCTTTCGCCGCTCCGGGCGGACCCTGTGCCGCCTCCGCGAGATCCGCGCAAATTCTCATTGGCAACCGGCTTCGGGTTCTCCATGCTGGAGGTTTCTCCTTCCTCGCCATGGCCCGTTCTCCATTGACTGTTGCCGCCTTTGGCCGCTGGTTGGCTGAGATTGTTCAGCACGCCTTCGGCGACCCCCGCGAAGAGGCGGTGTTCCAGCCTCCCGCAGTGGGTGTGCAGCCCTACTGCGGCACCGTTCAGCGCCGCCGCGGACGCCGTGTCCTGGCCTAGTCCTGGCCTGGCGCGGACACGCCCCCCTTCTCAACTGATCTGAGCAGACCAGCTGATCAGATCAGATCAGTTGATCAGATCAGTTGATCAAACGTGCGGTAGCTGAAGGCTTCCGCGATGGCGGCGCGCTCCACCCGTGGCTGGTCGGCCAGGTCCGCGATGGTGCGCGCCAGCCGCAACACCTTCAGTCCCCCCCGCACGG
>CAIVPT010000022.1 GCA_903907855.1 uncultured Synechococcaceae cyanobacterium | reverse complement strand
TCGGTGCCGCCGAAGGGAGGAGCTTCGGGATCACAGGTGTGGATGCGATGCCAGCCCTGGCCATCGATGGAAATATCCACCACCAAGGTGCGAGCGCGCTGGGGCTGGTGCAAACGGTTGAAGACCAGAATCTCGTCGTAGCGAACAGGGTCGCCAAAATCGAGAAGCAGCCATGGGTTTGGCTCGTAGTCGGTGTGGTGACGGTAGTCGCCGCTGCGATCAGGGTTCTTGACAACGTTGTTGGCTTCGTCTTCCGTGAAGCTATGGACCGACAGAGAGCTCTGGGTGCAGAAGGCCTGGCCGGCGATATTGGTTCCCTTGGTTTCGATCAGCACTGGTGCCTCAATCATGGCCATAAGGTTGTGCGTCCGGACGAAATACGGACTGGGGATAACAAGCTGCGTTGGCGCAGAAGTTGATGATATTTAACACCAGGGTCGCAGGGTCGGTCAAGCCAGGCGGCGCAGCAACGGCGGCAAGGTAAGGCTTTCCTGACCAACCGATCCCGAAGCGGCTCAGCTCCGCTGCAGCCACGGCAGCACCAGGGTGACGAGGGTGTACACCACCGCCGGAACGAACAGATAGCTGTCGATGCGGTCGAGCACGCCGCCGTGCCCGGGGATCGCATCGCCGGAATCCTTCAAGCCCGCATCGCGCTTCATCATCGATTCGGTCAGATCGCCCACCAGCGCGAACACCGCCACCACGGCGCCGAGCACACCGCCGAACAGCCAGCCGATTCGCCACCCCAGCAGCTGCCCCCCCAGGGCCCCCACCGCCAGAGAACAGAGCAGCCCGCCCACGGCGCCCTCCACGGTCTTGCCCGGGGAGATCGGCGAGAGGGGATGGCGGCCCAGGCGGCGGCCGATCACGTAGCTGCCGATGTCGGTGGCCACGATCAGGAAACAGGCCAGCAGGGTGAGGGCGAGACCGGCGCTGCCAGGCCAGCCCTGGGCGGCGAGGTTCGGCACCAAGGCCCCATCGGACAGCTCGCGCAACTTGATCCAGTGGCTGGGCAGGAAGCCCAGGTAAAACAGGCCGAACACAGAGGCGGCCACATCGGCGATCGTGCCTGTGACCGGCTGCAGCAGCAACCAGCCGCAGATCACCGCCCCGGAGGCCGGCAGCACGGCAGCGGCCACATCGGCACCGAGCCAACCACCGCCCGCAGCCGCCTGGGTGGAGAGCAGCATCAGTTGCACCGCCACCAACGTGGTCTTGGTGGCGGGCCGGATGCCCTTGAACTGGGCCATCCGGAAGAACTCCTGCAGACCCAGGTGCACGATCAGGCCCACAGCAAGGGTGAACCACCAGCCCCCCAGCCAGACCACCAGGGCTCCGAAGCCGCCGACGGCCCAGCCGCTGGCCAGGCGGGCCAGGGAGGTGGCGGGGCGGCGGGGGCGGACGGGAGGGGGCAAGGGCAGCAGGGGAGCGGGCTTTTCAGCGCTCGGCGGCGATCATGAACAGGGGCTCGGCCGCCGCCAGCTTGGCCTGGCTGCCGCGGCGCTGCATGCGATGCACCGTGGCCTGCACCACCTGCACGTCGCGTGCACCGAGCTGGCTGAGGGTATCGGTGGCATCCACCAGCCCCTCCAGGCTGGCGGTGCTGATCACCAGCCGGCCGGTGGGACAGAGCGCTTCCCACACCACCCGCAGCATGTCCCCCAGGGGCCTGCCCACCTCCAGCAGAACCCGGTCGGGGTGGGGCGGCAGGGTGGCCAGGTCATCCGGGGCGCGACCGGCGTGGATGTGGAGGTTGTGGATTCCGAATCGCTGGCGATTGCGCTCCAGCAGCTCGATCGCCTCGGGATCCCGCTCCAGGGTGTGCACCATGCCTGCGGGCAACAGACGGGCGATCTCCAGGGCCAGGGCGCCCGTGCCGCCGCCCACATCCCACACCAGGGAGTCGGCTCGGGGGCGCAGATGCACAAGCAACATCACCCGCAACTCCAGGGGGGTGGGGCTGAAGCCGGGGGCGTCCTCAAAGAGGGCGTCGGGCAGACCCGGGGTGACAAAATCCCACTGGAAGGGGTCCGCACCGGAGCCGGGATCCGTCATGGGGCCCGACGCACAAAAGAAGATTTCTTCACCGTATCAGCGGATCACCCTCAGGCATTCGGGCAGCTGCCCCGGCCAGAGGCGACGCTGCTCGACCAGCCAGGCGGCGCGCGGCGGGTCGATCCGCTCCCCAGGCACCAACAACGGGATGCCCGGGGGGTAGGGGCAGAGGGGTTCCGCTGCGATCCGGCCCTCGCTGCACTCCAGCGCCACCACTTCGCTCTCCGCCCGCCAGGCTGTGCCCGTCGGCAGCTCCGGGGTAGCCACCAGCGGCAGGGGGGGCGGCGTAACCGGGGGTAGTGCCGCCCCCCCCAAGGCCCGGCAGAGGGCCATCCATACGGCAGGCAAGCGGCGCTCCACCCCCGGGGGCGGCACCTGGCCGAGGCAGAAGGTGAGGGCCCCGGGCTCGGGCAGTTCCGCGATCACCCCCCGGGGCAGCAACCAGGCGTCGGCGGCCAGACCGGTGAAGCCGAGGGGCCCGGTGAGCAGCACCAGCCGCAGCGGATCGGCGTTGGCCAGAGGCGCCATCCCCAGGGCCTCCAGGCGCAGCCGCAATCGAGCCGCCCGCTCCTCAGCCCGTCGCCGGCGGTCCGCACCGGCCCGCGAGAAGGCCTCCGCCACCGAAGCCGCCGTGGAGGCCAGCAGCAGCGCGCTCGGGCTGGAGGTCTGCAGCCACAGCAGGCTGCGCTCCAATGCGCGCCCATCAACCCTCGACCCCTGGGCCAGCAGCAGGGCGCTCTGGGCCAGCCCACCGGCGCTTTTCTGCAGGGAGAGCACCGTGAGATCGGCCCCAGCCGCCACCGCCTCGCCCCTGCCATGGGCCTGGTCCACCAGCACCGGCAGGCCGGCCCCGTGCAGCAGCGAGATCAAGGCCGGCAGATCGGCCGCCAGTCCCTGATAGGTGGGATCCACCAGCACCGCCGCCACCGGCGGATCCGGGCGGGCCATCGCCGCCGCCAGCACCCGCTCCAGATGGGCAGCGCTGGCGGGTTGCCACAAACCGCTGCGCGGATCGAACGGTAGATCAAACAGCAGCGGCTGCAGATCGCCGAGCACGCAGCCATGCAGAAGCGAGCGGTGCAGCGTGCGGGGCAGCAACACCGAGGAGCCTGGGGGCGCCAGGGCGAGCAGGGCGGCCTGCAGCAGGCCGGAGGCGCCGTTGACCCCGAACCAACAGCGATCGGCCCCGAAGAGTGCGGCAACCCGACCCTGGGCCTCGGCCACCGCCCCCTCCGGCTCCAGTGGCCCCCCAATCTGCGGCAGCTCCGGCAGATCCCAGATCCCCCCGGGCCGCCGCAGCAACCGGGCCAGAGCGGGTGCCAACCCCCGTCCGCGGCCGTGGGCGGGGAGGTGCAGGGGCAGGACGGGGGGGCGGGCGGTCAGGACCTCCCGCAGGGGCCACCAGGGATCGGCCATGGGGGCAGGGTCGCGATTTCTAGAGTCTGCGCAGCCGCGTGATCGCCCCCTGACCGACCGTGCCCCCGGCAGCGTCGACGACGCCCCCCGCTACGACCCGGCCGGCGACCTGCGCTGGCTGCTGCTGCGCCCGTGGATCTGGATGAGCCGGCTGCTGGTGGTGGGCTGGCAGATCGGCGCTCTGGCCCTCACCCTCGCCACCCAGGCCAACAGCCCCAACGCGGAGGTGCAGAAGCGTCTGGCCCGGCGCATCCTCACCACCCTCAGCCAGCTGGGCCCCTGTTTCATCAAGGTGGGCCAGGCCCTCTCCACCCGACCCGACCTGGTGCGGCGCGACTGGCTTGAGGAGCTCACCCGCCTGCAGGACGACCTGCCCCCCTTCCCCCACGAGCGCGCGCTGGCCCTGATCGAGGCCGAGCTGGGCTCTCCGGCCGCCGCCCTCTTTGCCGAATTCCCCGACCACCCAGTGGCCGCGGCGTCTCTTGGCCAGGTGTATCGCGCCCGCCTGGCGGACGGTCGCTGGGTGGCGGTGAAAGTGCAGCGCCCCGACCTGCCCTTCCTGCTGCGTCGCGATCTGGTGATCATCCGCAGCTTCGGCATTCTGGCCGCCCCGTTTCTGCCCCTCAACCTTGGCTTCGGACTGGGGGAGATCATCGATGAATTTGGGGCGACACTTTTCGATGAGATCGATTACTACAAAGAGGCCGCCAACGCCGAGCGCTTCGCCGCCCTCTTCGCGGACCAGCCGGAGGTGACGGTGCCAGCGGTGGAGCACAGGCTCTCCAGCCGGCGGGTGCTCACCACCCAATGGATCAACGGCATCAAGCTGCAAAACCCCCGGGAACTGGAGGCCCACCACCTCGACCCTGCCGCCCTGATCCGCACCGGCGTGGTGGCTGGCCTGCGCCAATTGCTGGAGTTCGGCTATTTCCATGCCGATCCGCATCCCGGCAACCTGTTCGGCCTGGCCGGCCGCAGCCAGGGGATGGGCCATGTTGCCTATGTCGATTTCGGCATGATGGATTCCATCAGCGACAGCGACCGCATCACCCTCACCGGGGCCGTCGTACACCTGATCAACCGCGACTTCGAAGCCTTGGCAGGGGATTTTATGAGTCTTGGCTTTCTGAATCCAAGGGCTGATCTACGGCCGATCGTGCCTGCCCTTGAGGAGGTACTTGGCGGTGCCCTCGGAGAGAATGTGGGCAACTTCAACTTCAAGGCGATCACCGATCGCTTCTCGGAGCTGATGTTTGATTATCCCTTCCGCGTGCCGGCCCGCTTCGCCCTGATCATTCGCGCCGTCGTCAGCCAGGAGGGCCTGGCGATGCGGCTGGATCCCGACTTCCGCATCATCCGCGTCGCCTATCCCTATGTGGCTCGCCGCCTGCTTGCCGGGGATACCGCCGAGATGCGCGAGAAGCTGCTGGAGGTGATTTTCGATGGCGCCGGCCGGCTGCGGGTGGAGCGGCTCGAGAGCCTGCTCGCGGTGGTGGAAAGCGACGGCGACGGCAGCGATCTGCTGCCGGTGGCCCGCGATGGCCTGCGTCTTCTCTTCGGCGCCCAGGGCGGCAGCCTGCGGCAGCGTCTGCTCCTCTCGCTGGTGAGCGACAACCGCCTCAACACCGCCGACCTGCAGGCCCTGATGGGGCTGATGCGGCGCACCTTCTCGCCGCGCCGCCTGGCCGGCGGCATGCTGGCTCGCCTCAATCCCCTGGCGGCCTGAGCGGGTCCCTGTACGGGCGGTTAGGGTCTGGGACCCTGCCCGCCCGACCGTGCCGCCGATCGACCTGTCGCCGATCGATCTCCAGGAGGCCGCGCTGGATCAGGCCAGCGACCTGTTCGGCGATCTCGATGCCAGCGAGATTCTGCTGGAGTACGCCCAGATTCAGAACCCTCCTTATCTGGTGGCGGCAGCAGGTCTGGCGATCGCGGTGCTGTGCGGCCTTACCTTCTCGCGCCTGGTTCAGAACCGATTGGACGGCTGGAAGCAGGACCGGTTGCCCCTCCTTCCCCTCGCCAGCGCCGCGACAATGCTCCCCTGGTCGGGCCTGGTGGTAGGCGTGACCCTTTTCCTGGGGGGCTGCCTGCAGGTGTTCGGCTTCGGGAGCGGCGCTGCCCTGCTGGTGGCCTTCGTGCTGTCCGTGGCCACCGCCGGCGCCCTTTGGCGGCAGCTCAGCCAGCTGATGCTCCAGGTGCAGGAGGGCAATTTCCGCGCTGTTGATTTCGATAATTTCGATCAATTCTTCTGACTGCTGCCCTCAAAAATCGGCACCGGCTCGTCTCTCGGAAACGCATGTTGAGGATCGGCCATCTCGGTGGCGATCAGAGCCATTCTTTCGCTATCAAGAGTTGAGGCTTCCCTGGCTCCACTCCCTTGGCTGATCTGCTGCTGCTCGTTCTGCTGGCGGCCGGCTTCATGGCGCTGCGGATCCGTGACCTGGGCCAGCGGCTGACCCGGCTGGAACAGCGGCTGGGCAAGCTCGAACAGCAGCCCCCCCCTGGGATGAAGCCACCTCGGGTGGAGCCGCCTCAGGGGAAGCCACCTCGGGTGGAGCCGCCTCGGGAATTGCCGCCGCCGCCGGTCCTCTCTCCATCAGCCCCTGCAACCCCGCCAGTCCGGAAGCCTGGCCAATCGCCGGGCCCAGCTCGTGGCCCAGCGCGCCTCCCTGTCCCCCCCGCCCAGACCGGGAACGAATCGTGGCGCCGACTGGAGCGCACCCTGATCGAGAACTGGACCGGCATCCTCGGTGTGCTGGTGGTGGTGGCCGGGGTCACCTTCCTGGCGGTGAGCCTGGCCCTGCGCCTGGGTCCGCTGGCGCGTTTCCTGCTCACCCTCCTGGTGGCCCTGGCGTTGATGCTGCCCTCGGCGCTGTGGGGCCGGCGCCCGCGCTGGCGCCGACTCAGCCTCTGGATGCGCAGCGGTGGGGGGGGCCTGATCCTCTTCGCCTGCGTCGCCGCCGGCGGCTTGCCGGAGCTGGGCCTGCGCTGGCTGGATGATCCCGGCCAGGCCCTCGCCCTGCTGGTGGTGGGGATGGCGATCAACCTGGCGTTGGCGGCGGTCGCCCGCCAGCAGACCGCCGCCTCCCTGCACGTGGTGGTGAACCTGCTGCCCCTGCTGCTGGTCCCAGCCAATGCCACCACCCTGGCGATCGCCAGCCTGGTGTCCCTGCTGGGTCAGGTGCTACCCCGCCGCCGGGCCTGGAACCGCCACCGGCTGACGGTTGTGGCCGCGTACGCCCTCTTCCACGGCTCCTGGTTACTGGCGGCGCCCACCAGCCTGCTTGCCAGCCCCGGGGTCCGCGCCGGTGGGCTCCTGGCGGCCGCTTTGGTGTTCGCCACCGGTTTGCAGCAGCAGCACTGGGGCAGGCCGCTGCGGCGGGCGCTCACCCCGTTGCAGTTGGCCACTCTCCTGCTGCAGTGGGGCGGGATCGCCCTGGCGCTGCTGCTCTACCCGCGCCAGGCCGCCGTGCGGGCCATGGCCCTCGCCCTGGCGGCCGCCCTGGCCCTGCTGCTCTCCCGCCGGGCGCGGCGGGGCGGAGCCCCCTCCCTGGCCCTGGCCGACACCCTCTGCGCCCAGGCCCTGACGATGGCGGCGATCCTCAGCCTGGCGCCGCTGGTGGTCGATCCCCTGCTGCTTCTGGGGGTGTTGCTGGTGGAGTGCGCGCTCTTCCTTGCCCTCGGGCTGCTGGAGGGCAACCTGCGGTTGCAGCGGATCGGCTGGCCGGTGTTGCTCACGGTGGCGGTGGCGCTGCTGGTGGTGGGGCTGCTCGCCTCCTGGGGCCTGGTGATGCCGCGGCCGCCGCCGCTGCGCAATGCCGCCGTCCTGCTCGCTGGCTCGGGCCTGCTCACCGGCATCGCCTCACTTCTGCAGCGCCGGGAGGGGGTGGCCAAGCCCCCAGCGTTCGCCGGGATGCAAGCGGCGGCGCTGGCATTTGCCGGCTCGTTCCTGGTGCCACCGCTCGCCTGGCAGCCTCCGCTGAGCTTCCTCTCCCTCGGGGCGCTGCTGCTCACGGCCCGGCGCTTTCACCCCCCCGGGCTGCTGGAGGGGGTGACGGCGACGGTCCTCGCCACCCATCTCCTGGAGATGCTGCGCCTGCTGCTGCAGGGCCAGCGGGGCCTGGAGGCCCTGCCGCCCCTGCTCGCGCTCTCCGGCCTGGCGGCACTGACGATCGCCAGCAGCGGCCGCCGCCGCCTGCGGCTGGTGGGGGTGCATCTTCTGGGCCTCGACCTGGGCCTGGCCGCCTTTCTTCTGCTCCAACCGATCTCCCCCCTGCTGCCGGGGTTGGTCTGGCTTCTGCTCTCCCTGCTGGCCCTGGAGGCCTCCAACCGGCTGCGGCGCCCGGAGTCGCTGCATACGCTCGGCCTGGGGTTGGGCTATCTGGCCGCCTACGCCCTCAGCTATCTGCTGGTGATCAGCCAGAGTCCGGCCTACGTGGTGCTGCTGGGGCTGTCGCTGCGGGCCCGCCTGCTGATCCAGCTGTTCGCCCTGGCGGTGCTCCTGGGTTGGTGGTTCTTCCATCCCCGTCCCGCCCTGCGCAAGGCAAACCTCTGGAGCGCCGTTCACCCCTGCGTGCTGGAGTTGGCGCTGCTGGCGATCGGGGTGCCCATCCTCAGCGAGGTAGACGCCCTCTGGCGGCCCGTGGCCTGGTCGCTGCTGGCCCTCGGGCTGCTGACCCCGGCGATGGGCCGCTGGTTCGGGCCGCGGCTGCAGGTGTATGCGGTGCTCACCTACTGGCTGGCGAGCGCCACCACCGTGGCGATGCTGAGCACCGGCGAGACCGCCTCACCCCAGTGGCAGCAGCAGCCCCAGACGATCGCCCTGCTGGCCATCGGCCTGCAGGGGCTGTTGTTGGTGGCCACCAGCCGTTGGCTGCGGCCCGCGGCACTGCGGGCCCCGGGTGGGCTGCCCCTGCTGGCGAGGATCGGCATCCCGGTGGCCCGCCAGCCCCATCGCTGGCTCGGCTACCCCCTGTTCCTGGCGGTCGCCCTCTACCTCGCCAGCCGCTACGACCGGGCCGTGCTCACCCTGCTCTGGGCGCTGCTGGCCTTTGCCATCTACATCCTCAGTGCCGTGCTGCGGGACAACCAGTTCCGCACAGTGGCGCTACTGGCCACCGGGGCCTGCCTGCTGCGGCTGGTGGCGGTGGACATGGCCCAGGCCGACCTCACCCTGCGCGGGGTGGTGTTCATCGGCGTCGGTCTGCTGATGCTGGCGATGAACGCCCTTTACACCCGCTTCCGGGAGCGTTTCCGATGAGGCGCCAGCGGCGGCAGGCCCGGCGGCGGGCGCTGGTTCTGGGCCTGCTGCTCACCTTTGGCACGGCCCTGGCGGTCCTGCTGGCCCGCGAGCGCCCGGCCACCCCCCTGCGCAGCTCCCTGGCCACCCCATTCCAGCTCCTGGGGGCCCCCGTCAAGCTGGCGGACCGCCTCGCCAGCCGAGTTGTGCCGGTGGGCAGCGTCGAGGAGCGGGACCTGGGGGATTTGTACCGCCGCCGTTTCGAGGCTGCGATCCCCGCCGGCGATGCCGACCAGGCCTACCTCGACCGGCTGATGGCCGCCCTGCGCCCCTTCGCCCGTCGCCCCTTCCCCTACCGCGCCTTCCGCGCCGGGCCCCTCGGAGGCCCCAACGCCCTGGCCCTGCCCGGTGGCGTGATCCTGGTGAGCGACGAGCTGCTCAGGGACCTGGGATCGGAGGCGGAACTGGTGGCGGTGCTCGCCCATGAAATCGGCCACATCGAGCTGGGGCATTGCTTCGATGCCGTTCGCTTCCAGCTGCTGGGCCGGCGCTCCGGCAGCGAGCTCCTGGGCGCCCTGGCCGATCGGGCCCGGGGGCTGCTGCTGCGCCACAGCTTCAGCAAGGCGGAGGAGCACGAGGCGGACGCCTACGCCTTCACCCTGCTGGCGAGCAGCCGCTACGACCCTGCCGCCGTGGGCGAGGCCTTCGCCTCGCTGCAGAGGGCCCAGGAAGGCACGAGCTCCAGGGCCAGCAGCTCGCAGGCCAATCTGCTGCGCGATTACTTCTCCTCCCATCCCCCGTTGCCCCTGCGCCGGGAGGAGTTCCGCGAGAAGGCCGCCGCCTGGTGGCGCCGCCATCCCCGCGAGCGGCGTTACCTGGGCGTCGCCAACCTGCGGCGCCGCCAGGCGCTGGACAGCCTGACGCTGCCGGGGGAGTGGCGTCAGGGGACGGGGGGCTGATCCGTCTCCAGGGGGGCACTCGCTTCCAGGGTGGCGCCGATCCGCTCCGCCAAGGCCAGGCAGCGATCCATCTCCTGCCAGAGCAGCTCGCGGCGACTGGCGGACACAGCAAACGAACGATGGTGCAGGTCGCGGCCGAGATAGAGCAGGGCATCGCGGATGCGCCGCCAGTCGTCGGGCCCCAGGGCGGCGACATCGGCAGGGGACGACGGGGGGACAGGCATCGGCGGCCGCTGCCAGGGGGAAGGCAGACCTAGCCTGCCGCCCACCGCGCCAACCCCGCCGCCATGAATCAGAAGCCGGCCTTCCAGTACGAACCAAGCGAGCGCTTCGGCGAGGGCCTCACCACCGCCCGCCCCTGGAATGTGCAGGCGCTGCAGGGGGTGGAGCGCCTCAACGGCCGGGTGGCGATGCTCGGGTTCCTGGCGGCGTTGCTCGGCGAATGGCTGACGGGGCAGGGGATTGTGGGCCAGCTGGCGCTGATGCTGCGCTGGCTGCTGGGCTGAGGGAGGCGGGTCCGATCAATGGAGCCGGATCGCGTCACCCGCAACCGGGAGGCCCTGGTGCTCGAAAATGAGGCGCTTCGGGCCGAGGTGGCGGCCCTGCGCGAGGAGCTGCGCAGGTTGCGCGCCCGTGGCCGCCTCGACGGGGTCACCGGAGCTGGCTGGCGCGTCACGACCGGAACGGCGCCCACCATCACCACTGACCTGACCCGCGAGTGGATGGAGGGCCTGGCCCGCCAGAACGGCTGGACCCGCCTGCGGGTGGAGGGCCTGCGCCGCCTGATCGACGCCCTGCGGGCTCCGGAGGCGAGCGGCGACCTGGAGGATGATCTCGACCGCCGCTCTGCCGGTCTCGGCAGCGACCTGCGTCGGGCGTTGCGCTCGCATACCGGTAAGGGCAAGCAGGTGGTGCGGGCGGCCTTTGCCCGCTATGGGCCCCGGGCGCCTGAATGGCTGAGCGCCGATCCGCGGCGCGTGGTGGCTGACCTGCTGGCCGACCTGGAGGAACTGGAGGCCCGCCAGCAGCGAGAGCGTCAGCAGCGGGAGCACCAGCAGCGAGACCGTCAAGACCGCGAGCGCCAACAGGGCGCGCACAGGGGCGACGGGCACCACAACCAGGAGGCCAAGGGCCGCGGCAGCTCCCCCCCTGACAACCGCGCCGAAGCCCTGGCGATCCTGGGCCTCGGAGCTGGGGCCACCCTGCGGGAGGTGAAGGCGGCCCACCGCCGTCTGGTCAAACGCCACCACCCCGATGTGGGCGGCGAGGTGGACACCTTCCGCCGCATCGATGCCGCCTATCGGCTGCTGATCGCCTGAGCCCCCCTTACCGCACAAGCGGCCCAGGGGTTCAGGGCCAGACCCGCTGCTCCACCGCGATCGCCTGGCCCTGGAAACGGCTGGAGGCCATCAGCCGGCCCACATGAATCGCCTCCACGCCCCGCTCCAGCCGCAGGTGATCGGCAAGGGCGCGCCGCTCGCCGGGGGAGAGGGCCTGCCAGGAGGCCCGGGGGATCACCATCACCGGCCGCCCCTCCCAGGTGCGGAACACCCCCTTGCGCAACATCCCCGGCCCATCCCCAGCAGGCGCCACAAACTCCCAGTAATCGGCCTCGCGCTCCAGGCGATCGGCCAGCCGTTCCCCCAGGCCCGGAGTGGCCGTTTCGCCCCAGCTGGTGGCGGGGGGCAACGGCGCCACCGACGGCTCCCCATCGCCGCGCAGCACCTGGCCGAGCAGCAGCGTCAGCGCCAGGGCGGAGGCGGCACCCAGAGCGACCAATCCCACCAGCAGCCGGCGGCTGGTGCGGGGAAAGGCCAGAAAGGATCCGGCGATGGCCAGGGGCCAGAGCAACGGCACGAACCAGGCGACCACCAGCAATGCCACCGACCCCCTGCGGCCGGCCACCCGCAGGGTCGCCGCACGGCCCTCCGCGGCCAGCCGCGCCTCGTGTTCGAGCACTAGGGCCTGATCCTCCGCTGTGTGCCAGCGACCCAGGCGCCGGGCCTCCTCCAGCTCCGCCAGCAGATGGGCGCGGCGGGCATCGCCGCGCAACGTGACGGCGCCTCCCTCCTCGCGCAGCGACCGCAGGCCGCTGCGCAACCCGCGGAAGGCGGAATGGGCCAGCCCGGCACCCCGGACGACTGCGGCGCGGGTACTGGATTCGACGACCTCAGTGAGGCGGTCGTCCGCGCGGGGGCGGGGCCGGAAGGGGGAAGCAGCGGGGGAGGGCATGGTTCTGCCCGTAGGGCGCAGTGACCCTAGGGAGGTCGATGCCCTGGGTCGGTACGGGCGGCCCACCCCTCCGATGGGGGATGGCCGCCGCCGTGCGCCGGATCAGGCCACCAGATAGCCCTGCAGCCGCAGGCTGTGGGAGCGGATCCCCTCCAGGGCGCGGCGCTCGAGGTTGCGGGTCTTGTCGCGGCTCATGCCCAGGGTGCGGGCGATCGAGGTGAGGCTCATCGGCTCCTCCCCGCCGATCCCGTAGCGCATCTTCAGAACCCTTCCCTGCAACTCGGGCAATTGCTCCAGAAGCTCCCGCAGATCCCCCTTCAGGCACTCCCCATCCACCATCTCCTCCGGCAACGTGCCATCCCCTGCCAGCAGATCCAGCAGTTCCGTATCCTCCCCATCCCCCACCTTCGTATCCAGGCTCACCGGCTGCCGCGCCCGACACAGCAGATCCTTCACCT
>CAIVPT010000021.1 GCA_903907855.1 uncultured Synechococcaceae cyanobacterium | reverse complement strand
CGTTTGCCAGCCGATCCCATGACCTCCGATCCCCTCAGCACTGCCGCCCCGGAGCCCAGCGACACCGACACCACAGCCAGCCCTGAGCCGGCAGCTCTCGCCGTCATCCCCGAGCCGCCGGCCTTCGATGTCGAGCGCTTCGATGCGATGGTCCGCAGCGGCAATCACATCGAGACGCCCCATGGGCCCCTGCCCATCGGCCATCCCGATGATCTCCACGCCGCAGCTCCCTCCCACCAGGAGCGCCTGCGGCACGAGCGCGACCTCCTCTCCGCCGTGCTCATCGGCAGCGATGACAACACGCCCCTCTGGGGCCTCTTCCGGCGGCGCATCGGCCTGCGCTTCCACGAGGCCGTCCCCGACACCCTCTGGAGCTGCCCCGCCCATCGCCTCATCGCCGCCGAGATCGACGCCATCGTTCGCCGCCAGCGCGACGTGCGCATCGTCAACGGCGAGGCCCTCCGCCATGGCCTGCGCGAGCGGGCCCTCGCAGGCCGTTGGAGCGGCTCGCTGCAGGAGCTCGAGATCGCTCTGGCGGAACTGCAGCGCTGGGCAGAAGCAGCCTCCGCCCTTGATTTCCCCATCGCCTGCGATCTCTTCCAGTCCGCCAAGGCCCGCCAGCTCTTCTACCCCGCCCTCCTCCGCCTCCTGTCGAGAGAGCACAGCGACCTCCCCATCGGCCCGGAGCTGCTGGAGTGCAGGCGGATGGTGAATGAGGCGATCGCCCTCAGCGATGGCCGCTTCCGCCGCCTCAGCCCCTCCGCCTCCGCCCGCGGTGATTCCGGCGACTGCGTCCTCTGGGCCTCTGAACCCATCGCCGAGCGGCCTTCCCCCATCTCCACCGGCATTCCGTCCTTCGATGTGGACATTCGGGGGGGGATCCTGCCGGGCAAGGGGGAGGGCACCTACGTGCTCGCCGCCCGCTCCGGTATCGGCAAGACCACCCTCGCCATCGCCGCCGCCATGGGCCTGGCAGTCAACGGCGCCGACGTGCTCTTTTTCTCCTGCGAGCTCAGCGGCCCGGCGATCCTCTCGCGGCTCCTGGCCAACTACTGCCGCCGCTGCCTTCCCCACCCCACACCCCTCTACTGCTCCAACGACCTGGAGGGCCGGGGCAAGGAGATCAGCGGCACCGATCTGGAACGCCTGAGGCAGTTCCAGCAGCGCTTCCATCAGGGCCTCGGCCCCGATGGCCGCCCCATGGGCGAGCTGCTCTACCAGTCCGAGTTCGGCGCCACCGTCGAGGAGGTCTGCGCCGTGGTGGAGGACGCCAAGACCGCCAACCCCTCCCTCTCCGCCGTCGTGCTGGATCACTTCCACGCCATGGGGCCAAGCCCCGGCTATGGCACCCACACCACCCCGGAACTGGCGGCCCGCGCCATCGCCCTCAAGGCCCTCGCCGGCCGCTGCCAGATCGACATCTTTGTCGTCGCCCAGCTCAACCGCGGCGCCTACGGCAGCACCAGCCCCGATGTCTCTCACCTGGCCGGCACCTCCGAGCTGGAGCGATTCGCGTCGGCCGTGTGGCTGCTGGAGCGGCCCAAGGCCGGCGATGGTCCGCCGCCACCGCCAGGGGTGCTGGAGGTGCACCACGGCAAGTTCCGCCATGGCCAGCTGGCGGGCAATGACCTCAGCCGCACCGTCATCCACCTCGATCGCGCCCACTGCTTCCTGGAGGCCGACGAGGCGCGGCTGGCCTTCTGCGGCGCGGATCTCTACCCCGGGGTGAGCGTGCCGTGAGCCAGAACAACACCCAGAACCAGGGCCAGGGCCAGCACAGCCAGGGCGGGGCTCCGGTGGGGCGCTCGCCCCATCACCCCCGCGCCCACACCAACCCCAACGCCAGCACCGCCCATCGCCCCCTCCGGGGGGGCTTGGGCCCCGCCGGCCAGCGGGGCCTTCCTGACGCCTTCCTGGAGGCCGTCCG
>CAIVPT010000020.1 GCA_903907855.1 uncultured Synechococcaceae cyanobacterium | reverse complement strand
GGTGGCGGCACCCCACCCCACGACCGCGACGCCCTGGTGCACCAGCACCTGCTCCTTGCCGATGGCATCGCCCGCAGCTTCTGCCGCCGCTACGGCGACCTGGTGGAACTGGACGACCTGCGTCAGGAGGCCCGCCTGGAGCTGGTGCGGGCCGCCGCCCGCTGCCTTGGCGACAGGCCTGGGCCCTTCCTGCAGCGCTGCATCGCCGGCGCCCTGCGCCACCACATCCGTGATCGGGCTCTGCTGGTGCGGCTGCCCGCCAAGCGCCGCGACGCCGCCCCCTGGCGGCACGTGAGCCTGGATGCTCCGGCGCCGGGGGAGGAGGAGAGCCGGCTGGAGCAGCTGGTGTGTCCTGCGGAGCCTTTGGAGCTGACTGAGCCCGACACAAGCGATGGGCTCACCCCCGAACTGGACGCACTGCTGGCGGCGCTCCCCGAACGCCAGGCCGGGGCCATGCGGCTCACGGTGCAGGAGGGCCTCTCCCTGAGGCTGGCGGGGGAGCAGCTCGGCGTCTCCCCGATGACGGACCTGCGGCGCCAGGCTGGGCAGATGAGCAGCGAGGCGCTGGTGCAACGGGCCCCGCGGCTGTGGCGAGGTGAAGAGCCCATAAAAAACCGCCGAGCTCCCGCAGGAGCCACGGCGGCGGTGCAACCGAAAGAGTTCAGCGGTGAAGAATCCTCAGCCGCCCAGCTGGATGCGGCGACGCAGGCGGCGGCTCATGCCGAAGGCAGCGGCGGCGCCGAAGAGAGGGAGTGGGCCGGGCACGCCAGCAGGGGGAGGGGCGAGTGTGGCTGTTGCGTAAGTTCCTGTTTCATTGATTGTAAAGGAATAGCCAAACAATGAGTTTGGAGGGAAAAATACTTCGCCGGTGGCATAAACGGCAAAACCTGGGTTCTCGATTTTGTGGGCGAAACTTGGTCCATATGCGCCAGCTACTGGGAATCCTAGGCTGGCGCCAACTGCAATTGCGAACTGCTCGGCGAGGCTTTCATTCCCCCACCAAGGCATCAAGCCATTGTTGGCGAGTGTGTTGAACTTTGCGTTGTTCGCGTTGTACGTGCCAGTAAAGGTGGTCACGTCGTAGGTGGTGCCATTAACTGTGACCTGGGACGTTGAAGCCTCAGCGGGGTTGGGTGCGAGGCACAAGGCCGCAGAGCTGGCCACGACGGCCAAAGAAAAAAATGTTCTTGAGCGCATTGATGTGAAAAAATTCGCACCTCTTCTAAGAAGGGCCGCCCCCAGGCGAAGGCACCCTTGTGCCGATATCCTCACTGTCCATTCATGATGTCGCGCCTCCCCCGGCCTGGTCGGAGCTTTCGGGCCGAGGGGGCGCCGGGCATGCCGTCGCCCACGCCCTACAGAGCCGCTGCGACGCCGACGGCCCCACTGTTTGGACCTCCTGCCCCGCCCCGTCCAGGACCGGGACCTTGGCCCGCAGCAGGCGCGAAGTGGTGAAGCTGGGTCTGCGCACGATGGTTCCGCTGCCCTGGGAGGGGGATCGGAAAGCTCAGCAACGCAACGCGGATCAGCGGGACGAACCAGCGGTGGCGTTGAAGGTGCCTTGATCGTCGTCGATTCCTCGGTCTGGATCGATTTCTTCCATAGCGTCAGTACCCCGGAGGAGGGAATGGTCTTGCTGGGCTGCTGGGTGCGGTCCGGGTTTAGGGCAGAACAGGGATGCGCTCACCGCTTGCCAGCTGTTCCTCCTCCCTGGCGCCAGGGCAGCACGGTGTACGAGACCATCAACGGCACCATCGCCACCGCCCGTCTCGCTGGGGCTCAGAGCACCGAAACGGTGCCTACCCCCGCCGCCTGCAGCTTGCGGGCCACCGAGAGGGCGGTGAGCAGGGGCATGAGCCGTGGCTTCTGCACCGGCCGACCACGGCGGCCGATGTGAACCGTGACGCGGGGCTCAGACCAGGCTTTGCTGCTGCCGGGATAGACGTGCACGAGCACCTGACGGACCGGGCAGCAGAGGGCGGAGGAGGCCATGGGTGGATGGCGAGGAACACCGACCCCACGCCCCGCCGCCGTGGCCGCGCCAGGGCGCCGCAGGCGCTTGCGTCAGCCCTGGCGCGGCTGTGGTGGTGAGGGCATTGCTGGGTGAGGGGCTCGCCAGGCCCGTGGCTGGATCCGGGGACTGCTGGGTCTCCTGGGGGTGCTGCGTTCCTGGGGTATTGCTGCCTGAGCCCCGCGCTTCTCGGTGTCGGCCGGCCGGGGATTTGTCGGCTGGTGCCGACGGCTCATGCCTGCTGATCGGCCCTGTCGCCCAGAGCGGTTGCGGTGCGGGGGGTTCCGCCGGTGCCTGTCCCGCCACCGGGGGAGAATGCCCCCATGAAGGTGACGACCTACTTCCGCGATGTGGTGCGAGCCAAGCACCCGGGCATCGAG
>CAIVPT010000019.1 GCA_903907855.1 uncultured Synechococcaceae cyanobacterium | reverse complement strand
CACCGATCCCGGCCGCGGCGGTGCCGCCGAGGTGCGCACCGTGTTGCGCGCCTCCGGCCTCGAGGCCGCCTATGCGCTCTGGCTGGCGGAACGGCTGGGCCATCCGGCTGAGCGGCTGCAGCGGCTGGAGCCGGCCGATCCCCTGCCGGCCGACCTCGATCCGCTCCATCTGGTGCTGCTGATCGCCCAGTCCCCCCCGCCCCCCGACCCAGAGGCCCTGCCCCTGTTCGGCCTCGACGATGGTCTCTGGCTCCAGCACGCCGACCACCCGGGGCTGATGACCAAGCGCGAGCTGCGCATCCAGCTCCTCGCCGATCTGCAGCTGCCCGCCCGCGGTGTGCTCTGGGACCTGGGCGCCGGCGTGGGCTCGATCGGCCTGGAGGCCCTGCGGCTGCGGCCCGCCCTGCAGCTCTGGGCCCTGGAGCGGCGCCCCGGGGCCCGGGCCCTGATTGAGGCCAACGCCGCCCGGCTGGGGGTGCGGCCCGCCGGGGTGGTGGAGGGGGCGGCCCCGCAGCGGCTCGCCGATCTGCCCGACCCCGACCGGGTGCTGCTCGGCGGCGGCGGCCGCGAGAGGGCGGCGGTGTTGGCGGCGGTGCTGGCGCGGCTGCGGCCCGGCGGACGGGTGGTGATCCCCCTGGCCACCGTGGAGGCGTTGGCGGAGTTGCGGCCCGTGCTGCACCACGAAGGCCTGGCGGTGTCGGTGAGCCAACACCAGAGCTGGCGCGGTGTCCCCCTGGCGGACGGCACCCGGCTGGCGCCCCTTAACCCGGTGCTGGTGCTTTGTGGCGCCCGGATCTGAGGGGTTCCGCCGGCGGGGCGGGCGGTTGGGTTTCGATCGGCGCCGGGCTGCCCACCACCAGCCCTAGCCGCTCCGCCTCGCCGGCGGCCAGCTCCACCACCCCATCCACCGGCTCCTCCGGCCCGTAGCTGCGGCAGGGCAGGCGCGGGCAGGGGGTGGCGGCCTCGATCGCCACAACGCGGCCGTTGCGTACGAACAGCATGTCGAGCGGTTCGGGGGTGCGGTGCATCCAGAAGCGGGCCGGCACCGGCGGATCAAAGCGGAACCACATGCCCCGCAGGGGGGGCAGGCGGGGCCGCTGCTGCAGGCCCCAGGCGTACTGGCGCTCGCCCTGGGGCACCTCCAGGCCGATGCAGGGGGGCGAGCCGGCGGGGCCCAGGCACCAGCGCGCCGTTACGGGCAGCACCATCGGCGGGCCCTCGCCGGCGGCGGTGGCTTCCCAGAGCCCCAGCCAGGTGCCGAGGGCCAGGCCCAGCGCCGCAGCGGGGCGCCGCAGCCGGGGGTGGCGTTTCATCCGTGGCGGGCAGCGTTTCATCCGCGGGGGGCGGCGGGGGGCCAGCGCTCCGCCAGGCAGTAGCCCTGGCCGCGCACGGTGTGGATCAGCCGCCGACCCCCGTGCTGCTCAAGCTTCTGGCGCAGGTAACGCACGTACACCTCGATCACGTTGCTGGCGCCGCTGCTGCCCCCCTCATTCCAGATCGTGGTCAGGATCCGCTCGCGGCTCACCACCTCGCCGGGGTGGCGCAGGAGCAGGAGCAGCAGCTGGTATTCGCGCTCGGTGAGGGGCAGGGCGTGGTCGCCGCGGCGAGCCAGCCGCCGCAGGGGGTCGAGCCGTAGATCCCCCAGGCGCAGTTCGGCGATGGGGGCCAGGCCCACGGAGGGGGGCGCCGCCGCCGGGGCTGCGGCTGCGGGGGCCGCCGCTAGCCGCCCAGCGCTGCGTTGCCGCTCGGCCAGGCCCAGGTGCAGGCGCAGGCGGGTGAGCAGGTCGCTGGGGGGGCGCTCGGGCAGCCAGAAGTCGTCAGCGCCGCTGGCCAGGCAGCGGGCCCGCTCCAGGATCGAATCCGCCCGCAGCCCCAGAAGGATCGGCACCGCCCCCCAGCGCTGGCGCAGCCCCGGCAGGCTGGTTTCGCTGCCCGGAGCCAACAGCACCGCCGCGGGCCGGCCACCGTCGCGGCTCCGCCCGCTGCCCTGGTCGCTGCCCTGGTCGCCCGCTCCCTCGCTGAGGGGGCTGTAGCCGGAAAGCGCCAGGCGGGGCCCGAGGCTCGTGGCTTCTTCACCAACCAAGAGCACCCGGGCACCCTGGCCGTCGTCGCTGCTGCCCTCCGGCCCGGCCGTGCTCACGCCACCCCCTCGCGAACCGGGCTCGCCTGCGGTTCCGGGGCCCCGCCGTTGCCGCCGGGCTTGGCCACATGGGGCAGGCCCCAGCCGAGCTTGTTGCGCAGCACCTGGAAGAACTCGTGGTCGGCCAGGCGCACAAACCGGGCCGGATGTTCGCTGCGGCGGATCAGCACCCGATCTTCGGGCCAGATGTAACAGCCGGCACTGCCGTCCACCACCATCATCAGCCGCTCGGGCGTGGCCGGGAAGATCGTCACCGGTTCGCGGTCGCTGAACACCAGGGCCCGCGAGGCCAGGGAGTGGGGGGCGATGGGGGTGAGCTGCAGCACCGGGCAGTCGGGCGTGATCACAGGCCCGCCGGCGCTCAGGGCATAGGCGGTGGAGCCGGTGGGGGAGGAGAGAATCACCCCGTCGGCGGCGATGTCCACCGGCGCGTGGCGGCCGATGGCGATCTCGAAGTGGCACATGCTCGTGAGCGGCTCGCGGTGCAGGGCCATCTCGTTGAGGCAGAGCACCTCCCAGCGGCGCTGGTCGCCCCGCATCACGCTCACCACCATCATGGAGCGCTCTTCCACCGACCAGCGGCCTTCCACCAACTGGTCGAGGGCCTGGTCAAGATCCTTGAGATAGGCCTCCGCCAGAAAGCCCAGGTGGCCGGTGTTGATCGTAAGAATCGGCACGCCGATCGGGGCCGTCTGGCGGGCGGCGGAGAGCACGGTGCCATCGCCGCCGAGCACCAACGCCAGGGGCATCTCCGCATCGAAGGAGGCCGGCACGCAGGCGGCATAGCCCCGGGCGCGCAGGTGTTGGTCGGGATTGGCGAAGCCCACCACCCCACCGGCGCTGCTGACCCGCACCGCCGTGAGGCCCGCGGCGGCCAGGCGGCGCTCGATGGCGTCGGCGGTGGCGAGGGCCAGCTCCTTGCCATCGTTAACGATCAGGCCGACCCGGGACACCCGCTCGTGCGACAGAGAAGTCAAGCTAGCACGCTTCGGGAGATATGTGCTGGTTTTGAGGATCTATTTGCTTTTTTCCGGGCGGTGGAAAGTATGGCCGCTCCGCTTGAATTACTGCGTTGTTGCTATTAAATAACTCGCCCCTGCCTGCGGCCCCGCCGGGTGTGCATCCCCCCTCGAAACCGCCCCCTCAGAACTGCTCAAGGAAGCGCAGATCGCTGGTGTAGAGCCGGCGGATGTCGTCGATGCCGTGGCGCACCATGCAGAACCGCTCCACCCCCAGGCCAGCGGCAAAGCCGCTCCAGCGCTGCGGATCCAGGCCCAGACCCTCCAGCACCGCCGGATCGACCATGCCGCAACCCATCACCTCCAGCCAGCGGCCCCGCCACTGCACATCCACCTCCGCCGAGGGTTCGGTGAAGGGGAAGTAGCTGGCCCGGAAGCGCACCGGCAGGTCGCCGAAGAAACTCTTGAGGAAGGCCATCACCGTGCCGCGCAGGTGGCTGAAATCGAGCCCCTCATCCAGCGCCAGCACTTCCACCTGGTGGAACACCGGCGAATGGGTGGCATCCACCGCATCGCGCCGGAACACCCGGCCGGGGGCCACCACCCGCACCGGCGGAGGGTTCTGCTCCAGGAAGCGGATCTGCACCGGCGAGGTGTGGGTGCGCAGCAGCCGCTCGCCGCCATCGGCGCCGGGTGACAGATAAAACGTGTCCTGCATGTCCCGCGCCGGGTGGTGGGGCGGGATGTTGAGGGCGGTGAAGTTGTAGTGGTCGGTCTCGATCTCGGGCCCCTCCGATACCCGGTAGCCCAGCCCCGCGAAGATGTCGGTGATCTCCTCGATGGTGGCGATCAGCGGATGGCGGTGGCCCGGCGGCACGAAGCTGGGCGGCGCCGTCACGTCGAGCCGCTCCCGCTCCAGCCGCTGGCGCAGCGCCTCGCTGCGCATGCCCTCCTGCCGCTCCCCGAGCAGGGCCTGCAGCTGTTGCTTGAGCCGGTTTGCCCGCTCGCCCACCAGCGGCCGCTCGTCGCCGCTCAGTCGCCCCATCGCCCCCAGCACCGCCGAGAGCCGCCCCTTTTTGCCCAGCAGCCCCACCCGCAGGTCCTCCAGGGCCGCCGGATCGGCCGCGGTGGCAATCGCGGCGGCGGCTTCGGCCTCCAGCGCGGCGAGCTGGTCGGTGAGCTGCTGCAGGCTGACGGTGGCGCTCACGGCGGCAGGGGAGGGCTCAGGGCCCCGACTGTAGGCAGCGGCCGCCATCGCCCCGCCTAGCGTTTGACCTGCCCGGTCCGCACCGCCGCCGATGCCTCCGCTCCGCATCCTGCTCAGCAACGACGACGGGGTGTTTGCCGACGGCATCCAGGCCCTGGCTGCAGAGGCGGTGGGGCGCGGGCACCGGGTCACCGTGGTCTGCCCCGACCAGGAGCGCTCGGCCACCGGCCACGGCCTCACCCTCCAGACCCCCCTGCGGGCGGAGCGGGCCGATGAGCTGTTCGCCCCTGGCGTTACCGCCTGGGCCTGTAGCGGCAACCCGTCCGACTGCGTCAAGCTCGGCCTGTTCCGCCTGCTGGAGGAGCCGCCCGAGCTGGTGCTCTCCGGCATCAACCACGGCCCCAACCTCGGCACCGACGTGCTCTATTCGGGCACCGTGTCGGCGGCGATGGAGGGCACGATCGAGGGGCTGCCGGCCCTGGCGGTGAGCAGCGCCGATTTCCAGTGGCGCCAGTTCGATGCCGCCGCCCGCCTGGCCCTTGATGTGGCGGAGGGGATGCTGGCCGCCGGTTGGCCCCCCGGCCTGCTGCTCAACCTCAATGTGCCCGCCCTGCCGCCGGAGCGGATCGGTCCCCTGCGCTGGTGCCGCACCGCCGTGCGCCGCTACCGCGACCAGTTCGACCGGCGGGTCGATCCCCGCGGGCGCACCTACTACTGGCTGGCGGGCGAGGTGGTGGATGAGCTGGAGCCGGCCCTGCCCGAACCGGCCGACTGGCCCTCGGATGTGGCCTGGATCCGGGAGGGCGGCGCCGCCCTGGTGCCCCTGCAGCCCGAACTGTTCTGGCGGGGTCGCCCGGATCGGCTACCGCCGCCGGAGGCCCTGGCGGCTGGCCCCGGCCCTCAGGCGCGCCGGTAGATCCGCTGCAGCAGCCAGAGGCTCATGCCCAGGCCGATCAGGTGGGCGAAGAGCACCTGGGTGTTGCTCAGCACGCTGAGCATCTCCAGGGAGGTGATCGGGTAATTGGTGATGCGGCCGCCCGGAGTGGTCATCACGCCGCCGAAGGCGAAGCCCGCCTGCATGGAGGCCTGCACGAACAGGCTGCCGGCCAGGGCCTGGTAGCCCACCGCCGCCAGGCTGAGGCCCGCCAGGTCGGCCAGGATGCCGCGCTTGAGCAGGCGGGCTGTCTCCCCCTTGCTCGGGCGCACCGGCGAGCCCAGGGCGCGGCCGCAGCGCACCACCAGCCAGCCGTGCCAGAGGCTCCAGCAGAGCACGAAGAACGAGAGGGTGGTCAGCGAGAGGCCGGGGCCCAGCCCCAGGGCCCGGTCGGCGCGGGAGGCGATCTGGCCGCCGATGTTGTTGAAGATCAGCACCCCCACCACCACCACGGCCAGCACCAGCTGGATCCAGAAGCGCACCCAGCCGATGCGGCGCAGGGCGAAGGAGATGCGCTGCAGGTCGAGCGGGTCGGCCATCGATCCCCGGGGTGGTCCCCCAAACTTGCCATGGGAGGATCGCCACGGCGAGCACAACTCCCCCCGATCGTTCCCTTCGGTCCTTTTTCCCCGGTCCTTGATTCCGTTTCACGGTCCCCGCGACGCCCTGCGCCCCACCGCCATCGCGCTGGGCAGTTTCGACGGACTTCACCGGGGCCATCGATGTCTGATCACGGCCGTCACGGGGGCGGCGGTGGAGGCCGAGGGGCTGGTGCCCACGGTGGTGAGCTTCTGGCCCCATCCCCGTGAGGTGTTGCGCGGCGAGGTGCGGCTGCGGCTCGATCTGCCGGAGGAGCAGCTCGATCTGCTCGCACCCCTGGGCATCCACCAGCTGGTGCTGGTGCCCTTCGACACCGCCCTGGCGGCCCTCACGCCGGAGGCCTTCGTGCGCCAGGTGCTCGTCGACTCGCTGCAGGCCCGGCGCCTGGCGGTGGGGGAGAACTTCCGCTTCGGCGCTGGCCGCAGCGGCGATGTGCAGGAGCTACAGCGCCTGGGGGAGGCCTTCGGCATCGCCGTGGAGGTGGTGCCGATCCTGGCCGACGGCGAGGGGCGGCTGAGCAGCAGCCGCATCCGCGCGGCGTTGGCCGGCGGCGACCTGGCGGCGGCCGCCCGCCTGCTGGAACGTCCCTACCGCTTCCGCGGCCGGGTGGTGCGGGGCCGCGGGCTGGGGCGGACCCTGGGCTGGCCCACCGCCAACCTGCAGGTGGATGGCCGCAAATTTTTGCCCCTGGAGGGGGTCTATGCGGCCCGGGCCTGGCTGCTGGAGGCGGAGCCGGGGTTGGTCCCCCAGCCCCCCATGGCGGCGGTGATGAACCTGGGCCCCCAGCCCACCGTCGATCCGCTCGCTCCGTCGGCGGTGGAGGTGCACCAACTCCACCGCAGCCTGGAGCTCGACGGCCAGAGCCTGCTGGTGGAGCCGGTGGCGCTGCTGCGGCGTCAGTGCCGATTCGAGAGCCTCGAGGCCCTCAGCGCCCAGATCGGAGCGGATGCCGCTGAAGCCACGAGGCTTCTGGCCGATCAGCCGCCGGGGTAGGCGTGGGTGAGGCCCCAGCCGATGAAGGCGGCGATGCCCCCGAGCAGCAGGATTCCCGACACCAACACCAGCATCGGGTTGTCGGCGCCGCTGGGATCGGAGTTGCTGGGAGGATCGGCCATCGGGCGTACCGGAGCACTTACACCCTAGACAGGAAGTCTTGGGCAGGTTGTGCCACACCCGACCGCCCCCGTCGCCTTCGCCATCCCCCCGTGACGACTTCCGCCCCCGATCCCCTCGCGCCGGCCGTCCCCGCCGACCCAGCGATCGAGCGGCTGCTCGACGCCAACCTCGACCGCGCCCGCGAGGGACTGCGGGTACTGGAGGACTGGGCCCGCTTCGCCCTCGACCGCCCCGACCTGGTGGCCCGCTGCAAGGATCTGCGCCAGCGCCTCGGCCAGCTCCACCACCGCCGCTACAAGCTCGCCCGCCACACCGCCGATGATCCGGCCAATGGCCTCGGCCACCCCGCCCAGGCGGAGCGCCACAGCCCGGAGCAGGTGCTCGCCGCCAACGCCGGCCGGGTGCAGGAGGCGTTGCGGGTGCTGGAGGAATTCGGCCGCGGCGTCGACCCGCCCCTGGCGGCGGAGGCCGCCGCCATCCGCTACTGCCTTTACGACCTGGAGGTGGCGCTGCTGCGGGCCGGCCCCAGCGCCGCGGAGGAGCTGCGCCGCCGTTTGGCCCGTTGCCGCCTCTATCTGGTCACCAGCCCGGTGCCGGAGCTGGAGCGGGTGGTGGCCGAGGCCCTTGGCGCCGGCCTGCGGCTGGTGCAGTACCGGGCCAAGCCCGAGGCCGGCCTGGAGGATCGGGAGCGCCTCGCCCAGGCCCAGCGCCTGCGCCGCCTCTGCGCCGACCATGGCGCCCTGTTCCTGATCAACGACCGCATCGATCTGGCCCTGGCGGTGGAGGCCGATGGGGTCCACCTCGGCCAGGGGGATCTGCCGGTGGCCGTGGCCCGCCGCCTGCTGGGGCCGGACCGGCTGATCGGTCGCAGCACCCATGGCCTCGAGCAGCTGCGCGCCGCGGTGGCCGAGGGCAGCGACTACGTGGGCGTCGGCCCGGTGCACGCCACCCCCACCAAGCCGGGCCGGGAGCCGGTGGGGCTGGCCTACGTGCGGGCCGCGGCGGCGGAGTCGCCGATCCCCTTCTTCCCCATCGGCGGCATCGATGCCACCAACCTGGCGGCGGTCCGCCAGGCCGGGGCTGAACGGGTGGCGGTGGTGCGCGCCATCACCGGCGCCCCCGATCCCGCTGCGGCCACCGCGGCCCTGCTGGCGGTCCTGGGGGAGGAGGTGACGCCATGAGCGGGGCCCCTGGTCAGCCACCGGGCGATGGCACCACCATCACGATCCGGCTGAACGGCGAGGAGCGCCGCGTTTCCGGAGGTCTCAACCTGCAGGCCCTGCTCCCGGCGATCGGCTATCAGCCCCGCCTGGTGGTGGTGGAGTTCAACGGCGAGATCCTGCCCCGCGAGCGCTGGGGGGCGCAGCCGGTGGTGGAATCCGATGCGCTCGAGGTGGTCACCATCGTGGGGGGGGGTTCCTAGATTTCAGCCATCTCTTCGTTCGATGCGATGTCTGCCCGACTGCTGCGGCGCGTGGCCAGCTGGCTGGCCGTGCCCGTGCTGGTGAGCGGCCTGCTGTTCACCCTGCCCCATCCAGCGGACGCGGCCAGCGGTGGACGCATCGGTGGCGGCAGCTTCCGCTCCGCCCCCTCCGGCCCCCGCAACTACGGCGGTGGCAGCTACCGCGGTGGTGGTGGTCGCAGCTACGGCGGCGGCTATCCCGGCGGCGGCTATTCCGGTGGTTACTACGGCGGTGGCTTCGGTGGCGGGATCGGCTTCCCCTTCCTGGTGCCGATGTTCGGCTTCGGCGGCGGTCTCTTCGGCCTGATGGTGCTGATGGCGATCGTCGGGCTGCTGGTGAACGCCTTCCGGGGCGCCGGCCAGGCCCTGCCCTCCGGCGGCGAGTCCGCCGGCTCGAGCAACAGCAGCGATGGCCCCGTGGCGATCGCCCAGCTGCAGGTGGGCCTGCTCGCCTCGGCGCGGGAGCTCCAGGCCGACCTGCGTCGCATGGCCGTGAGCGCCGATACCTCCAACAGTGAGGGCCTGCAGCGGGTGTTGCAGGAAACCAGCCTGTCGCTGCTGCGCAACCCGGAGCTGTGGGTCTACGCCAACCTCGAGGAGGGCCAGGTGCCCTTCGCCAGCGCCGAGAGCACCTTTAACCGCCTCTCGGTGCAAGAGCGCAGCAAACTCAGCCGCGAGCTCACCCTTAACGTCGCCGGCCGTCGCAGCGCCGAGGCCGCCGGGCCCCGCGCCGGCAGCAGCGATGCCACCAGCGATTTCATCGCCGTCACCCTGCTGGTGGCCGGCCGCCGCCGGCTCGACCTCAAGGGCTGCAGCACCGCCGAAGACCTCCGCGACTCCCTGCAGAAGCTCGGGGCCATCGGGGCCGACGATCTGCTGGCCCTGGAAGTGATCTGGCAACCGGAGGGCGCCGGCGAGGTGCTCAGCACCGAGGAGCTGCTTACGGCCTATCCCCAGCTCCAACACCTCTGAGGCCTTGCAGGATGCGCAGGGCGGCCATGGCCGCCCCGTAGCCGTTGTCGACGTTCACCACGGTCAGCCCTGGCGCGCAGCTCGCGAGCATGCCGTGCAGGGCCGCCATGCCCCCGGCACTTACCCCGTAGCCCACCGAAACCGGCACCCCGATCACCGGCTGGGGCAGCAACCCCGCCAGCACCGTGGGCAGGGCGCCCTCCATGCCCGCGCAGGCGATCAGCACCCGCGCCCCGCGCAACCCCTCCAGCTGATCGAGCAGCCGGTGTAGCCCGGCCACCCCCACATCCAGCACCAGCCGGGTTGCCACCCCGTGGCAGGCCAGGGCCAGCCGCGCCTCGCAGGCAACCGTGCGGTCGCTGCTGCCGCCCCCCAGCACCACCACCTCCCCCAGGGCCGGGATGGCGGGGGGAGGCGAGGGGCTCACCAGGCAGCGGGCCTCGGGGTAGTGGTGCAGAGGCATGGCCAGATCGGGATGCAGCCGCGCCAGCTCCCGCTCCACCGCACGCACCTTCGCTGGGCTCACCCGGGTGACCAGCGCCAGTTCCCGGGCCCCGTGGAGCTCCCGCAGGATCGAGGCAATCTGGGCTGCGCTTTTGTCCTGCCCCCAGATCGCCTCGACCATGCCGAGCCGGCTGCGGCGGCCGAGGTCGAGCCGAGCCTCAGGTGACGGCGAGGGATCGGGGTTCCAGCTCACTGGCGTGGACCAGGGGAAAGGGGTTGGCTGGCAGGGGGTGGTCTGTCGCCGGAGCGCCGCCCAACGCGCGCCGGGCCAGGGCCTCAAAACGGACCTGCACCCGTGCGACCTCATCATCAGAGATGGCCTTCCACTGCTCGCGGCTGGCCCAGCGGATCAGCAGCACTCCCTCTTCCCGCTCGGCATCCCAGCGAAGCTCGCGGCCCAGGTAGCCGGCCTGCTGGCGGAGCCATGGTTCCCAGCTGAGGGCCTCGGCGTGCAGCCAGGCGGCACGGGCATCGGCCCACACCCGCACCCGCAGGTGCTCGATCACCGCCACCTCCAGGGCGCCATCGGGATCGGCGAAGGCGGTGAGGGAGGCGTCAAATCCGGGCACCAGCACCGGCTCGCCGAAGCCAAGGCCACCAGCATCGCGGTCGCCGAGGGCAGCGGTGAGGGCTGCTGCTGGGGCAGGGGCTTGGGCTTGGCGGAGGCCGGAAAGCATCTTTGAAACGAAACGTTTCGATACTTTAAGGGATCTGCGCGTTCCCCGCCCGCTCCAGCAGGGCCACCGCGTGACAGGCGATGCCCTCTTCCCGGCCGGTGGGGCCGAGCCGCTCGTTGGTGGTGGCCTTGACCCCCACCTGCTCCACCGCCACCCCGAGCTGGCGGGCGATCGAGGCCCGCATCGCCTCGATATGGGGGCGCAGCTTGGGGCGCTCGGCCACCACCACCGTGTCGACGTTGACCACCTGCCAGCCCCGTTCCCGCACCAGCTCCATCACGCGCGCGAGCAGGACCAGGCTGTCGGCCCCCTTCCAGCGCTCCTCCTCGGGGGGGAAATGGCGGCCGATGTCGCCGAGCCCGAGGGCGCCGAGCAGGGCGTCCATCAGGGCATGCACCAGCACATCGGCGTCGCTGTGGCCGTCGAGGCCCAGTCCCTCCGGGTGGCTCAGGCTGACGCCCCCCAGGATCAGCGGTCGGCCGCTCACCAGCCGGTGGATGTCGTACCCATTGCCGATCCGCAGCTGCATGGCACCGAAGCGAGCGTGAAAAACCCCCCAGTATCGCCCGCGGATGGGGCGAATCTGGGGGGTTGGAGCCAGGAATGGGGGCGCAAGGGCCCCGAGGGACCGCAAGGCTCAGGCGCGCAGGCTGCGGGACGGTGAGCCGCCGCTCAATTCCTCGACGTTCTGGGTAAAGATGTAGCCCTCTGCGTAGACATTTCGGATAAGATCACCGGAAGCTTTCGTTTCCGCCAGCTTGCGACGAAGACCATGCACCGTGCGCGCCAGGCTCACCTCGCTCACCTCCTGGTGGCCCCAGACGTCCTGCATCAGCTGATTTTTGCTGAGCACCTGCTTGGGGTGGCGGCAGAAGCAGTGCAGCATCCGCCGTTGCATCGGCGAGAGGTGCACAAGGGTGTCGCCCTCCCAGAGGGTCTGATCGGGATTGAGCTGGAAGGGACCGAAACGGAAGGAGGCCATGGTTGGGGAAGCGAGGTGGAACCTTCTACGAGTGTTTTCAATCTCGATGCCGATGTCAGTACCCATAAGTCGGTATTTCTCCGCTGTGCACTCTCGCGAAAGTTGCCGAGGAACTTCCGGCCCTTTCGTCAGCCTGTTGTTACCAATTTGTAATCGACCAAAATGATCCGAGATTCTTCGCACTTCTCTCTGCGATGTGTCGTTGTTGAAGATCAAGTAATGTTTCTGCAACTTCTCGTTGCCATGCTGCGCGGCAATGAGGGCCTCGACGTGGTCGGCACCGCGCTCACGGTCGCCGAGGGGCGGGCGGTCTGCGGGCAACAGCGCCCGGACGTGCTGATCCTCGACCTGGCCCTCCCCGATGGCCGCGGTCTGGAGGTGGCCGAGGCCCTCCAGGAGGTGGCCCCCTCCGCCCGCGTGATCGTGCTCTCCGGTGAGGCCAGCAGCTTCGTCTGCCCCTCCCACCTGCAGCCGATGCTGCACGCGGTGGTCGACAAAACCCGCGCCTACGGCACCCTCAGCCTGGAGATCGCCGAGATTGTGCGCCAGCGGCGCGCCGAGGCTTGCGTGGCCGACGGGGTGGCCCTGGTGGAGGATCCGCCCCCCGCCGCCATGCGCCGGCTCACCCAGCGCGAGGAGGAGATCTTCGCGCTCATCGGCCGCGGCCAGAGCAGTCGGGAGATCGCGGCACAGCTGCATCTCTCCCAGCGCACCGTGGAGACCCACCGCAAGAACATCGTCGCCAAGCTCGGCGTCAGCGGGTCGGAGCTGGTGCGGATGGCCGCCCTGCAGCTCACCCCCCGGGCGGGGGGCCTGGATCTTCCTGCGCCCTCGGAGCGCTGAGATCGGCCTCCGGGGCGGGGAGTTGCCCCTCCCCCCGCTCGCGCAGCCAGCGATGCCACAGATCCGGACGCCGCTCGCGGGTGCGCTGTTGCTGCTGCTCGGAGCGCCAGCGGGCGATGGCGCCGTGGTCGCCGCTGCGCAGCACCTGCGGGACCTCCAGGCCCCGGAACTCCGCGGGACGCGTGTAGTGCGGGTGCTCCAGCAACAGGTCGCTGTGGCTCTCCTCCTCCAGCGATGCGGCCGTGCCCACCGTTCCCGGCAGCAGCCGCACCACCCCGTTGATCACCACCATGGCCGGCAGTTCGCCGCCGGTCAGCACGAAATCGCCGATCGACACCTCCTCATCGGCCAGGGAGCGGATCCGCTCGTCGAATCCCTCGTAGTGGCCGCACAGCAGCACCAGCTGGTCGCACTCCGTGGCCCAGCGCCGCAGATCCGCCTGCTGCAGCGGCCGGCCCTGGGGGCTCATCAGCAGCACCCTCCGCCGGGGGGCCGTTGGCAGCGACTCGAACGCCGCGAACACCGGCTCGGGCTTGAGCACCATGCCCGCCCCTCCCCCGTAGGGCTCGTCGTCCACCTTGCGGTAGCGATCGGTGGCGAAGTCGCGGGGGTTGTGGCGGTGCAAGGAGGCGATGCCGGCGGCGAAGGCCCGGCCGATCACGCCGGCGCCCAGCAGAGGCTCGAACGCCTCGGGCACCAGGCTGATCACATCAACGCGCATCGGGGCCATGGGGGCTTGCGGGCCGATCAGGCGGCCGGTGGCCGGCTCACCCGGCGGATCTCGGAGCTGAAGCTGGCCTGGCCGGGGCTGCCGCCGGCGCAGCTCGCCACCGTGGCGCGCAACCGCAGATTCGGTTGGGTGAACCAGAGGCGCTCGCGGATCTCCCGCTCCCCGTCCCACTCCCAGAGCTCCAGGCTGCCGTCTGGCCAGAGCTGCCACTGCCCGCCGGCTCCTTCCGCCCCGCTGGCTCCCTCGCTGCCGTAGGAGCCGCCGGCGCGGAAGCGCAAGCGCCGGATGGGACTCTGCGGGGGCTGGATCTCCAGGCCCCCGGCATCGTCGTCGCCCAGGGGCTCAAGAAACAGGATCTGCAACGCACCGCGCTCGGAGCGGTGCCAGCTCTCCTCGTCCTCAGCGACCGCCGGCGCATCCAGCGTCAACGAACTGCGCAGGGCCAGCCATTCGCCGGCGCACAGCCGCAGGAAGCCCGTCAGGTCGTGGGGGGGAAAGGCGCTCTCGGTCATGGGCGCGGATCAGCGGCGGTGGAGCGGACCCCTCCAGTCTCCCCGATCCCCGCGCCGGCCTGGGATCAGGCGTCGAACCGATAGACGAAGCGGGCCAGGTCCTCGGCGGAGATCCGCTCCGCCCGCGCTCGCTGGGCGACGCTGAGGCCCAGCCGGCCGGCCACCTGCCGGTAGCCGCGCTCGAAGCATGGGAAACGGCCAAGAAAATCACAACGATCGAGATGCAGATCCGCTGTGCTCATCGGTAAAGAGTGCCCGCGAATCTTGTTGCGCAGACCGATCTCTTCGTGGGGCGGGGCCCCCTCCAGGATGTCCATCAACACGTCAAGAGTGAGGCTGCGGCGCAACTGCGCGTCGTTCCTTTGAAATGACGGCAGCCTTGCGCGCTCCGCCGAACAGCCCCTTCACCACCGAGCTGGAGCCGGTCTTGCCGATGCGGATGAACACGCAGGCCGGGTCAGCAAACAACAGGATCGACACGCTCCTCCCCCGCTGTGGGCCGCGATGCTAGGTCCGGCCAGCCCATGGCTAAATCCTCAGTCCCCCCGGTAGCCCAACTCCGTCAGGCGGCCGGGATGGCGACGCCAGTTGGGCACCACCTTGACGAACAGCTCCAAGTGCACCGAACCCTCGAAGATCTTCTGCATCTGCAGGCGGGCCCCCTGGCCGATTGTGCGCAGCATGCGGCCCCCCTGGCCGATCAGGATTCCCTTCTGGCTGCTGCGCTCCACAAGCACCGTCGCCAGCACCGCCGTGCGTGGGGCCCGGCCGCTGCCCTCCATCTCCTCGATCCGCTCGATCGCCACCGCCACCGAATGGGGCACCTCCTCGCGGGTGTGCTGCAGCACCTGCTCCCGGATCAGCTCCGCCAGCAGCAGTTTCTCCGGCTGGTCGCTCACCGCATCCGGCGGATAGAGCATGGGGCCGGGGGGAAGGCCGGCGCTCAGGGCCTCGACCAGGGTGTCGCAGCCCGCACCGGTGAGGGCACTGCAGCGGTGCAGCGGCCAGTCGGGCATCAGGGCCCGGTAGCTGGCCGCGTGCTCCTCGGCGTCGGCGCCGGTGCGATCGCTCTTGTTCAGGGCCACGTGCACGGGCGTGCGGCCCTGGCGCAGCAGCTCAACGATGAAGGCGTCCCCGCGGCCCGCCGGCACGCTGCCGTCGACCAGCAGGAGCACCAGATCCACCTCGCCGATGGCGGAGCGGGCGCTGCGCACCAGCCGCTCGCCAAGCAGGTGCTGGGGCTTGTGGATGCCCGGGGTGTCCAGCAGCACGAGCTGGGCCTCGGCGGTGGTGAGGATCGCCCGCAGCCGGTTGCGGGTGGTCTGGGCCACCGGGGAGGTGATCGCCACCTTCTCGCCCACCAACCGGTTCAGCAGGGTCGACTTGCCCACGTTGGGCCGGCCGATCAGGGCCACAAAGCCGGAGCGGAAGCCCGGGGGGGGCTCTGGCAGGGCAGGGGGCAACGGCAGGGGGTCCATCCCCACACCTTGGCACCGCCCGGGGATAGGGTCGCGCCGTGCCGGTTCGGGGGCCGCGCCCCCTCCCTCCCCGCCATGTCCGCCTCAGACGCTTCCCCCGCCCTCCCCTTCGCCGACGCGATCGAACAGAGCGGCCAATGGCTGGCCGCCTGGGAGGCGGGTGAGCTCAGCGATGAGGTGCTCGCCGATCGGGTCGGCGCCCTCGTGGCCCATCGCGATGGGGCCCGCGGCTTCTTCGTGGTGGCCCTCACCGGCGAGGCCCCTCTGATGGACCGGCTGCCGGAGGTGTTGGTGATGCAGCTCCGTCTCGCCGGGGACGGGGTGGTGGACCTGACCGCCCGCAACCTGGCGATGAGCACGGCCATGGTGCTGGCCCACGGCCGCGCCGGTGACGCCGAGCGCCAGGCCGCCTCTGCGCGGGTGCAGGCCCGCAGCCGCGAACTGTTGCGCCAGCTGGAGCCGCAGGCGGTGAAGGCACGCCTGGAAACGCTCCTGAGGGCTGCCCGCGATGGTGAGGGGGAGGATCGGGCCTTCCTCGATCGCTGGGGCTACGACCCGGAGCAGCGTGCGGCAATCGCCCAGGCGGTGCACGCGGTGGCCGAGACGGATTCCTGAGAACGAACTGGGCTCAGAAGCGCAGATAGAGCAGGCTCATGCCTTGCCAATCGGTGTCGTCGATGTCGGTCTGGAAGATGTAGTTGAGATTGAATCCCAGCACGATGTTGCGGGTGATGTTGATGTCCACACCACCGGTCAGCATTGGGTTTGTGCTGCCCGTGGAGTCGGTGTTTGTGGCGATGCCGCCGCCCAGATAGGGGGAAACCAGGGCTTTGCGGAAGAGGTCCACCGTGAGCGGCATCTGGAATTCCCCTTCGTCGTTGTCGTTGCCCTGCAGGTCGCGGTTGCCGAAGATATAGCTGGGCCGCAGCGAGATCGAGAAATCTCTGCCGAGCTTGTAGGCGATCCGTCCGGTCACCACGCCGCTGGTGGGTTCGCCCGTGTCGATCCCACTGGCGCTCTGGCCCCAGCGCACGCCACCGCCGAGGCCGAAGAAGCCAGGATCCTCATAGGGAAGAGTCGTGCGCGGGCGCGCCGCCTGCTCCACCGGATTCAGGTTGGCGGGCTCCGGTGCGAAGGGGGCCGGCAGCACAAATACGTTGCCAACCGGCAGCCAGCCGGCCTGGGGGCCTTCGGGGGCCACGGGTTGCCACGGGGCTGGATCCAGGCGAGGCGCCAGCGATTGGCGGTCAGACGCCAGCGAGGGGGGCACCTCCGGGGGGGTGAGGGAGGCGGCCGCCGGGCCTGGGGCCAGCAAGGCAAGGCCAAGTGCGGCCCCAACGGCCGCGAAGGCAGAAGGAGCGGAGCCAGTGCCCCAGGGGAGGGGGGTTGCGCTGAACGCCCGGGGGCGCCGTGGGCAACGGGCGGCCGGAAGGTCGTCGGGGACGGACATCGCGGCCGTGGGTGGCAGGGGGCGAACGCCGGTAGTGTATCGGTATCGTCCCGTCTTCCGGATCCGCGCCATGGAGCCTTGCGCCATGGAGCCCTGCGCAATGGAGGCCCGCGCGCTGGTGGCCTGGCTGGAGGGGGAGGAGGAACTCGACCTGGACGCCTGGCGCCACCGGATTGTCTGCGGCCGCCGTCCGGCGGTTCCCTTCGGCCGCCGCACGGATCTCACCGACCAGCTGGAGATGCTGGCGGAGGGCTTCGTGGGGGAGTGCGCCCTGGTGTGGCTGCACGCCGCCCTCAACGTCGCCCTGCGCCGGGGGGTGCAGAGCGACCGCAACACCCGCCGTTTCCTGGCGCTCTGGCAGCAGCATGCCGATCTGCTGCTCGAACTGCTGGATGCCCGTTGGCTGATTTCCGCCTGCGACAGCTTCGCCGACGTCCATCCCGACCCGGACCAGGCGGCGCTGGCGGCCTCCGCCTCCTTTCTCGTCAATACGGTCAAGCTCTACGAAACGGAGCGCCAGGGGGCACCCGGCGCGGCGCCCGCCCCCCCCTTCCCCGCTGCGGTGAGCTTCCGGGAGCTCTTCGATGGGCTCACCACCTTCCTGCCTGAGCGGGGGGACATGGTGGCGAATCTGGTGGTCCGTCTCGAGGCGGCCACGGCCCGGGCGCTGCGACGCCCCGGCCCGTTTCCGGTGGTGGCGGCCCTCTTGCGGGAGCTGGTGAACCGCTTGCTGGTGCACGGGAGCGTGTTCCAGCGGGCCCGCCCCCTGGCCCGCTTCCCCTGGCCGGCGGCGCTGGCGCCCCTGCCGCCGCTGCCGCCTCCGGCCGCTCCCTGCGGTTCGCCCGGCCCGCTCTGCATCGCTGCGCCCTCGGCCGAAGCCCCCGGCTGGCTGTTGCTCCACGACGGCAGCCGTCTGGCCCGGGGCTTCCATCTCGGGCGCCTGGCCTCGGGCCAGGCCCTTGCCGATGGCCTCGCCCGGCGGGGCCTGGTGGCCCGTGGCTGGGTCAACGAGGCTTCCTCCCTTGAGGCCCAGCTGGCGGCGGCCCCTGGTCCGGTGAGGCTGCTCGTGCTCGATGCCGCCGGGCTGCGCTCCGATGGGGAGCGCTGCCGTGCCCTGCGGCAGGTCTGCCTCCAGGCCCGCCGCTCCGGAGTGGCCACGGCGGTGATCCAGGCCGGCGCCCTCTGGGACGACTGGGAGCCGTTCGAGCGGGCGTTCCTGAGCCATGGGGCCCTCGCCGATGCGCCGGAGCGTCTGGTGCCGCTCCAGGTGGAGGATCCGGCCCTGCTGCTGTTCGAGGAGCTCTTTGCCAGCTTCGAGCCGCCCGGGCTCGATCGTCTGCCGCTGGCTGTGGTCGACAGCCCTGATCCCGGCCTCGCCTCCAGCCTGCAGCGCTTCGCCGGCGAGGCGGCCGCTCCGCTGCGCACGATGACCGCCGCCGCGCTCGATCGCCTGCGGCGCCAAGTGCCTCTGGCTTCCGCCCGGGCCGCCGCCTGGCCGCGGCTGCTGCGGGCGGCGGATCTGCCCCGGGCCTCCCTCTGGCTGGGGGATCGCAGCAGCGCCCTGCTGGCGGCCCTCTGCGCCGAAGCGGCGATCGCCGTGCCGCCGGGGGCCACGGCCGCCGCCCTGGCCCTGGTGCAGCGCTACGAACTGGAGGATCGGGCCCTGCTCCCGGATGATTGGAGCTCGAGAGACCCCGCCGCCACGCAGGCCCTGCTGGCGGATCGCGCCGCCGCCTGGGATGCCGCCACCCGGGACCGTCTGCGCCAGCGCCGCCGCCAGGCCCGCGCAGCCATCGAGGTGATGCTCGATAGCCTGGCCCACCTGGCTGGGGTGAGCCCCCCTGAGTCGCCGATCAACATGCCGCCCCTAACAGAGGACCCCCGCCCATGAGGCTGGTGATGACGCTGCTGGTGCGCGACGAGGCCGACCTGCTGCGCACCCACCTGGAGCACCATCTGGCCCAGGGCGTCGACTTTTTCCTGATCACCGACAACGGGTCGTGCGACGCCACCCCTGCCATCGCCGCCGAGGCCGTGGCCTGCGGTCTGGCGCGGCTGATCCACGAGCCGGCTGACACCTACGAGCAGTCCCGCTGGGTGACGCGCATGGCCCGCCTCGCCGCTGAGGAGCACGGGGCCGACTGGGTGATCCACAGCGATGCCGATGAGTTCTGGATCAGTCGCCAGCCAGGACAGACCCTGCGGGAGGCGATCGCCGCCCTCCCGAGCGGCTGTCGCCGCCTCTCGGTACCCCGCTGGAACGCGGTGATCTCCCGCGGGTGTGACGCCGCCCATGCCTCGATCGCGCCGGAGTCCATCCAGAGTTTCGACCGCGACCCTCGCAACAGCCTGGGGGACCCCCTTCCTCCGAAGGTGCTGCACCGCGCCGATCCCAGCGCCGTGGTCGCCCAGGGCAACCACGATGTAACGCTGGCCGATCCCGGCGTCCCCGACGGGGAGGAGCGCCTGCTGATCCTCCATTTCCCGTACCGCGGCCGCGATCCCTACCGGCACAAGATCCGCATCGGCGGGCGCGCCTACCTGGCCCATCCGGGGGCCGCGAGCGCGGGGCTCACCTGGCGCATCGACTACCGCCATTACCTGGCCGGCCGGCTTGAGGCGATCACCCGCTGGCGCCTCCCATCCGACCCGGAGTGCGAGGCGTGGTCGGCCCAGGGTCGCGCCGCCGTGGCGCCCAATCCGCTCACGGTGCCGGCGGCGGCGCGGCTGGGCGCCACGGCGGCGGCGCCGGCTCCCCCGGCCCTGCCAGCGGTTGGCATCGTTACCCTCGCGGACGACAACTATTTCTGCGGCACTCGCCTGTTGGCCCTCTCCTGTGAAGGGCAGCTGCCGATCGTGGTGTACGACCTGGGGTTGGGGGAGGCGGCCTGCGCCTGGATCGAGCGTCAGGAGGGTATCGAGCTCCGTCCGATTCCCGACACGCCCCTGGTGCGCTCCATCCAGGCCCGTTGCGGTGAGAACCGCATGGCCAAGGTCACCAAACGGGAGTGGCCCCTGTGGATCTGCCCCACCCTGATCGAGGCGGCGCCCTTCGAGCGCGTCTTCTGGATCGATTCCGACATCGTTGTGCTGCGCGATCTGGCGTGGATGGTCGAGAGCCTCGCCGACGGCCCCTTCCTGGTGGAGGAAAATCTGGCCCCCCACGCCTGCGACAACCCCCCCCAGCTCTACGACCTGTTGCCCATCGGCCACCCCCTGCACGAGGGCAACAGGCTGCGCCTCAATGCCGGGCTCTCCGGCTGGGATCGCCACCGCGATGCCCATCTGCTGGAGGCCTATCAGTTTCCGATCCGCCAGGTGTTTCTGCGCGATGCCCTTCCCCGCGACGCCGTGCGCTGGCATGACCAGGGGGCGCTGATCTGGGCCCTGCAGCAGGCGGGCTACGACGATCGGCTGCTGCGGCCCCGCCGCTTCAATCTCTGCGTGCAGCACAGCGCCCTCCTGGGCCAGCGGCTCGCCCCCGATGCCGACGACGATCACCTGCGCGCCTGGATCGCCCAGGCTCGCCTGCTGGAGGGGGAGGCGGCTACGGTTCATTGGAACGGCCATCCCGTTCCCTGGAGCCCCTGATGCCGGTCGATCGCGAGCGGGGCATCGGCTTCGTTCACATCCCTAAAACGGCGGGCACCGCCATCGAGCGTGCCCTGGGTCTCCACGGCGACTGGCGCCACGAGGATCGCCTGCGCTGTTTCGGCCGCATCCGCTCCGACGATCTGCTGCGCGCCGACCTGGCTGGCAACTTTCTCCAGCACCTGTCGGCTCAGGAATTGCAGGGGCTGCTCGCGGCTGATGCCGTCCACGCCGGGGACAACCCGGCCACCTGGTGGTGGTTCACCGTGGTGCGGCATCCGTGGAGCCGGCTGCTCTCGGCATTCCGGCGCAAGGATCCCGACCTCTGCCGGCTGGTTGCCTATCGCTGCGACCGCGATCTGCACAGCTACGACCTGGCGGCCTTCATCGAATTGGCGGCCTGGCTGGACCATCCCCACCTGCGTCCCCAGACCCGTTTTCTCGAACCGGCACCCTTTCCGTTGCAGCGCTTTCGCTACGAGGCCTTACCGGAACTCTGTGGGGCCCTATCGGCCCGTCTCGGCCGACCGATTGCGCTGGAGAGGGTGAATGGTCCGCTCGTACCCCTGGAGGAAGAATCGCTTGCCGAGCGCGACCATCTGCGGGCCCGGGTGGAGCAGATCTATGCCGAAGATATGGAAAGCCTGGGCTACAAGGCAAGCCTTGGCTACGCGGCTGGATCCTGAGGGCTATCCAGCCATAAAAAAAGCTGCCTGCTTGGCAGCTTAGAGAAGACGGGGAAGGATTCGAAAACCGCTTCAGGCGGTCCGCTCGGCCAGGCGACGCCGCATCCGACGGGACCACCCGAAGGCGATGCCACCGCCGAGGAGCGGCAGAGGCGCAGGCACGCTGAGGCGGATGGTGACGGTGCCGGAAGTTGCCGTAACAATTCCGTTGGCGATGGTTACCTCGCCATTGAATAGAATCACGCCCCTGGAATTTCTGCCGATGGTGATATCGGCCTGCTCTGAGGTAATGCTGTAGGTGCCAGTTCCGGTGTTGTAATCACCGTCGCCCACCCAGCGGCCGGTCGCGTAGATGGGGGCGACATCAACAACGGGGTTCTCGGAGCCGCAGATGGAACAGGTGCCGCCCAGGGCGAAGCGGGTGACGCCGAGTTGGAGAGGACGGGTGAAATTCGTGCCGTCGGTGGTAACCGTGCTGCCAGGCAAATCCCAGTAATTCACTCGGAGTGTTCCATTGCCGCCGTTGGAGGTAGGGGCAGGGGTTGTGGTGGTGAAATCAACCCCGGTGAAAATATTGTTGGGATCGTTGGAGATGGTTTGGACAGCGCCACCAGTTGCTGGGGCATCGGGGCTACCAGGGCGAAACAGATAGCGCATGCCGTACCGCGGCCTTGTGGTTGACGGGATTGTTTGGCTGGGAGTTTCGAGGTCGACAGCAAACTTTTGGTTGGGGTTCTTGTTGGCACCAGCAATCGGTGCAAGGCCATAGCCGGGGTTGGATTGGGTCACATTTGTGCCCGTGCAGGCGTTGTTTGCCGTGGGCGTCGCTTGGTTCGCCGTGCAGGATGTGGAGAACACCAGCGTGGGAGCTGCGGCCAGGGAAGGTGCCGCACCGAGCAGGAGGGCAGCAAGCCCAGCTGAAGCAGAGGCCGAAATCAGCAGGGTCTGGTTCGCCATGGGTCCGCGTAGGGTCCTCGAATACTTCTGAGTATAGAGGCAGGCGTCAACCCTCAGGAAGAAGGGGGACTGGCGTCAGGATCAGCGAACAATCCCGCCCTCGACGGCGGGGGAAGCCTCAGCTGAAGCGGGCCTGGCTGGAGCCTCGGCAGGGGGGGCTGCGGAAAGATCGGCGGCGGAGGGGCGGAGGGGCTCTGCGTCGCTGACGGGATGGAGGTGGACGAGTGCGGGGGCCACGCTTCCTTCCGAAGGGGGCGTTTGCCGGGCCGACCAGTCGCGGATCTCCTCCACCACCGCCTCGGTGTCCGGGCGGCTGAGAATGTCGACACTGCCGTCGCTCTGAAGCGCCAGGGGCACCTCGGTGGGCTGCGATACCCGGGTGGAGGGCACGTGCACGTGGCGGGCCTGGTTCAGCTGGGGCGCCTGGCCACTGGGCAACGGCAAGGTGGCGAGGGCGCGGCGCATCGGCTCGCGCCATGGCTCCGGCAATGCCGCCAGGGGGTCGCCGCTAAGGCTGCGGCGACCCCGCTCGGCCAGGGCCATGGGGGGCATGGCACCCTCCTGCAGGTCGTCGAGAGTGATGGGGCCCCCCAGCAGCTCGGCGCGGCTGAAGCCGCTGGCGGAAAGGGGACCTGCCGCGCCGGAAGCGGGTGCTGGCAGCAGGGCCAGGGTTGTGCTCCCGGGCGGCCTGGTGGGCACCGGGGTGCCAGGGAATCCGGCGTCTGGCCCTGCATCGAACCGTGGCGTAGCCGCGAACGCGTCGGCAACGGCGCCGGCTCCCCGGCCCAGGGGGCTGGAGCCCAGCAGCAGCCCCGAGTTGGTGAACCCGGAGGCCGAGGGGGACCGCACAGGAGAGAGGGAGGCACCGTTGGCGGGCGCTGGGGAGAGGAGCGGCAGGGCGGTGTTTCCGCCGCCGGGCCTGGGGGTGAGCGTCTCCAGACGGGCAGTCCAGCGGTCTTGGAGATCCACCGCCAGGAGAGGCAGCCAGAGGGCCTGGCTCAGGAGTGCCCAGGCCACAGGGCGGGAGGCCGGTGGGGAAACTTGGCGTGGCATGGGGGGAGGCTCGCGGCAGGGCCGGCGCGGATCGGGGGTTAGCGGTTGTAGCGGTCGTACCAGAGGTAGCTGGTGTTGATGAGACTGCCGACCGTGCTGATCGGCACCAAGACCTCGTTCACGGCATCAAGGGCCTGACCAAAGAAGCTGCGGTTCACGATGATCGTGTCCCGATCCCGCAGGGGGGGATTGAAGGCCTGCGAGATGTCGCTGTCCTCCCGGTAGGTGAATACCTCGCGCCTGGTGACGCCATTGCGGCTGAGGCGCACCAGTTCGATGCTGTTTTTGTTCGCGCGCCACTTGCGGGTGCCGCCGGCCCGCAGGATCGCTTCCACCAGGGGGGTGTTGGCCGGGAGTTGGAGGATGCCGGGCGTCTTGACCTCGCCGACAATCGAGACAGAAATCGACTGGGGGGCCAGGTTGGTGGCACCGAGCTGGAGAACCTCGTCGGAGGGAGGGTTCTCGGTGCGGGCAATGATCAGCGTATCCCCATCGAACAGGATCGGGTTCTGGCGTTGGTTCCCTACCTGGAGCAGCTGGGCCAGGTCGAGCACGGTCTGCTTCTGGGAGCCATCCGGTCCGGCGAGGCGGCGCAGCAGCACGCGCCGAATGTCCGCATTGAGGGTCACGCCGCCGGCGGT
>CAIVPT010000018.1 GCA_903907855.1 uncultured Synechococcaceae cyanobacterium | reverse complement strand
GCCCCGGTGCGAATGCGCATGGCCTCCTCAACCGCCAGAACAACGATCTTGCCGTCGCCGATCTCGCCGGTCATGGTGGCCTCGCGCAGGGTGTTCATCACCTTCGGGCAGTTGGGGATCCAGTTGGTCGGGGTGCTCGCCTTCGCCGTCTTCCCCCGATTCCCAGGTAGGGGGCTGGCGAGCCCAGGTGCGTTTCGCCCTTCCCGGCCCGTCCCGCCCAATCCATGCGGATTCCGGCACATGAAGGCGATTTTGGCATAGGGTCGCGGTCGCTACAGGGGAAGTCTCCCCTGTGGCACAAAGTATCGGGGTGAACTTTTGGATGTGGTTCCCCTTCCCATGCCACGCACCCTCCCGTCCGGTGGAGCCCCCTCCGCCGCGACGTCCTTTGCGCGCTTCCGCCAGCGATTCCTGAACGGGATCCAGCAACCGCAGTTGCGGCAGGTTGCCTTCCTGGCGATGGCCGTCGGCGCTGGCCTCCTGCCCCTGATGGGCGGAGCGGCGCGGGCCGCCCTCCAGAACGCGCCCACTGATGGCGCCGACAACATGCTGATGTTGTTCGGCGCCGCCCTGGTGCTGCTGATGACCCCGGGCTTGGCGTTCTTCTACGGCGGTTTCACACGCTCCAAGAACGTGCTCAACACCATGATGATGAGCTTCTTCCTGATGGGGCTCATCGGCGTTCTGTGGGTCGTGATCGGCTACAGCCTCGCCTTCGACGCCGGCTTCGGCAGCCCCTTCATCGGCGGCCTCGGCTCCATGTTTCTCAATGGCGTGGGCGGTCCGCTCGGCGATGCCCCCCTCGCCCCAGGCTTTCCGATCAGCGCCACCTCCTTCGCCCTGTTCCAGGGCATGTTCGCGATCATCACTCCGGCCCTGATCTCAGGTGCCCTGGTGGAGCGCATCAGCTTCAAGGCCTGGTTCTGGTTCTGCCTGATCTGGAGCCTGCTGGTGTACTCACCGATGGCGAAGATGGTCTGGGGTGGCGGGTTCCTCGGCGCCGCCGAGGGGATGATGGGCGCCATCGATTTCGCCGGAGGCACGGTGGTGCACATCGCCTCCGGTGTGGCGGCTCTCGTGGCGGCGGCGATCCTCGGCTCCCGCACCACCTGGCCCGCCAGCAAGCGCCCTCCCCACAACGTACCTTTCATTTTGTTAGGGGCTGGTCTGCTCTGGTTCGGTTGGTTCGGCTTCAACGGCGCCAGCATGTTTGCCGCCAAAACCGCCGGCCTCCCCTTCCTCACCACCACAACCTCCGCCTCGGCCGGTCTGCTGACCTGGTGCCTGATCGAGTGGTTCAAGGATGGCAAGCCCACGGCGGTGGGTGCCGCCACCGGTGCGGTGGCCGGCCTGGTGGGCATCACCCCGGCCGCTGGCTTCGTGTACATGGGCCCATCGATCGCCATCGGTGCCCTTACGGCCACCGCCTGCCTGATCGCCGTGCGCATCAAGGCCGCCATCCAGTTCGACGACTCCCTCGACACGTTCATGGTCCACGGTGTGGGCGGCACCATCGGCGCCCTGCTCACCGGCATCTTCGCCGCCAAAACCCTTGTGCCGGCCGACTACTTCCCCGCCGCCGCCAAGGTTCTCGAGGAGGGCGGCAATGCCGGCCTCTTCCTCACCCAGCTCAAGGCGGTGCTCTTCACCTACGGCTTCGTTGGTCTGGCCACGGCCGTGATTCTCTGGCTTCTCGGCCTGGTGATGCCCCTGCGTGTCAGCAGCGAGGATGAGGAGCGTGGCCTCGATTACGTGGCCCACGGTGAAGAGGCCTACGACCCGATGACCAACTGAGATCCCCCCACGAGCCCCGATTCCCATGAAGATGATCACGGCAATGGTCCGCCCCTCCCGGGTGGATGCCATCAAGAACGCCCTTGTGGCGATCGAGGTGGTCGGCATGACCGTCAGCGATGCTCGCGGCTTCGGACGCCAGAAGGGACAGGTGGAGCGCTACCGCGGCACCGAGTTCAAGGTCGACTTCCTTCCCAAGTCGAAGGTGGTGGTGGTGGTGCACGACGACAAAGAGGATGCGGCCATCACGGCGATCCTTGAGGCGGCGCGCACCGGCGAGATCGGGGATGGCAAGATCTTCGTCACCCCGGTGGAGCGGGCGATCCGCATCCGCACCGGTGATTCCGGAGAGGTCGTCCTCTGAGCTCCGTCTGCGGCTCCCGCTGAATCAGATCAGCCGGGAGCCGCAGGCCCGCTGCCGTTGCTCCGGGTCGAAAACGGCCGCCACCGTGCGGATCAGCCAACGGCCCAGCTCCGTCACCTCCACGCGCCGTCCCTGGGTCGTCGGCTGGCAGCGCACCAGGCCATCGGCCTGAAGCTCCGCCAGCTCGGCCCATTCCTCCTCGAAGCCTTCCTCTGGCAGCTCCACCTGGAAGCGGCACATCAGATCGCGGATGATGGCCCGCCGTTGCAGCACCAGGGGATCGTGCACCCGCACGCCCCGCTCCACCGGCAGCCGACCCTCCGCCAGCGCCCGTTGCCAGGCCCAGAGGTTGCGCTCGTTCTGGCTGGAGAGGTGCTGAAACTGGCTGATCGCCGAGGGGCCGATCCCCACCAGGTCCAGATCCCCTCCGGTGGTGTACCCCTGGAAGTTGCGATGCAGGCGCCCCTGCCGCGCCGCCACCGCCAGGCTGTCGTCCCGCAGGGCGTAGTGATCCATGCCGATCGCCCCATAGCCCGCGGCGCAGAGCCGCAGGCTGGCCTCCTCCAGCATGGCCAGTCGGTCCATCCGGCTCGGCAGGTCGGCTGCCGAGATGCGCCGCTGCATCGGCAACTGCTCCGGCAGGTAGGCAAAGGAAAAGAGCGAGATGCGGTCGGGCCGTAGATCGCGCACCAGATCGAGCGTGGCCGCGAACCGCTTCGGGGTCTGCAGCGGCAGGCCGCAGATCAGGTCCACATTGACGCTGGCGAACCCCGCCTCGCGCATCCAGTCCATCGATCGCCGCAGCTGGTCGGTGGCGATCACCCGGTTCACCGCGCGCTGCACGTCCGGGTCGGCGTCCTGGATGCCGAAGCTGATACGGGAGAAGCCCAGGCGGCGCAGGGCCGCCACCCGCTGCCCGCTGAGGAACTCGGGGTTCACCTCGATCGAGGCTTCCAGCTCCGTATCCAGCGTGAAGTGCTCGCCGATCAGAGCCCACAAACGCTCGCTCTCCCCGTCGCTGAGGACGTTGGGGGTGCCGCCCCCCCAATGCAGCTGGGCCAGTCGCCGCCGCCGCCCGGAGGCGGCCGTCACCAGGGCCAGCTCCTGGGCGATCGCCTCCAGGTAGGGCGTCACCGCCTTGGAGCCCGCCTGGGTGGTCACGCGGTTGCAACCGCAGTACCAGCAGGCGTGGCGGCAGAAGGGCACGTGCACGTAAAGCGAGCGGGGCGCATCGCCGTCGTCGTGGGCCAGGGCGGCGGCCAGGTCGTCAGCTCCCACCGCCGGGGTGAAGGCGCTGGCGGTGGGGTAGCTGGTGTAGCGGGGCACCGGGCGGTCGTACTTCTGCAGCAGGGCCTGGGGGGAGGGAAGGGTGCGGGTCATGGCAGGGGCGCTCAGGCGAGGGTTTCCAGTTCGGCCAGCAGCCGCTGGGTGAGGCGCAGGGCCGCTTCGGCCTCCTCCAGCAGCTCCTCCTCCTGGCAGGGGGTGAGCTGGAGGGCCTCGATGCCGTCGTGCAGGCGCTGGCGCAGCTCGCCCACGGGGCGGGGAAAGCGCCAGAAGCACAGCGCCGGCTCGCCATGGGCTGCCAGGATCGCCTCGGCCGCCGGCGCCAGCTGTTGGCCTCCGGAGAGGTCGCCGCCATAGCGCACGTAAACGTGGGCCAGCAGGCGGTGCGGTGCCGCCTCCGCCAGGTGCTGCAGGCGATCCAACCAGGCTTTGCCGGCCTGGGAGGGGGGTGTGGCGGGTAGCGCCGCCAGCTGGGCCCGGTCGTGTTCCAGGGCCGCCTGGCGCGCCAGGTCGTTCCAGGGGATGGCGGATCCCCCCAGGCTGTTGGCGGCCACCGGGGCGAGGGCCTCCAGCTGTTCGTAGGCCGGCGCCAGGGCGCGGATCAGGGCTGCCAGCTGCTGCGCGCTGGCGCTGCCCGCCAGCAGCCGGCGGGAGAAGGTCATGCCTTCGGCCTGGTGGTGGGCCCGGCCGATGCGGGCATGGAGGCGGCGCACCCGCGGGCCGAAGCCCCGCCGCTGTTCGGCATCGGCGGGGCTGGCGTGGTCGGAGATCGAGGCGGGGGAGTGGGGTGCGTCGGCGGTGGCAGGGGCGCTGGGGAGCGTCATCGGGAGTGGTGCGAAGGGGAGGGGAGGCTGGAGGGGAGAAAGGGAGAGGGGGCTCAGGCGTACGAGGGGCGCATCGGCTGGCTGAGCTGCCGCAGCACCAGGGCGCCGAACCGCAGCTGCAGGCCGAGGCGGCGCAGGGGCTGGCCCGCGGCCCCGGCGGCCCGCATCGCCCGGAAGGCCTCGATGAGCCGATCGCGCAGCTCCAGATAGGTGCCGTTCTCCAGGTCGAAGACCCAGGGGAAGGCGCGGCGGGCGGTTTGGTTGGTGCGCCACAGCACCTCGGCATCAAAGGCGGCGGGATCCATGCCCAGCAGGCGGTAGAAGTCGCCCCGCTCGCAGACCGTCAGGCTGTGGGTGAGGAAGACGCTCCAGAGAAAGAAGCGGCTCAGCAGCTGCCCCCGCAGGCCCTGGCGCAGGGAGGGCCAGCAGCGCAGCAGCAGGTTGAAGATGTCGCCGTGGCGGTTCTCGTCCTGGCACCAGGGCTCGAAGAAATCGAACAGGGGCGCGAAGGCGTTGTCGGGGTGGGCCTGCAGATGGTGGTGAATCAGGATGTAGCGCCAGTAGCCAATCTTTTCTGAGAGGTACACCGAATACAACACCCAGCTCAGGGGAAACCAGGTGACCGGTCGCCGGGTGCTCAGGGTGGGCAGGTCGATTTCGATTCCTTCGGCCACCAGGGCACGGTTGAGGAAGCCGGCGTGGCGGGCCTCGTCGCGGGCCATCAACTGGAACAGTTGGCCCAGCTCGTGCTGGCCGGCCTGCAGCAGTCGGCGGGAGAGCTCCTTGAACAGCAGGAAGCCCGAGAACTCAGAGACACAGGAGCGCACCAGATAGCTCTCGTAGGCCTCCTTCTGGGCCGGATCCAGGGCCCGCAGCCGGGCCAGTGGTGCCTGCCGGTCGAAGTGGCTGCGGTTGTAGTCGGTCTCCATTTCGCGGAGCATCGCCTCGAAGGCGGAGCGTTGCGGCTCAAGGTCGGTGCGGGCGGCCTTGGCGATTTCGGTGGTGTAGAAGCGCGGGGTGAGCAGGTCCTCCCGCAGGTGCGGGGCGGCAGGGGGGGATGCGGAGGGGGCCATGGCTGGGGGAGGGGGCGGGCAGGGCTAGGCCGACCGTCGGCCGGCCAACCCAGACCTTATCCTGAAAGCATGGAATCACAGAAGCGTGATGTCATGAACTGTGACGGGTGCGTGCAGTGTCGTGGTGCGGTGTCGCGGTGCTGCGTCGTGGCGCTGGGCCTGTGGAGCGACATCTCGTAGAGCGTGTTCTTGAAAGGCTGTTCTCAGAAAGGGGCGAAACCACGCTTCTGTGTTTCTCTGTTGCCCTGTTGACATGCACGCCTGATACCATCGTCCCCGCAGCCCCCTCCCGCGCCCCCGTCCATGGAAGCCCTGGCCGAATACTTCAAGGTGTTCTCCGAGCCCAACCGGCTGGCGGTGCTCGAGGCCCTGCGCGACGGCCCCCTCAACGTCACCGCCGTGGTGGAGAAGACCGGCCTGAGCCAGGCGCTGGTCTCCAAGCATCTCAAGCTGTTGATGATCGCTGGCGTGGTCAGCCGCCACCCCGACGGCAGCCTGGTGTTCTATGAGGTGATCAACCGCGAGGTGTTTCGCCTGCTGGCCGAGGCGGACAGCCTGATGCTCACCTCCCGGCGCCAACAGCTCGATGCCCTCGCCGCCATTCTCTGAGCCTTTGCCGCCTTCCTTGCCGCTGCCCCAGAACCTGCCGCAGCTTCAGGAGGCCCTCGCCGCCGGTCGCCGCCACTTTCCGGGCCTGCGCCTTCCCGATCTCGACGGGGTCGATCTCGATCTGAGCGGCTGCGATCTGCGCGCCAGCTGCTTTCGCGAGGCCCGCTTCGGCCATGCCCACCTGCACGCCGCCAACGTGGAGCGGGCCTCCTTCCAGCAGGCGCTTCTCTGGGGCGCCGATCTCTCCGACCTGCGGGCCGGTGGCTCCTTCTGGCACGACGCCGACCTTTCCGCGGCCCGGCTGCAGGGGGCCGACTTCGGCGGCGCGATCCTGCACCGCTGCTGCCTGCGGGGTGTCTTGGCCGCCGGCAGCCACTGGCGGCAGGCCCGCCTGGTGGAGAGCGACTTCCGCAGCAGCCTCGACCAGCTCACCGACCTGGGCGGCTCTGACTTCCACGGCGCCGACCTCAGCTTCGCCCAGCTCCAGGGCGCCCTGCTCCATGGGGCCGACCTGCGCGGCGCCTGTCTGTATGGCGCCAATCTGGCGGGGGCGGATCTGCAGCAGGCCAACCTCAGCGGCTGCGACCTGCGGGATGTCAACCTCAGCGGCGCCCACCTGCAGGGCGCCGATCTGAGCGGGGCCCTGTTGCCCGCCCCGGCGGCTCCGCCGTGAGTTCCCCTTTCCGGATCCCCCGATGACCAACGACAGCTTCGACCTCATCGTGATCGGGGCCGGCTCCGGTGGCCTGGCCGCCGCCAAGCGCGCCGCCGGCTATGGCGCGCGGGTGGCGATTGTGGAGGGGGACAGGGTGGGCGGCACCTGCGTGATCCGCGGCTGTGTGCCCAAGAAGCTGCTCGTGTACGGATCGGCCTACGCCCACCTCCTCGCCGATGCCGCCAGCTACGGCTGGAGCGTGGGGGAGATCCGCTGCGATCCCCCCACCTTGTTGCGCCGGGTCCGGGCCGAGGTGGATCGCCTCAACGCGCTGCACATCCAGTTCCTCGAGAAGGCGGGGGTGGAGCTGGTGCGCGGCTGGGGGCACTTCACCGCTCCCACCACGGTGGCGGTGGGCCCTGCGGGGGGCGACGCGGGCGGCACCCAGCAGGGCGATCTGCGGGTCCTGCGGGCGGAGCGCATCCTTTTGGCCGTCGGCGGCCAGCCCCACCGGCCCGCCATTCCTGGCGCCGACCTCGGCTGGGTGAGCGACGACCTGTTTGAGCTGGAGTCTCTGCCCGAGGAGATGGTGGTGGTGGGCGCCGGCTTCATCGCCTGTGAGTTCGCCTGCATCCTGCGGGGTCTCGGGGTGCGCGTGACCCAGCTGGTGCGCGGCGACCGTCTGTTGCGGGGCTTCGATCGGGAGGCCAGCGCCGCGGTGCAGGAGGCGATGGAGGCCTCTGGCATCGAGATCCGCCTGGCCTGCCCCCCCGCTGCGATCAGCGGCGACTGCGCCCCGGGCGACCTCACCGTCACCACCCGGAGCGGCGAGTCGATCGCCTGCGGGGGGGTGCTGCTTGCCACCGGTCGGCGGCCTTTCCTGCAGGGGCTCAACCTGGAGGCCGCCGGCGTCGCCATCGAGGGGCACCACATTCCGGTGGATGGGGAGCAGCGCACCAACGTGCCGGGCATCTTCGCTGTGGGTGATGTAACCGACCGCATTAACCTCACCCCCGTTGCGATCGACGAGGGGCGGGCCTTCGCCGACAGCGTCTTCGGCAACCGGCCCCGCCGGGTGGACCACAACCTGGTGGCCAGTGCCGTCTTCAGCCAACCGGAGCTGGCGGGGGTGGGGCTGACGGAGGACGCGGCGATCGCCTGCCATGGTGCCGAGGGGATCCAGGTGCACCGCGCCCGTTTCCGGCCGATGAGCCAGGCCCTGCCGGCCCGTGATCCAAAGGTGCTCCTCAAGTTGATCGTGGAGCGCTCCAGCGGCCGGGTGCTGGGGGCCCACATGGTGGGCGACCACGCCGCCGAGATCATTCAGATGGCGGCGATCGCCCTGGGCATGGGAGCCACCAAGGCCGACTTCGACCGCACGATGGCCCTGCACCCCTCGGTGGCGGAGGAGTTTGTGACCATGCCGAACTGAGCGACCCCAAGCGCAGAGCTCCAGCAGCGGAATGGCACGGGGCGAGGCGGGGTGAGGGCGCCACCCATGTCCAGTTATGCGTTTATAGTCATAGAAGCTTGAAGGGTGTGCCCGTTGAACCCGCTCCCAGCTTCCCCCTCCCTGTTGGCCGCGGCGGCTGGCGGAGGCCCCCTGCTCCTGCGCCAGCTGTTCGACGCCGACACGGGCACCTTCTCCTACCTGCTCGCCGATGTGCCCTCAGGCGAGGGGGTGTTGATCGATCCGGTCTACGAGCAGCACCCCCGCGATCTCTCGCTGATTCAGGAGCTCGGCATCCACCTGGTGGCCAGCCTCGACACCCACGCCCATGCCGACCATGTCACCGGCAGCTGGCGCCTGCACGCAGCCACCGGTTGCGCCATCGCCTTGGCGGCGGCCGTCGGCGCCCAGAACGTGACCCTTCCCCTTGCCCACGGCGACCGGGTGGTCTTCGGCACACGCCACCTGGAGGTGCGCAGCACCCCCGGCCACACCGACGGCTGCCTCACCTACGTGCTGGACGACCAATCCTGCGCCTTCACCGGCGACGCCCTGTTGGTGCGTGGTTGCGGCCGCTGCGATTTCCAGCAGGGCGACGCCCATGCCCTCTACCGCTCGATCACCGGCCAGATTCTTTCCCTGCCCGGGGTCTGCCAGCTGTATCCCGGCCACGACTACAGCGGTCGCGGCGTCACCTCCGTGGCCGAGGAGAAGGCCTACAACGCCCGGCTCGGCGGCTCGGCCCGTGAGCAGGATTTCGTGGGCCACATGCTCAACATGAAGCTGCCCCACCCCGGCCGCATCGCCGAGGCCCTGCCGGCCAACCTGCGCTCGGGGCGCCCGCGGCAGGAGCCCCAGGCGGTTGCCTGGGGTCCTGTGCAACGCAGCTACGCCGGCCTGCCGGAGCTCCCACCCGCCTGGGTCGCGGAACACCGGCGCCGCCTCACCCTTCTCGATGTGCGCTCCCCCGAGGAGTTCGCCGGTCCCGACGGGCATCTGGCCGACAGCCTGCTGATCCCCCTGCCCGAGTTGGAGGCGCGCGCCGGCGAAATCCCCGCCGGCCGGCCGGTGGTGGTCGTCTGCACTCCGGCAGTCGCTCCGCCCTGGCCACCCAGCAGCTGTTGCGCGCCGGCCGCTCCGAGGTGGCCAACCTGCGCGGTGGCCTCAGCCGCTGGGCCAGCGACGGTTACCCCCTCGCTGGGGTGCAGGCGGGCTGACGCCCCGCTCCCCTTGCCCCCGGTTTTGTCCGCTCCCCTTGCCCCCTCCTCCGGCCATGACCAACACCACAAACCCCCAGGCTGCTGAGCTCGCCTCCCGGCTCGATCCTGCCCAGCTCGCCTCCCGGCTTGACGCCCACCAGGTACGGGTGATCGATGTGCGTGAACCGGTCGAATTTGCCTCCGGTCACATTGCCGGCAGCCAGAACGTGCCCCTTGCCCGCCTCGGCCAGAGCCCCCTGCCCAAAGGCCCCCTGGTGCTCGTCTGCCAGAGCGGCCGCCGCAGCGCACGCGGCCTCGATCAGCTGCGGGCCGCCGGCCACCCCTTCCCCATCAGCGATCTGGAGGGGGGCCTGCCCAGCTGGGAGCAGGCCGGACTGCCGCTTGAGCGGCACCGCAACGCTCCGATGCCCCTGATGCGGCAGGTGCAGATCGCCGCCGGTTCCCTGGTGCTGCTTGGGCTGGGCCTGGGCACCTGGGTGGCGCCCGCCTGGATGCTGCTCAGCGCCTTCGTCGGGGCCGGCTTGGTGTTCGCCGGGGTGAGCGGCTTCTGCGGCATGGCCCTGCTGCTGGCGCGGGCCCCCTGGAACCGGATCAGGTCCTGAACACCCGCGCCTCGATGGCCCACCAGGGGCTGATGGGCTCACACGGCGGCTAGGCCGCGCTCGTTGAACACCCCCTCGAACAACACCGAGCTGAGGTAACGCTCGCCGGAATCGGGCAGCACCACCACGATCGTTTTGCCGGCGTAGGCCGGATCCCGGGCGATCCGCAGGGCGGCCGTGGCGGCGGCACCGCAGGAGATGCCCGCCAGGATTCCCTCTTCCCGCATCAGCCGTCGCGCCATCGCCACCGCCTCCTCGTCGCTCACCTGCTCCACCCGGTCCACCAGGGAAAGATCCAGGTTGCCGGGCACGAAGCCGGCGCCGATCCCCTGGATCTTGTGGGGGCCGGGCTGCACCGTGTCGCCCGCGATCGTCTGGGAGATCACCGGGCTGGTGACCGGCTCCACCGCCACCGACGTGAGCGGTTTGCCCAGGGTGGTCTTGATGTAGCGGCTGACGCCAGTGATCGTGCCGCCGGTGCCCACACCCGCCACCAGCACATCCACGCCACCCTCGCTGTCTTCCCAGATCTCCGGACCGGTGGTGTCGTGGTGGATCTGCGGGTTCGCCGGGTTCATGAACTGCTGGAGCAGCACATAGCGATCCGGATCGGAATCCGCCAGCTCCATGGCCGCCTGGATCGCGCCTTTCATGCCCAGGCGCCCCTCGGTGAGCACCAGGTTGGCGCCGTAAGCGGTGAGCAGTTTGCGCCGCTCCAGGCTCATCGTCTCCGGCATGGTGAGGGTCACCGGGATGCCGCGGGCGGCGGCCACGAAGGCCAGGGCGATGCCCGTGTTGCCGCTGGTGGGCTCCACGATTTCCTTACCCGGACCCAGCAGTCCATCCTTCTCGGCCTGCCAGATCATTGCCGAGCCGATGCGGCACTTGACGGAATAGGCCGGGTTGCGACCCTCGATCTTTGCCAGCACCCGGGCGCCACAGCCTTCGGTGACGCGGTTGAGCTGCACAAGTGGGGTGCGGCCGATGCTGAGGCTGTTGTCGGCGTAGATGGGGCTCACGGCTGGGAAAAAGAAGGGGGAATGCGGCGGAACGCTAGGAAGCAGAAGCCGCGATGGGTATGCGGGCGCCCTTAGGATCCGACGCGGTCCGGGCGTAACCCATCTCCCTGGAGCATGGCCGCTTCACCGCGCTTGTCAAGCAACGGGAACACCTGGTCGGGCCCGTCCCCCTCCCTACGCTCCGCCCTGACTGGTGCGCCCCCTCTTCAGGCGTGAACGGACCCCTCGCCGCGATGCCCCCGCTCACCGGCGTACCCCTGGTGTTGCTTTCGATCGCGGTGCTCACGGTGGCCTTGGAGCGCGCCCGTTGGTGGTTCCGGTGGTGGCGGGGGCGGGCGTCACGGCGCGGGGGCCGCTGGCGCCTCAGGCGCCAGCCGGAGGCCTTGGCACGCCAGCTGGCGGCCTGGGACTGGCAGATGCGCTCCGGCGAGCCGTTGCTCCAGGCCGCCACCGTGCTGGCGCCCCTGCTTGGCCTGACTGGGACGGTTCTCGCCCTGATGGGGGTTCTGGCCTCCCTTGGCCCCGACCTCACCCTGCCGGCCGGTGCCTCGCTCCAGGGATACGGCCAGGTGCTCATGAGCACGTTGGTGGGGCTCCTGGTGAGTCTGCTGGCCAGCGCCACGCTTCTGCTGAACCAGGGGTTGCGCCGGTGGCAGCTGGGCCGGCTCGGGCTCTTGGGAGGGCTGGCGTCCCTGCCGCCGGCTGCGGCTGGTTCCCCCCTTGAGCCGCTCCCGTGACGCTGGCACTTCCCTCGCTGGTGGGCCTCACGGTCGTGGTGGCCGGTGCTGTTGCGGCGGTGCCGGCGGTGGTGGTGGAGCGGGTGCCGCGCCAGCGGCCTCTCCCGGCGGTGTCGGCCGCTGGGGAAACCCTGCGGGTTGTGCAGGCACCGGGGGAGCGCTGGTACCTCAATGGCACCCCGATCGCCCGGGCGAGCCTGGCTGAGCGGTTGGGCGGTCGGTTGGGCGGTCGGCCGCGGCAGGTGCGCTTCCTTCCCTCCGCCGCCCTGCCGATCGCCACGGTGAGCGATTCGCTGCGCTGGCTGCGGCGATCCACGGTGGGACCGGTCTCGCTGGAGTTGCCGCCTCCGCCATGAGTCGCCCTGCAGGTCTGGTGGAGCTGTTTGCCCCCGCCCTGGTGGGGACCGCCCTGGCGCTGGTGCTGCTGGCCCTGGTGACCGTGCCCCAGCGCCGGGCCCAGCGCCCGGCCGCCGCTGGGGTTCTGGCCCTGCATCTGCTGCGCGATGGCGGCCTGCGCGCCTGGAACCGGCGCCTGGGGGAGGCGGAACTGGCCACCCTGTTGCGCCGCGCCGCGGGCCGGGCGGGTGCGAGGCCCCGCCTGCGCCTGATCCCCCATCCCTCCCTGCCCTGGGGCGTGGTGCGCGAGCGGGTGGAGTGGCTCGAGCGGGTCGGCCTGCCCCTTGAGCTGCAGCTGCCATGAGCCTGCTGCGGCGCCAATGGGGCCGTCGGCTCCAGCCCCTGGGCATACCGCTGCTGGCGGCGTTGGTTCTGCACGCCCTGCTGCTGGCGGCGGCCTCGTGGCGGCCGGGGCGCACGGGTGCCGCGCCCCCGCTCCGTCCGGACGACACGCCCGAGCTGCTCGTGTTCAGCCGTCTGCCGCCGGAACCCATTCCCCCCAGCGGGATCCCCCTGCCGCCGGCGGATCTGTTGCCGGCGCCGCCGCCGCCACCCTTGCCCAGCCGGCCGCTTCGTCCGAGCGGCCAGCCCCTTGCCTCAGCCACCCGTCGGGTGAGTCAGCCCAGCCGCCCATCGCCCCGGCGGCCAGCGGGACGCCGCCCGGCGCGTATCGCCCGTGCCGCCTCTCCCCCTGCCCGTGCCGCCTCACCCCCTGCCACCGCTGCCCCTGCCGCTGCCGATGGGGCCACCGCTGCCGCCATCGCCTCCCCTGGCCAGCCGGAGGCCGTGCCCCGCTGGCGCCTCCTCTGGCAGGACGCCGAGGGGGGCGCTGCCCTGCCCCCGCCCCCCGCTGCCCTGGCCGCCGCGCTGGCGGTGGCGCCCCCGCCGGCGGAACTGCGCCGCCTGCCCCTGCAGCGGGCGCGGCAGGAGGGGTTGGAGCCTGATTCCGGCCAGCTGCTCCGCCTCGATGGCCACCGGCTGCTGCTGTGGATCGAGGGTGGCGATCTCTGGCTGCTGCGCACCCCCGTTTGAGGGCTGTGGCCGCGGCGTGGCTCTGAGGTGCGCCTGGAGAGCGCCCGCTCAGGTTGCCGGCCGACGGCCGGGTCGCAGCGCGTTGGCCAGCCGGACCATCGCGTCGGCCAACTCCGCCTCCCCAAGCAGGCCGTAGCTCAGCCTCAGGATCACCCGGCCGGAGCGGGGGGGCAGTCCGAACGATCCGCCGGGCAGCGCCGCCACGCCGTGGTCGAGCACCAGGTGCGCCAGCAATTCCTCCTCCTCACCCGTCCAGGGGGCTTCCACCAGGGCGTAGAAGGCCCCATCCGGCTCCCCCACCACGGCCAGCCCCTCCGCCCGGGCCACCGCCGCAAGCAGCTGCTGCCGTCGGGGTTGCAAAGAGCGCACCCGTTCCGCCACCCAGGCCGGCCCCTCCGCCAGGGCGGCAACCGCCGCCCGCTGCGTCAGCCGGGGCGGGCAGATCAGCACGGTGTCCTGCACCTTGGTGAGGGGCTCGAGCAGGGCCCGCGGCACCACTGCGAAGCCGATCCGCCAGCCCGCCATCCCGTGCGACTTGCTCAGGGAAAAGAACGACGCTGTATGGGCACCGCTGCCGGGGGCCGAGCCGGGGCTGTGGTGCGGCACCGCGCCGTGCACGAAGGCGGCGTAGGCCTCATCGCTGAGGTGCAGCAGGCCGTGCTCCGCGCAGAGGTGGTTGATGGCGGTCAGAACCGCTGGCGGAATCACCACACCGCTGGGGTTGTTGGGAGAAACCGTGACGATCGCCCGGGTGCGCGGCCCGATCGCCGCCGCCAGGTGGGCGGGGTCGGGCACCAGGCCGCCCGCCACCGGCACCGGAATGCCCCCGGCCAGCTGGATCGCCATCGCGTGGTTGAAGTACCAGGGCAGGGGCACCAGCACCTCATCGCCCGGGTCGCATAACGCCTGCACCACGGCGTGGAACGCCATGTTGCTGCCGGCGGTCACCAGCAGGGTGCTCTCGTCCAGATCGAGGCCCCGCCGCTCCTCCAGCTCCCGCCGTACAGCCTCCAGCAGCTCCCCATCGCCGGCCATCGGCCCGTAGCGATGCAGCTCCGCCGGCGGCGCCTCCAGGGCCGCCGCCACCGCCGCACCCACGGCCTCTGGCGGCCCCCAGCCCACCATGCCCTGGGCCAGCGACAGGCAATCGGGTCGCTGGCGCATCAGCGCCGAGACCTGGGGAATCACCGGGCTGAACACGGCGCCCAGGCGCTGGGCCGCCGCCGGGGTGCGGAGGGGCATGGCCCCAGCTTCCCATCCCGGCCCTCAGCCCCGGGGCAGCAGCAGCTCCAGAAGGGCCCCACCCTCGGGGTGGTTGGCGGCCTGGACCCGGCCGCCATGGGCGTGGGCGATCTGCTGGACGATCGACAGGCCCAGGCCGCTGCCGCCGCGGGGGCTGCGGGCGCGGGCCCGGTCGCCGCGGTAGAAGCGCTCGAACAGATGCTCCAGGTCCTCGTCGCTCAGGCCAGGCCCCTGGTCGCGCACGCTCAGCAGGCACCAGGTGGGACCGGAGCGCAGCCGCACCTGCACCATGCCGCCTTCGGGGCTGAAGCGGATGGCGTTGTCCAGCAGGTTGAGCACGGCGCGGTGCAGGCGCGAGGCGTCGGCCTGGGCGCTCACCGGTTCGTCGGCGAGCTCCTCCACCGCCAGCCGCACCCCCCGTTGTTCCGCCAGCGGTCGCAGCCCCAGCCATACCTGCTCCACCAGCTCCACCAGCCCCAGCGGCTGGGGCCGCATCCCCTGGCCCGGCAGGGAATTCTCGAGGCGGGAGAGCTCCAGCAGATCGCTCACCAGCTCCTGCAGACGCCGCAGCTCCCGTTGCAACCGCTCCACCAGCACGGCGTTGCGGCTGTTCACCTGGGCCGCGAGGCTGTCGCCCACCAGCAGCAGGGCCGTGATCGGGGTCTTGAGTTCGTGGGCCACGTCCCCCACCCAGCGGGCCTGCTGCTCGAGCTGGGCCTCCAGGGACCGGCGGTTCAGCAGCACCACGGCCACCCAACCATCCTCTCCGGGATGGGCGAAGAGCTCCAGGTCCTGGTCGCCCAGTTCCCATTCGAGCCGTTGGGGCCGGCCGCGGCGGCGCGCCACCTGAATCAGGTCCCGCAGCTGGGGTTCGGCGCAGATCCGCTCCAGGGGCGGCTGGCGCATCAGGGCTGCCCCGGGACTCTGCAGCAACCGTTCGGCCCGGGCGTTGGTGAGCTGAACGGTGTCGGCGGCATCCACCACCAGCCAGCCGCTGGGGGCGGCATCGAGCCAGCGCAGCAGCTGGGCGCGGCCCGGGCCCTGCCGATCACGCCCTGGTCGGGGGAAGCGGCGCGCCAGCAGCCAGCCCCCAACCAAACCTGCCACCAGTCCCACCAGTCCCGCCAGGGCCGCCAACAAGGGGGTCACTCAACCGAAGCGGTAGCCGAAGCCCCGCACCGTCTGCAGGTGCTCGGGGGCGGAAGGGTTGGCTTCAAGCTTCTCGCGCAGCCAACGGATGTGCACATCCACCGTTTTGCTGTCGCCGAAGTAGTCGTGGCCCCACACGTGCTCCAGCAGTTTCTCGCGGCTCCAGACCCGGCGCGGATTCTGCATGAACAGCTCCAGCAGGCGGTATTCCTTGGGCGAGAGGTTCACCTCCACCCCGTCGCGGCAGACGCGGCATTCATCGGGGAAGAGGCGCAGGTTGGCGTGCTCCAGCACCCGATCCCCCGCAGGCTCGGCCGGTTGGCTGCGGCGCAACAGGGCGCGGCAGCGGGCCACCAGCTCACGCATGCCGAAGGGCTTCACCAGATAGTCATCGGCGCCCACCTCCAACCCGAGCACCCGGTCGGTTTCGCTGTCGCGGGCGCTGACCACCAGGATCGGTGTGCGGTCGCCGCTCTGGCGGAGCTGGCGGCAGAGGTCGAGACCCCCCAGGCCCGGGAGCATCAGATCGAGCACCACCAGGGCGAAGGGCTCCCCCCCTTCCCGTTCGCCGCAGCGCTGCAGGGTGCGCAGGGCATCGCGGCCGTTGCCGCAGGCGGTGACCGTAAAGCCCTCCAGGGTGAGGGCGTCGTGGAGGGTCTCGCGGATGGTGTCGTCGTCTTCGACGACCAGCAGGGAGGGGGCCATGGGGCCATTGTGATCCCCAGGCGCCTCGGGCCAGAACGGAGCGATCACCGGCGGGGCAAGGGGGCGATCACCATCCGCCGGCGCTCGTCGAGGCGCAGCCAGCCCTCTTCCCGCAACTGGCCCAGCACCCGGGTGACCGTGACACGGGTGGTGGCCAGGGCGCCGGCGATGTCCTGATGGGTGAGGCGCAGATCGAGGCGCAGACCCTGGTCGCAGGGCTGGCCGTACTCGCTGGCGAGCAGCTCGAGGAAGCCGCGCACCCGCTCCTCCACCCGGCGCAAGCCCAGCAGAGCCAGCAGGGCCTGGCTCTGGCGATGCCGCTGGCTGATCGCCTCCAGCAGGGCCACCGCCAGGGTGGGTTCGGCCCGCAGCTCGGCCAGGCTGAAGCAGAGCAGATCCGAGGCACAGAGGGTGGTGGCCTGGTGGGCTTCGACTCCCACCAGTGGATCGCCGAAGGGCTCATTCGGTCCGGCCAGGCCGAGCAGCAGCTCGTCGCCGTGCACGGTGAGGGCCCCGAGTTTGACCATGCCCCGCACCACCAGCCAGAGGTGGTCGCGCAGCAGCGGCACCGAGCTGCCCGCCGCAAGGTGAACGAGGTGGCGCTTGCGGAAGCTGGCCTCCAGGGCCTCGCGGAATCCGCCTGGACGGCCGGCTTCCCGGCTGGGCGCGAACACCATGACGGAGTCGGGCTGGGGACACGTGGAGTGTATGGAGCGCGACCGGGGCTGCGGGCAAAGGGGTGGTAAGGAGGCGGTTAAGGGCGGAATAAGGCCCTCAATCGCGGATCTTGGCGATCGCCGCCCGTGCCTTGGCCAGCACCTCCCCCTGCAGCGGCACGAAGCCCAGGGAGCTCGCCTGCTTCTGCGGTGCCTCCCCCAGGGCCCAGGTGAGGAAGCTGCGCACCGCCTCGGCTTTCTCGGCCCCCTGACCGGACTCGTAGGCCAGGATCCAGGTGAAGGCCACGATCGGGAAGCTGTCGGCGCCGTCGGGGTTGCAGTCGGAGCCGCCAAGACGGCCGTCGAGCACCACGCCGTTGAGACCCGCCGCGCCGCTGCGGGCATCGGCCGTCACGAAGCGCCCCGCTTTGTTTTGCAGGGCTACCCCCTGGATCGGCGCGCGCACGAAGGCCTGATTCACATAGCCGATCGCGCCGGGGGACTTGGCCAGGGTGCCGGCCACCCCCTCATTGCCCTTGGAGCCCACGCCCACGGGCCATTGCACACTCTTGCCGCTGCCGATGCGGCTCTTCCACTCGTCGGAGAAGCAGCTCAGGGAGCTGGTGAACACCTTGGTGGTGCCGGAGCCGTCGGAGCGGTGCACCACGGTGATCGGCCGGGAGGGGCAGCCCAGGTCCTTCCAGTCGCGCAGCTTGCCGAGAAAAATATCGGCGAGCTGGGCCTGGGTGAGCTTGAGGGAGGGGCAGGCGGGGTTGTTGTAGGCCGGGGTGACGGTGCCCCCGAGCATGGGGATCTGCACAGCGCCGCGTTTGGCTGCGGTGCCGCTGCGGAACTCCTCCTCGCTGAGGGATTCGTCGCTGGCCCCGAAATCCACGGTGCCCGCGAGGAACTGACGCACGCCCGCGCCCGAGCCGACCGACTGGTAGTTCACCTGGTTGCCGGTGCTGCGGGCGTATTCCGAAGCCCAGCCCTGGTAGGCGGCGGCGGGGAAGGTGGCGCCCGCCCCGCTGATGGTGGGCAGCTTGGTGCCGCCCCCGCCGGAGCCCCCGCAGCCTGCGGCCAGAAGGCCCGGCAGCATCACCGAAACGGCCGCAAGCGGGCGCCAGCGGAGCAGGGAGACGGGAAGCGGGGGCATGGGGAAGCGGGTGTCGCTGGTTGCCAAGTTTCCGCCAGCCGAGCACCCGCCCACGTTATGGCCCGGTAAGGGCCCCCTACAGCTACTTGCCGATGCGATCCACCGCGCGACGCGACTGGGCGATCATGCCGCTGGAGAGGGGCACATAGCCCAGATCATCGGCCCGCGACTGGGCCGGACCCAGCAGGTACTCCAGCGACTTCTGGATCGTGGGTGCCTTGGCACCATTGCCGTTCTGGTAGGCCAGGATCCAGGTGAGGGTGGAGATCGGGTAGCTGCCGGCTCCGGAAGGATTGGCATCCTCCCCGGCGAGCATGGCGTTGAGCTTCACGTTGGCCAGGGCGATCTGGCCCCCCTTCAGGCCCGGCTTGACGAATTGGCCGGCGCGATTCTGCAGGGCCGCGGCCTTGAGCTTGCCCTTCACGAACGCCTGGTTCACATAGCCGATGGCGCCCGGGGTGTTGTTCAGGATGCCGGCCACCCCTTCATTTCCCTTGCCGCCCAAGCCCACGGGCCACTTCACGCTCTTGCCCTCGCCCACCTTGCTCTTCCATTCCGGCGAGAAGGCCGAGAGGGAGTTGGTGAACGCGAAGGTGGTGCCGGAGCCGTCGGAGCGGTGGGCCACGGCGATCGGACCTTTGCCGCACTTCAGCTGATCCCAGGTCTTGATCTCGCCCAGGAAGATATCGACAAGCTGCTTCTGGGTGAGCTTCAGCGAGGCGCAGTCGGGCTTGTTGTAGGCCACGGCGATCGTGCCCCCCACCGTGGGGAACTGAATCACACCGCGGGTCACCTTGGCGGCCTCCGCCGGCTTGATCGGCTCGTCGCTGGCGGCGAAATCCACGGTGCCGGCGAGGAACTGGCGCACGCCGGCGCCGGAGCCCACCGACTGGTAGTTCACCTTCGGACCGCCACTGGCCGCCAGGGCTTGAAACGCGGCCTGGTAGAAGGGCGCCGGGAAGGTGGCGCCGGCGCCGTTGAGGGTGGCGCTGGCCAGGGCCGTGCCGGAGGCGGCCAGGAGGCAGCTGGCGCTGCCGACGATCAGGGCCTTCTTGGCGAAGGTCATGGAAAGGCGATCCGCTGGGGTTCCGCCCAAGGCTTGCAATTCGTCGTCGCACTAGTCGTTAACCCCTGTTTAAGACTGGGTCAAGATTCGGGGGGGGGCATTCAGCGATGAGCGGTCCAGTCCTGGAACCAGCCGCGCCGCCAGAGCCAATAGGTCTGGATTACGGCCACAAGCGCCATGAGCAGCAAAATGTAGAAATAGCCCCAGGTCCATTTCAGCTCGGGCATGAACTCGAAATTCATGCCATAGATACCGGCGATAAAGGTGAGGGGCGCAAAGATACTGGTGAGGATCGTCAGGGTTTTCATCACCTGGTTCATGCGGTTGCCCACGCTGGCGGCGTACGACTCGGTGATGGCATCGAGATGGCTGCGCAGCGCCTCGCTGCTCTCGTACAGCATCTCCACCAGCTCGGCCATGTCCTGGAAGCCGCCGATCGCCTCCGGGCCGAGGATGGTCTGGTTCTGGCGGAGCATCAGCCGGATCTGATGGCGCAGCGGCCAGATCTGGCGGCGGATGCGGCGCACGTTGCTGCGGTACTGGAAGGCCCGGGTCAGCTGGCCGGGGCGGGGGCGCCGCAGGGTGGCCTCCTCCAGGTCATCGAGGCGATTGGACATGTGCTCGAGGATCGGAAACAGATCGTCGAGCAGGTCGTCGATCAGGTGGTGGAGGATGTCGTCGAGGTCCCGGTCCTCCACCGGACCGGCCATCGCCAGCAGCCAGTCGGTGAGGGCGGGGAAGGCGGGCAGGGTGCCGGCCTCCTCGATCGTTACCAGCAGACCGGGCAGCAGCAGGAAGCCCACCTGATCGCTCACCAACCGGGTGGGTTCGTGGGGGCTGCGGAAGCGATGCAGCACCACCAACACCACCGAGCCCAGGCAGTCCACCCGGGGCCGTTGGGGCATCTCCAGCAGCGGCGGCCGCAGCAGGGAGGGCACCGCGAAGCGATCGAGGATCTGGTCGAGCAACGGCCGGTCGCCCACCCCCTGGATGCGCAGCCACAGCGGTGTGCCGGCGGCGCGCAGGGCCGCCAGCTCCGCTTCGGCGGGGAGGTCGCGCAGCAGCGGCCGCCCCGCCTCGAACACCATCAGCTCGGCGCGCGTCGGCTGGCGCCCCCCATGCACGAACAGGGTGCTGGGGGGATCGGCCGGCCGCTGCTCCAACCGCTGGGAGATCAGGGCCCGGGGGGTGGGACGCAGCACGGCGAGGCGGGTGGGGGGCTCTGCTGCGATTCAACCGCAATCCAGGCGGGTGGAGAATCGCCGATGGCCGCTCCCGCATTCCCTCGCCCCCGCGCCGGCCGGCCGCCGCGATGCGCTCCCTAGAGATTCCCCCCGAGATCCCCGCT
>CAIVPT010000017.1 GCA_903907855.1 uncultured Synechococcaceae cyanobacterium | reverse complement strand
CGACGACGACAGCGAATTTCTTCCCGAGATCCGCGAGCAGGCCCAGCTTGCCCTGGCGGAGGCGGCCGTGGCCGTGATGATCACCGATGGCCAGCAGGGGATCACCGCCGCCGACGCCACCATCGCCGAATGGTTGCGTGGCCGCGCCGTGCCCGTGTTGTTGGCCGTCAACAAATGCGAGTCGCCGGACCAGGGCCTGGCGATGGCGGCCGAATTCTGGTCGCTCGGCCTGGGGGAACCCCATCCGATCTCGGCGATCCACGGTGCCGGCACCGGCGAGCTGCTCGACGCCCTGATCCCCCACCTACCCGCCGCCGGCGAGGGTGTAGAGGAGGAGCCGATCCAGTTGGCGATCATCGGCCGCCCCAACGTGGGCAAATCGAGTCTGCTCAATGCCATCTGTGGCGAAAACCGGGCGATCGTCAGCCCGATCCGCGGCACCACCCGCGACACGATCGACACCACGATCGAGCGCGAGGGGGTGGCCTGGAAGCTGCTCGACACCGCCGGCATCCGCCGTCGCCGCAGTGTCGATTACGGCCCCGAATTCTTTGGCATCAACCGCAGCTTCAAGGCGATCGAGCGCAGCGATGTGTGCGTGCTGGTGATCGACGCCCTCGATGGGGTCACCGAGCAGGATCAGCGCCTGGCCGGGCGCATCGAGGAGGACGGCCGCGCCTGCGTGGTGGTGGTGAACAAGTGGGACGCCATCGAGAAGGACAGCCATACCCTGCCGGCGATGGAAAAGGAGCTGCGCGCCCGCCTTTACTTCCTCGACTGGGCGCCGATGCTGTTCACCTCGGCCCTCTCCGGCCAGCGGGTGAATGCCATCTTCCCGCTGGCCAAGCAGGCGGTGGAGCAGCACCGTCGCCGCGTGAGCACCTCGGTGGTGAACGAAGTGCTGCAGGAGGCCCTGCGCTGGCGCTCGCCCCCCACCACCCGCGGCGGCCGCCAGGGGCGCCTCTACTACGGCACCCAGGTGGCCACGCGGCCCCCCAGCTTCACTCTGTTCGTCAACGATCCCAAGCTCTTCGGCGAGACTTACCGCCGCTATGTGGAGCGCCAGATCCGTGAGGGCCTGGGCTATGAGGGATCCCCCCTCCGTTTGTTCTGGCGTGGCAAGCAGCAGCGCGACGCCGAACGGGATCTGGCCCGCTCCCAGTCCCGCGGCCGCTGAGCCATGGACTGGCTCCGCCAGCTGCCGATCGGGCAGTACGTGGATCCAGGCAGCGGCGGCGGGGGGTGGCTGGCGCGCCTCGATCCGCGCCTCAAGTTTGGCTGGACCCTGGCCTTCCTGGTGACGCCGATCCTGGCGGGGCCGGGCTGGCGCCTCGCCCTGGTGGGCCTGCTGGTGGGGATCACGCTGGTGAGCGGGCTGCCGGCGCGGCTGTGGCAGCGCAGCCTGGTGCTCTGGCTGGCCCTCTCCCTGGCGGTGGGTGTGCTCTCGGCCTTCCTGCCCGCCGATTCGATTCCCCCCGCCAGCTTGCAGCGCCCGCCCACCGAGCTGCGGCTCACGCCCGCCCTCGCCGGAGCCCCGCCGGCGGTGCGGGCGGGGCGCTCCTGGGAGCTGCTGCGGCTCGGCCCGCTGCGCCTCGGGCCAGCCTCCCTCGGCCCGCTGGTGATCACCCGCCGCTCCGCCCTGCTCGGCCTGCGCAGCGGCACGCTGCTCTTCACCCTCATCCACAGCGCCAACCTGCTGCTGCTGACCACCGCCCCGGAGGCGCTGGTGTGGGCGATGGCCTGGTTCCTGCGGCCCTTCGCCGCCCTCGGCCTGCCGGTGGAGCGCCTGGGCTTCACCCTGCTGCTGTCGCTGCGATTCCTGCCCCTGGTGCAGGAGGAGCTGCAAAACCTCCTGCGCTCGATCGCCACCCGGGCCGTGAGTCTGCGGCAGCTGGGCTGGCGGGCCGGCCTTGCCCTGGTGCTGGCCGTGGGTGAGCGGCTGCTCGCCAATGTGCTGCTGCGCTCGGAACAGGGGGCTGAGGCCCTGCTGGCCCGCGGTGGCCATTGGTTGCCGCCCGATCGGCTACACACCCCCAGCGTCGGCGCCGGAGTCGCTGGCTGGCTGGCCGGGGCGGCCCTGGCGCTGCTGCTGGTGCTGCGCTGGCGGGTGGGCGCCTTCTGAGCGCGGGGCCGCGCTGGCGCGGTGCCCTTTAATAGCCCCAGTGCAGCCGTGTCTGTGAGCGACGAACGGTATCTCAATCACCCCACATTCGGGATGCTCTATCGCGTCGCCCCGGCGGGCGAAGGGCGGGACGTCTACGCCACGCTGTACGCCCAGCGCATCTTTTTCCTGGTCACGCTGCAGCAGCGCGGCGCCAGCTTTGAGGTGATCCCGCTGATGGACGCCCGCCACCTCGCCGAGCAGAACCTCAGCCGGGCGAGGCGGGAGAGTGCTGATTTGCACGCCCGCTGGCGCCAGCTGTTCGATCAGACCTTTCTCTGAGGGCGGGCCATGCTGGAGCCCGCTGGTGACGATCCCCTGGCCCGGCGTCTGGAGGAGCTCCGCCGCGCCCTTCCCCCCTCCTGCCGCCTGCTGGCGGTGAGCAAGGGCCAGCCGGCCGCAGCCCTCCGCCGCGCCGTGGCGGCAGGCCAGCGCAGCTTTGGCGAGAGCCGGTTGCAGGAGGCCAGCGCCAAGCAGGAGGCCCTCGCCGATCTGGAGCCGCTCGACTGGCATTTCATCGGTCGGTTGCAGGCCAACAAGGCCCGGGGCGTGCTGCGCCGCTTCGGCACCCTCCACTCGGTGGACAGCCTGCCCCTGGCCCAGCGCCTGGCGCGCATCGCGGCGGAGGAGGGTCTGGCTCCCGCCATCTTCCTGCAGGTGAAGCTGCGCCCCGACCCCGACAAGACGGGCTTCAGCGAGGGGGAGCTCCGCCGCGACTGGTCCGAGATCACCTCCCTGGCCCCCTTGCGGCCGGTGGGGCTGATGACGATTGCCCCGCTGGGCCTCGAGCCCCAGGAGCGCCGTGCCCTGTTCGGCGAGTGCGCGGCCCTGGCCGGTGCCCTCGGGCTGGCTGAGCTCTCGATGGGCATGAGCGGCGACTGGCCGGAGGCGGCGGCTGCGGGCAGCACCTGGGTGCGGCTCGGCACGGCCCTCTTCGGCGCCCGGGCCGCGGCGGAACCGCCCCCGCCAGGGACGGATTCTGCGACGACCTCTGGCTGAGGCGCTTGCAACCTTGGGCGTGGGACGCTATTCAGGCTCAGAGCATCCCCTAGAGGCTTTTCCGTGTCGTTGTTCTCCCGCTTGCGCGCTGTCGTCTCCGGCGACGACTATCTCGACGGCGAGTACGAGGATGAGCTCGACTACGACGCCGGCGACAGCCCCGCCGCCACCGCCGCCAGCAGCGCCCCCCGCAGCAGCGGTGCCCTGGCCATCGCGACCGACTTCGGCGTGGCCAGCGATCCCTTCGCTGGCACCAACGTCATTGGCATGCCGGGCATCAGCACCAGCGTGGCCGAGCTCTGCCTGATGGAGCCCCGCAGCTTCGATGAGATGCCCCGGGCGATCCAGGCGCTGCGCGAGCGCAAGGCGGTGATCCTCAACCTCACGATGATGGAGCCGGACCAGGCCCAGCGCGCGGTGGATTTCGTGGCCGGTGGCACCTTCGCCATCGACGGCCACCAGGAGCGGGTGGGCGAGAGCATCTTCCTGTTCGCCCCCAGCTGCGTCACGGTGACCACCGCTGGCAGCGAGGAGTCGGCCTCCCCCACGGTGGCCACCCGCCCCGCCAGCCCCACGCTGGAGCCCGAGGAGGCTGCCCCCAGCCCCGCCTGGGGCCGCTCCGACGCCCTGATCTGAGGCGTGTTGCCCCCTGAACCGGGCCGCTTCGGCGTGGTGGGCCTGGGCCGGATGGCCCAGGCCCTTCTGTTTCCGCTGCTGGAGGCCCGCTGCCTTGAGGCTGCTGAGGTGCGGGCGGTGGTGGGCAGCGCCCCATCGGCCCAGGCCCTCTCCGGTCGGGTGGGCCTGGAGGTGGGTACCGACGCCACCGCTGCCTGGCGTTGCCCCACCGTGCTGCTGGCGGTCAAGCCCCAGCAACTCGACGCCGTGGCGGCCCAGGCGCCGGCCCCCGATCCCGGCGCCCCACCCCTGCTGATCTCCGTGCTCGCGGGGGTCAGCCTGGCCCGGTTGGAGCGCCTGTTTCCCGGCCGTCGCTTGGTGCGGGCGGTGCCCAATACCCCGTCCCTGGTGGGCGCCGGCCTCACCGCCCTGGCCTTCGGCAGCGGCGTGGATCCGGAGGCACGCGAGTGGGTGCAGGCCCTGTTCGCCCGCGTCGGTGAGGTGATGGAGCTGCCGGAGAGCCAGCTCGATGCCTTTCTGGCCCTCACCTCCTCGGGCCCGGCCTTTGTGGCGCTGGTGGCGGAGGCGATGGCGGATGGGGCGGTGGCGGCGGGCCTGCCCCGGGCGCTGGCGAGCCATCTGGCCCACCGCACCCTGGCCGGCACCGCCGAGCTGCTCCACCAGCGGGAGCTCCACCCCGGCCAGCTCAAGGACATGGTCAGCAGTCCGGGGGGTACCACGATCGCCGGCCTGCGGTGCCTGGAGAGCGGCGCCGTGCGCTCGGCGCTGATCGAGGCGGTGGTGGCCGCGGCGGAGCGCAGCCGCGAACTGGCTTGAGGTGGCCTGAGAGCAAGAGGTGGCCTTCGGCCCTCAGGCTCGCTTCTCCCCCAGCCGCGGCTCGGTGCCCGCCAGCAGGCGCGAGAGGTTGGTGCGGTGGCGCCACACCACCAGCAGCGTGGTGAGCACCGCCAGCCCCAGGTAGGCCGGCCGGATCCCGCCGTTGCCGAACCAGCCCAGCATCAACAGGGGCAGGGCCAGGGCCGCCACCACGCTGGAGAGGGAGACGATGCGGCTGACGGTCAGGCAGGTGAGAAAGACCCCGAAGCAGGCCAGGCCCACCGGCCAGGCCAGGCCGAGGAGCATGCCCAGGCCGGTGGCCACCGCCTTGCCCCCCTTGCCCCCCAGCCATACGGGCCAGATGTGGCCGGCGAGGGCGGCCAGCCCTGCGGCCACCACCCACCAGTCGCTGCCGGCATCCCAGCCCAGGGGTTCGAGCAGGGCGCGTGCCAGCAAGACGGCGGCGGTGCCCTTGAGCACATCGATCACGAACACGGCAAGGGCCGGACCCTTGCCCACCACCCGCAGCACGTTGGTGGCGCCGGTGGAGCCGGAGCCCTCCTGGCGCAGGTCGATTCCGGCCAGCCACCGCCCCGCCAACCAGCCGGCGGGGATCGATCCGAGCAGGTAGCCGGCCAGCAGGGCGGCGAGGGGCAGGAGCAGGGGCATGGGGGCGGCTGGAGTGGCGGTGCGGCAGAGAATGCGCGGCAGGGGAAGCGCAGAGGAAGCGCAGAGGAGGCGCGGAGGAGCTGGGACGCTCGTTCAGCTGAGGTCCTGCTCCTCCAGCCATTCGTCGGCGCCGGCGGCGAAGGCGAGCCAGAGGGGGAACTGCAGCACCGGGATCTCCACCGCCCGCTCGCCGGAGTCGATCACGATGAAGGGCAATTCACCGCGTTCCTCCAGCCGGTCGGCCCGCTCGATCAGGGCGTCGGCCCGCTCGAACAGAACGATGCCGCTGGTGGGGCCGAAGTCTTCACGGCTCAGCCCCAGGCAATCCTGCAGCCCGCGGCGCCATTCCCCCAGCCGTTCGGGCTGGCCGGCGAGCACGAGGGTCTGGAAGCGTTCGCCGTAGAGCTCGCCGAGGATCGCCACGGCCGCGGCGGCCACCAGGGCGTTGCGGCTGCGGCTGCCACTGCTGGGCTGGGCGCCGCGGCCCCCCTGGCTGAGGAACCAGTCGACCAGCAGGGCCGCCCCGTCGCGGTCGAGGGAGCGGCGCAGCTTCCAGGGGTCGGCGTAGAAATCGGGTTGGCCCTGGAAGCGCTCCAGCTGCTCGCGGATCAGGGCATCGTCCTGGTGGAAGAGGCCTGCGGCCGGCGGCGGGGCGGCCGCCTCGGCGGGGGCGGCGGGCGCCTGGTCGAGCGGGGAGGGTTGCACCACCACCGGCTGGGCCACCAACTCCACCTGCTCGGCCGCCACCGCCAGATCCTGCAGGGCGCCCACCAGATACTCCTGGAACCCCTTGAGCCGCCGGGCGATGGCATCCGACTGGCCGCTGAAGCTGCGGGCGGTTTCCTGCTCGATCTGCTGGCGGCGTTTCTCGAGTTCGGCGATCTCCTCCAGCAGCAGGGTGCGGCGCTCCTGCAGCTCCTGGAGGGCGAGGTCCATCAGGGCGGCCTGGGGGACGGCGTCGGAGTCGGTCATGGTGGCGCTCAGAGCGGGGAGGAGGGGGCCCCCGGACCCAGGGGGGCCAGATGGTGCTCCAGCCGCTCGCGCAGGGCCCTGGCGTCGAAGAGCATCGGCAGCAGGTGGATGCTGCGCTCCTCGCGGAAGAAAAAGAGCACGGGCACGGCTGGCCAGAAGAGGCGCCAGCCCTGCCAGGCGGCGTAGGGGAAGCGGCGGATCACCGAGGTGTTGCGGCGCACCACCAGCTCGGCGTCCGCGAACTGGAGCCGCAGCTGGG
>CAIVPT010000016.1 GCA_903907855.1 uncultured Synechococcaceae cyanobacterium | reverse complement strand
CTCGGGGGTGAGCACCAGGTCGGCCCCGCCCTCGGCCGCCTGGTGGCAGATCGCCAGGATGCGGCGGGCGTTGCCGTCGAGGTCGCCCACCAGGGCATTGAGCTGGGCCAGGGCGAGGCGCATCGGGGCGGCGGTGGGGCTCAGGGGGCGGGCAGGCCGTAGAGATTGTGCTGCAGCAGCACCGGCCAGAGCTCCTCGGGCAGGTCGGCCCCCCGCTGGCCCGCCGCCAGGCCGCGGCGCAGCTCGGAACTGGCGCTGGCGGGGATCTCCAGGGGCAGCACCTGCAGGCGCGCGCCGCGGCGCTCCAGGTCTTGCAGGTGGGCGGCGGCCACCGGCCAGCCGCGACGGGGCACCACCGCCAGGCGGCATCCGGGCAGCCAGGCTTCCGCCTCACGCCAGCGGGGGATCTGGGCCAGCAGGTCGCTGCCCACCACAAACACCGGCGCGGCGGTGGGCCAGTGCTGCCGCGCCCGCTTCAGGGTTTCCATCGCCCAGGGGCTGCTCAGCTCGGGCACCACCGCCAGGCGCGGATCGTCGATTGCCGCCACCAGGGCCTGCAGCAGGGCGGTGCGGGCATCCAGGGGGGCGCCGTGGTGCTTGAGGGGGTTGTCGCTGGCCCAAGTGGCCACCTGGGGGAACAGGGCCAGCAGCCCCTCCAGCAGGGCGCGGTGGCCCTGGGTGGGGGGATCGGCGCTGGTGCCGAATAGGGCGATGGTGGAGGGAGGGGCCGGTGTGCTCACAGGGGCGATCAGGGCAGCAGCCCCGCCCAGGGGGAGCCGCCTGGGGCCTCGGGGTCGGTGGGCGGCGCGGGGACGGTGCCAAGCCAGCGGCGGGTGGCCGGATCCTGGTGGGCGAGGCGACGCAGCAGTGCCCCGGGGCGACCGGCGGCGGCGGTGGAGCGCAGCAGCTCGGCGGCGGCCAGGCGGCCGGTGCGGCGCGTGGTGGCCACCGCCAGCGCCGCCTGGGCCATCGCCACCGGCGCCGCCGGCGCCAGGCTGAGCCCGCCGCTGAAGGGAGCCGCCACCAGCAGCAGCTGGCGCATGCCGCCGAGCAGCAGTTGCAGCCCCAGCTGGGCGCCGCTGATCAGGGCGTTGTGGCCGGAGAGGCGCCCCAGCAGCCGGCGGGCGCCGGAGCGGGTCATCGGCAGGCCGTAGAGCTGGCAGAGCTGGAGCACCAGGGCGCTGTCGCAGGCCAGGCCGCCCGCCAGATCGAGCAACGGCAGTGGATTGGTGGCTACTCCGGTGGCCTTCAACGCCGCGAAGCGGCCGATCAGCGCCTGGGCATGGCGGCGGCCGTGGCGCAGGCGGCCGCGGTGCAGGGCCTGGCTGAAGCGGTCGGCGGCCTGCAGGGCGCTCAGGGCCATCAGCAGCTCGCCATGGCGGCTCAGGAGATCGCCCAGCGCCTGGCGCAGCGGTTCCACCCGTGGCGGGGCCGCCTCGCTGCGCACCCGCCCGCCCTCCAGCAGCTGCGCCCGCCGCGGCGCCGCCGCCACCGCCAGGGGCACCAGCTCAGCCGCGCCGGCGGGCAGGCGCCGCCGGATGCTCGCCAGCAACGCCGGCAGCTCCGCCTCAGGCCAGCGGTCGCAGCGGTTGAGCACCAGCAGCAGGGGCTTGCCCGCCGCCAGCAGGGTCTCCAGTGCCTCCCGCTCCACCGCGCTCAGATCGCCATCGAGCACCAGCACCACCACATCGGCGCCGATCGCCACCCGCCGGGCCAACCGCTCCCGCCCGGCCGCGGCGATCTCGTCGATGCCCGGGGTATCCACCAGATCCACGCCCGCCAGGGCGCCGAAGCCGTTGCCCTCGCCCCAGGGATGGCTCTCCTGCCGGCGGGTGCAGCCGTGGGCCACGTCGGTGGCGAAGCGCTCCTGGCCGAGCAGGGCGTTGAGCAGGCTCGACTTGCCCACCCCCACCCGGCCGAACACCACCACCCGCGCCCGCCGCTGCTGCAGCCGCTCGAGCTGGCGGTCGAGGCCGGAGAGCTCGGGCCCCAGCACGGCGTTCTCCCGCGGGCTGAGCACCAGCTCGCCTCGCCAGTGAGCGAGCAGCTGGCGGCAGCGCTCCGGCGTGGAGGGCGCGGCGCCGCTCACGGGCCACCATCCCCGCCGCCGATCGGCCGCCGCCGCCAGCCCGCCAGCACCGCCAACACCGCCTCCGGCCCCACCACCCCCACGAAACCGCCGAATTCATCGACGACCACGCGCACACCGGCGCCATTGCGGCGGAAGCTGGTGAGCAGCCGGTCGGCGCGGATCATCTCCGGCACGAACTCCACGGGCATCGCCAGGGCCGCCACCTCGCTGGCTCCCTCCCCCTGCAGCAGGGCGGTGAGCAGACTTTCTCGGCTGGCCACCCCAAGTACCTCGTCCACCTCCTCGCCGAGCACCACCCACCACGGTTCGTTCTGGTGCACCAACGTGCTGCGCTGGCCCTCCAGCGGTGCGTGGCCGGCGAGGGTGGGGGCGGCCACCCGCGGCACCATCAGGTCGCGGGCGGTGAGGTCGTTGAGCTGGAACACCTTGGCGATCATGGCCGCCTCGTCGGCCTCGATCTGGCCTTTCTGGGAGCCGAGCCGCGCCAGCTGGCGGATCTCGTTTTCATCGGTGCTGATCTCGTTTTCGGCGGTGATCGCCGGCAGGATCTGCTCGAGCAGGAGCACCACCGGCAGCATCAGCCGCTGGAACACCCCGAGGGCTGGGGCGCTGGCCAGGGCCACGGGCAGGGCCAGGCGGCTGCCGATCGCCTTGGGCAGGATCTCGCCCAACAGGATCACCAGCAGGGTCAGTCCCACGGAGAACAGGGGCAGGGCCGGCCCGCTGAGGCCATGGGCGGCGAACACGACAGCGGCGTAGCCGCCCACCATCAGGCTGCCGAAGATGTTGAAGATGTTGTTGGCGATCACCAGCACCGCCAGGGTGCGGCCCAGCCGCTGGCGCAGCAGCTCCAGGCGCCGGGCGCCCTTCACCGGCCGCTCCCGCTGCGCCAGCTCGTGCACCTTCACCGGGCTGACGGTCAGCAGGGCCGCCTCGACGCCGGAGCAGAGGAAGGAGCCGGCGAGCATCACGGCCACCGCCAGAACGAGCAGCAGCACGTCGTTCATGGCTTGTGCCCCTTGGGCTGCCGCCGGCCGGGCAGGGCGCGCTGCGGGGGGCGGGCGGCCGCGGGGGCGGCGGGATCCGGAAGGGCGGCGGGAAGCCTCCGGCGGAACGGCGGGGCGCTGCGGCCGATGGCGAACCTGCCTGCGGGGAACCCCTGTATTTAATCGGTTGTGCCATCCTCCGGCTGCCGGGTCAGCCGAACCATGACGTCCACTGGAATCGAGGCCGCCGCCTTCGCCGACCGGCGCGACCGTTTTCTCCATCGCCTCGGCAGCGCGGCGGCGGTGATCCCGGCGGCGCCGCTGGTGACCCACCACGCCGATGTGGAGCATGCCTTCCGGCAGAACAGCGACTTCTGGTACCTCACCGGTTTCGATGAGCCCGGCGCGGTGGCGTTGTTCCTGCCGCATCGGCCCGAAAACCCCTTCGTGCTGTTCGTGCAGCCCCGGGATCCGGCGGCGGAGGTGTGGAACGGCTTCCGCTGGGGGGTGGAGGGGGCGGTGGAGCGCTTCGGCGCCCACCTGGCCCATCCGCTCAGCGAGCTGGGCCAGCGGCTGGCGGGCTATCTGGAGGGGGCCGAGGCGATCGCCTTCCGGGTGGGGCGCCATCCCCTGGTGGAGCCGTTGGTGCTGGAGGCCTGGGGGCGTCAGCTCGACCGGGCACCCCGCAGCGGCCAGGCGCCCGTGGGTCTGGTGCCCCCCTGCCCGATCCTGCATGAGTTGCGCTTGCGCAAGGAGCCGGAGGAGATCGCCAGGATGCGGGAGGCCTGCCGAATCTCAGCGGAGGCCCACGAGCGGGCCCGCCAGGTGGCGCGGCCCGGCCTGCGCGAGCGGCAGGTGCAGGCGGTGATCGAGCAGCACTTCCTGGAGCAGGGGGCGCGCGGTCCGGCCTATGGCTCGATCGTCGCCGGTGGCGACAACGCCTGTGTGCTGCACTACACCTCCAACGATGCGCCCCTGCGCGACGGCGACCTGCTGCTGATCGATGCGGGCTGCAGCCTGGGCGATTACTACAACGGCGACATCACCCGTACCTTCCCGATCAACGGCCGCTTCGGCGGTGAGCAGCGGGCGCTCTACGAGCTGGTCTTGGCGGCCCAGGAGGCGGCGGTAGCGGCGGTGCGCCCTGGGGCCACGGCCGAGGCCATCCACGACATCGCCGTCCGCACCCTGGTGGCGGGCCTGCTCGACCTGGGCCTGCTCAGCGGCTCGATCGATGCGGTGATCGAGCAGGGGTCCTACCGCCACCTCTACATGCACCGCACGGGCCACTGGCTCGGGCTCGATGTCCACGATGTGGGCGCCTACCGCCTGGGCGAACACCCGGTGGTGCTGGAGCCGGGCATGGTGCTGACCGTGGAGCCGGGCCTGTACGTGAGCGATCGGCTGCCCGTGCCCGAGGGCCAACCCGCCATCGAGGAGCGCTGGAAGGGCATCGGCATCCGCATCGAGGATGACGTGGCCGTCACAGCGCTCGGCCACGAGGTGCTCAGTGCAACTGCCCTGAAGGCGCCTGCGGCCATGGAGCATTAAGCCAAGCCCTAAGGCTTCAGGCTAAATGGACTCAAGCGAGTAAGCCAGCAGGGCCTGGGGCCCGGCCCCGGCCCAGGCGGCCTAGGGGCTGTCCTCCAGCCAATCGAGTAGCAGCGCCGGCGTCAGGCTGGCCGTGTGGCTGAGCAGCCGGTCAGCCCCGGCGTCCAGGAGGCCCTGTTCATAGGCCTGGCGGGCCTCCAGGCGCTCGGTTCCGTGCAGGTGGGGGGGCGCCACGGCCAGGCTGTGCCAACGCTGCTGCGGCAGGGCCTGGCGGGCCCGCTGCACCGTCATCACGTCGGCCACCGTGTCGCCCAGGTAGGCGATCGGTG
>CAIVPT010000015.1 GCA_903907855.1 uncultured Synechococcaceae cyanobacterium | reverse complement strand
AGAAACCAGTACTTGCGGGTCTGCAGCGCTTCAACCATCGCTTCACCCACGCCGAGGGCTCGAATCTTCTGTAGATTCATGATTAACACGCCGGCTTGAAAGTACTTGTCGCATACATCGGCGCTGATCTCGAGGTAGCGTTCTAAATAGGTGCGAGCCGGGAGGCTGCCGGTAAAGTCCGCGGACAGCGTCTTGCTGTGGCAGAAGCTTTCCATGATGTAGTCGTGAACCGCCGCGATAGGCTTGTCCCCAATGTCGACATCCCAAAGCTCTCTTAAGTCGCCGAGTACAATGGTGTCGCAGTCGATGTAAAGCACCTTCTTCCTATCCGTTAGAATGCGATCCAGGGTCAGACGGTAAAAAGTAGCCCTTGAGAAATGCATATGCGTGAAGTACGCTGTAAACTCGTCTTCCATCGGTAGGAAATGGAGGCTGGAGCTTGTTGGTACTAACCGTCTCAGCATGGCCTGGTTATTGCTGCTGATCCCCCCATCCATGATCAGGAGATCTACGGTGGCTTTGCGGTCGAGATTGTCGAATATCGAGACCAGGAGGGCGCCGAGGTGAGGCACGTAGCTATCGTCACTCGCCACGACGATGCTGATCGGTTGTTGCTGTGAGCTCCGTTGGGGTGGATTCCACACCTTTGGCCTCGGATCCTTAATGAACACGCGATCCAGTTCCTTGACCTTTGTTTCTGGATGCGTGCCCATGTATTGCTTGAGCCATACGTTCAGAAGCCTCTCGGCCAGGTAGCCGAGCACCCGCCGTTCTTGAGTCCCATAGGTTTGCAATGGAATCTGCGTTTCAAGTCGCTCAAGCAATGGAAACACCCAAGCGCAATATCGCCTGAACAGCTCGGCTCGCATGACCACCATGTTGTTGAACCAGCCGCTGTCGCTTTGCATGACGCCATGCCAGCTTTGTAGATATTCAGGACAGGTCTGTGTGATCAACGCTAAGCAACGATGGAGATCCGCCCCGTGGTGGTGAGGTGCTTTCGCATAGTGCTCTTGGAGGTTTCGGAAGCCTGCGTTGCCAACGTTCCATCTCCGCGGTAAAAGCACGTCGATGTCTTTTAGTGTTGCGCTAATGCAGGAATCATTGAGTCCAAAGCGGCTTGTAAAGTCGATGCTAAATGATGGGTGGTTCGCCGTTCCCCATTCGTCACGCTCGAGCTGGGTTTGCCTGAAGTTGAGGAACCGTCTGTAGTGAAGAAGCCCGACGTAGTCAAGGTCGGTGGCGTTTTGCCAGGCCCAGTAGGCCGCCGTCATTTCACAATAGAGGTCATTTCGCCCACTGATATTCTGGCCCGTGTTGTCTCGGTAGCCGCATCCTGGAAGGGCGGGGCCAGTCCCCACCTGAATTGGCGCGAGAATGCCGCTATTGACAAGATGTGTGTCTTTGTGATAGGTAACGAATATCTTCGCGCGCATCAGCGTGGCTGGCGTCTGAGTCTGTACATTCTGCCAGCGACGTGCCTCGGTTGCCGTGCCGTAGCCGCTCCTTCGCCTCTTTATCGTGTCAGCTGTGATTGGTCAGGGGGGGATGATGGAGGATCTCGCCGCGCAGCTGAGGCTGGGGATCTTTACCTTTGGCGACTATTCGTCTCATGTTTATGGCTGGCTTCGTTTTGATGGTGACTCGCTGGTTAGTGGCAGTTACCCACATGCCCGAGAAGCTTTCTATCGGCTCAGCGGGCCCGTTCTTGAATTGATCTGCGCCGATGGAGACTCCGTTACCGCCCGCTTCGAGCTAGTGCAGCGGCACCCGTTGCTTTTCCATGGTTCTTCTGTGGGATTGAACAATTCTCTTTATCTTCGTGAAGCGCTTTCCTTGCGCGCCCGTCCCCAAACTTCCGCCACCCTGACTGCGAGGCCTGCTGTACTCGTTAACAGTGCGCCCAAGTCTGGTACTTACCTTTTGCAGCGGGCTTTTTTTGAGCTTGGATTCAGCTCCACCGACCTCCACCTTGGGAACACATCCCTTCACGACAACCGCGATCTTCCCCGCGATGCCAGCATCCATCGCGCCCCTTGGGCTCACGAGTCCACCTTGGCCACCGGCCTTCTTCCCCCTTTCCTGGGGCCTGGCACTGTCACCGTCGGCCATATCGACGACGTGAGCGTGTTACAGACGTTCATTGATGCCGGGCTCTGCGTGCTTCTGGTGGTGCGTGATATGCGTGCCATCCTCTGGTCGTTGTTCCGCTTCAAGCTGGCTGTCGTCGTTCCCCGCGACGACGCTGACCACCACTGGCGCTGTCGTGCTTCAAGGCTGGAGCAATTCATGGGCTTCCTTGCTTACCACTGGAGCCATGACATCCCGCATATCTGCAATTGTTTCCGTTCCTTCGCGTCCTTCCCCGATGTGCCACTCCTTCGCTACGAGGACCTGATGGCGGGAGCGGTGCCCGAGGCCACCGCGCATCTGATTGAGCAGCAGCTCGCCGACTCCGGGGGCACCCCAGCGTTCCTGGCAGCGCTCGCTGCAGCGCGCCATCGATCCACCCCGACCCTGACGCCGGCTTTGCCCCACCTCCCCTCGTTCACGCCGGAGGAGCAGGAGGAGATCCGCCGCCTGATCGACGCCTTTGTGGCCGGTTCCAGCCTGGCCGAGGTCAATGCCCTGTTCGGCTACGGCTGAGGGCTGTGGCTGACCGGATTGACGGAGGGGCCCCCTGTGGTCCATTCTTGCAAAGCCGGTGACGCCGGTGCTTCAGACCATCCCATGGCGCTCCTTTGCCTGGATGCTGACGCGGATGTAGCTCAGTGGTAGAGCATCTCCTTGCCAAGGAGAGGGTCGAGAGTTCGAATCTCTTCATCCGCTTTCCGGTTCCTCGCCCCCACCCAGGGCCTTACGACGGGGCCTCACCCGAGGAGCGCCTCAGTCCAGAAGCATGAGCTTCTGGCTTTCGACCACACGGAAGCCAAGGCGTTCGTAGAAGCCATGGCTGTTGGTGGTCATCAGATACACCCGCTCGGCCGCCGACACCTGCGGAGTCGCCAGCAGCGCTTCCACCAGTTGTCGCCCGAGCCCCTGGCCCTCCAGGTCGCGGGCCACCACCACATCCCAGAGCACGGCCCGGTAGCAGCCATCGCTGGTGGCCCTCCCGAACCCCACCAGGCGCCCCTCGCGCCAGGCGCTCACGCTGGCTTCGCTGCCCCGCAGCATGCGCCGCAGGTCGTCGGCGCAGCGGCCCGACGCCCAGAAGCTGTTGTCCGCGAATAAAGCCTGCAGCTGGTGGATCGCCCGCCGGGGCCACAGTCCCGGCCCCAGGCCCCATCGCAGGCCCGGAGCGCCGGGGCGATGGCGCTGCAGCTGAATCGGGGTGGCCAATCAACCGGCGGGTACAGCCACGCCCACGCTACGGCCTGGGGGGCGGATGCCCGCACAGGCCGCCAAACCCCTTGGCACCACTCACTTCTACTGCCACATTCCCGTTTTGGCGGTGGTAGGCTGCTCCTCCCCGGTCGGTCGTTTCCCATGCTCAAGCTGTTGCTGGGTGATCCCAATGCCCGCAAGCTGAGGCGCTATCAACCGCTGGTTTCCGACATCAACCTGCTCGAGGAGGAGCTCACCCCCCTCTCCGACGACGAGCTGCGCGACCTGACGGCTGAATTCCGACAGAAATTGGCCAATGCCCGGGGTGCAGGCGGCAGTCCTGAGGCGGCGATCGCCCGTGAGCGCACCCTGCTGGATGAGCTCCTGCCCCAGGCATTTGCCGTGGTACGCGAAGCCGGTAAGCGGGTCCTGGGGATGCGTCATTTCGATGTGCAGCTCATTGGCGGCATGGTGCTGCATGACGGCCAGATCGCCGAGATGAAGACGGGGGAGGGAAAGACGCTTGTGGCCACGTTGCCCTCCTACCTCAATGCGCTCACGGGGCGCGGCGTTCACGTCGTCACGGTGAACGATTACCTCGCCCGTCGCGATGCCGAGTGGATGGGGCAGATCCACCGTTTCCTCGGCCTCTCCGTGGGCCTGATCCAGAATGATATGTCGCCCGGTGAACGCCACCGAAACTACGGCTGTGATATCACATACGCCACCAACTCTGAGCTTGGCTTTGACTATCTTCGCGGCAACATGGCGAGTGACATCGCCGAAGTTGTTCAGCGTGACTTTCATTATTGCCTCATTGATGAGGTTGATTCCATCCTTGTTGATGAAGCCCGCACGCCCCTGATCATCTCTGGGCAGATCGAGCGACCGCAGGAGAAGTATCAGGGTGCCAGCAACGTGGCTGCCCAGTTGGTCCGTGCCGCTGAGATGGGGCGGGATGGTATTGATCCGGTGGGCGATTACGAGGTTGACGAAAAACAGCGCAACGTCACGCTCACCGATGAGGGGTACGCCAAGGCGGAGCAGCTCCTTGGGGTCGACGACCTCTACAATCCAGCGGATCCCTGGGCCCATTTCGTTCTGAATGCTCTCAAGGCCAAAGAGCTCTTCGTTCGTGATGTCAATTATATCGTCCGCGCCGATGAGGTGGTTATCGTTGATGAGTTCACCGGCAGGGTTTTGCCAGGACGCCGCTGGAGTGATGGCCAGCACCAGGCCGTCGAAGCGAAGGAGGGTCTGCCGATCCAGCCGGAGACCCAAACCCTCGCCAGCATCACCTACCAGAATTTCTTCCTCCTCTACCCGCGCCTTGCCGGCATGACGGGTACCGCCAAGACCGAGGAGGTCGAATTTGAGAAGACCTACAAGCTCGAGGTCACGGTGGTGCCCACCAACCGCACCCGATCGAGGGCCGATTGGCCCGACCAGGTCTTCCGCAACGAAGCGGGCAAGTGGCGCGCCGTCGCCATGGAAACGGCCGAAATCCACAGGGACGGTCGGCCGGTGCTGGTCGGTACTACGAGCGTGGAGAAATCCGAGCTGCTCTCGGCGCTACTCGCGGAACAGGAAGTACCCCACAACCTGTTGAACGCCAAGCCGGAGAACGTGGAGCGCGAAGCGGAGATCATTGCCCAGGCCGGCCGTGCCGGGGCTGTCACGATCGCCACCAACATGGCGGGCCGTGGCACCGACATCATCCTCGGTGGCAACAGCGATTACATGGCCCGCCTCAAGCTGCGGGAGGTTCTTCTCCCTCGGCTCGTCCGTCCTGAGGAGGGGCATCGCCCCCCCGTTCCCCTCCAGCGATCGGGTGAGGGAGGGGGCGGCTTCGGCCCCGGCGCCCCTGCCTCCGGTCACGCTCCGAGCGAGGCCCGTGCCATCGGCACCCTTTTCCCTTGCGCGCTCACGGAAGCCACCCAGCAGGATCTGGGCACCTTGGCGCGCGAGTTGGTGCATGCCTGGGGTGACCGGGCCCTCACCGTGCTTGAGCTCGAAGATCGCATTGCCCAGGCAGCCGAGAAGGCCCCCACGGATGATGTCCAGATCCTGGAGCTGCGCCGCATGATCGCCCGGGTGCGGGCAGAGTTCGATGTGCTGGTGCGGCAGGAGGAAGAACAGGTGCGCGGCGCGGGCGGCCTGCATGTGATCGGCACCGAGCGCCATGAGTCGCGTCGCGTCGACAACCAGCTCCGCGGCCGTGCCGGTCGCCAGGGCGATCCTGGCAGCACCCGCTTTTTCCTTTCCCTGGAAGACAATCTCCTCCGTATCTTTGGTGGCGATCGGGTGGCCGGATTGATGAATGCCTTCCGGGTCGAGGAAGATATGCCCATTGAGTCCGGCATGCTCACCCGCTCGCTGGAGGGCGCTCAGAAAAAGGTTGAAACGTATTACTACGACCAGCGCAAGCAGGTGTTTGAGTACGACGAGGTGATGAATAACCAGCGCAAGGCGGTGTATCGCATCCGGCGCCGCATGCTTGAGGGGTCGGAGCTCAAGCAGCAGGTGATCGAATTTGGTGAGCGCACCATCGACGATATTGTGGAGGCTTATGTGAATCCTGAGCTCCCCCCTGAGGAGTGGGATCTTGTGAGCCTTATCGATAAAGTGAAGCAGTTTGTCTACCTTCTTGATGGCTTAACGCCCGGCCAGGTCAGTGGGTTGTCGATGGAGGAGCTCAGGGCCTTTTTGCAGGAGCAGATGCGTAACGCTTACGACATCAAGGAGTCTGAGGTGGAGCGGTTGCAGCCTGGTCTGATGCGCCAGGCTGAGCGCTTTTTCACCCTGCAGCAGATCGACACCCTCTGGCGCGAGCACCTGCAGTCGATGGAGGCCCTGCGCGAATCGGTGGGCCTCCGCGGCTATGCCCAGAAAGACCCGCTGATTGAGTATAAGAACGAGGGCTATGAGATGTTCATGGAAATGATGACGCAGGTGCGGCGCAATGTGATCTACTCCATGTTTATGTTCCAGCCCCAGCCGGCGCCCCCTTCCCAGGTCACCGTCTGAAGGCCCTGGCTTCAGATCCCGTCGCCTTCCCCCAGCCAGCTGCCGAACCCCAGGGAGCTGGCTGATTCTCGGGCTCCGTTCCCATCGCCCTGTTCCCCATTCACCCCGGCCCCATCGCCGAGGTATTCGAGGATCTCCCGATCGCGCAGGCTCTGGGCCACGCCCAGAATCGCCCCCCCTTCGCCCGTACCACCCGCCCGTGCGCTGCGCAGTTCCCGCAGGCTTCCCTGGGCCCGCGCCAGCTCCCCCTCCAGGCTGTCGATCCGTTCCATCAGATTGCGAATCACCCGCGCTTCGGCATCAGGAAGGGCTGAGTGGGCCAGCGGATCGATGCGCACCCCGGATTGGTGGATCACGCGCCCAGGGATCCCCACCACCGTGCTGTCGGGGCCCACGTCGCGCAGCAGCACCGATCCGGCGCCGATGCGGGTATTGGAGCCCACGGTGATCGCCCCGAGCACCTTGGCCCCGGCCCCCACCACCACGTTCCGCCGCAGGGTGGGATGGCGCTTGCCGTGCTGCTTGCCGGTGCCCCCCAGGGTGACCCCCTGGTACAGCAGGCACTGGTCGCCAATGATGGCGGTTTCGCCGATCACCACCCCCATGCCGTGGTCGATGAACACCCCCCGGCCGATGCGGGCCCCCGGGTGGATCTCCACGCCCGTGAGGAATCGTCCCAGCTGGCTCAGCAGGCGCGCTGGCAGGGTCAGCCTCAGGCGCCAGAGACGGTGGCTGAAGCGATGCAGCACCAGCGCATGGAAGCCGGGGTAGCAGAGCAGGATCTCCAGCGTCCCGCGGCAGGCGGGATCCCGCTCCTTGATGATCGCCAGATCGGCGCGGATGGCGTCGAGCATCGCAGGCTTCAGTCGGCCAGCAGGCCGATCTCCTTGCGCAGTTGATCGATCGTGGCCGTGCCCAGATAGCTCTGGGCGCAGTGCACCACCGGCAGGCGCATCAGCTGGGAGCGGTTCTGGCGGAGGGTCTGCTCCACCAGGGGCAGGCTGGGCCGATCGCAGAGCACGTGGCTGGCGGCCCGCAGCAACGCCAGCAAGCGGCTGCCGGTGTCGGGATGGGCTGTCATCACCAGCAGTTCGTTGCCGCGCATGCTGTGCAGGATCACCTCGGCGGCGCGCAGGATGCCCGGGCTGATGCTCACCAGGCCCACGCAGCTGCCCTGGCGCAGCTCCTTCAGCAGGTCGAGCTCGTGGCGGAAGTCGTTGAGGTCGACCGCCACGGCCCGCACGCCGTGCTTCTTGGCGATGTCCTCCACCGGCTGCAGGAAGTAGCGGCTGGTGACCACCGTGCCCTGGCTGGAGCTCTCCAGCACCGACTCCAGCTCCTCCATCGGCACCACCTCCACCGGCACGTCGAGGTTGGGGGTGAGCTCCTCGGCGATCAGCATCGAGGCGCCGATGTCCTCGCGGGGGGTGGAGACGAGCACCCTGGCGCCGCAGCGCAGCCGCCAGTCGATCTCCCGGGTGAGCAGCTCGCGGGCCTGCTGGAGGGTGCAGCCGGCGTTGAGCAGGCCGTCGACGCTCTGGCGCACCTCCCGGTCGATGTCCGGCATGGCCTTGCTGCGCAGGCCCGGCGGTGGCTTGATCTCGCGCGGCTTCTGCTGGTCGCGCACGTAGATGCCCGATCCGGCCATGGCCTCCACCACGCCGTCGGTCTCCAGCTGGCGGTAGACCTTGCTGATCGTGTTGCGGTGCAGGCCGGTCTGCATCGCCAGCTGGCGGGTGCTGGGAAGGCGGTGCCCCGGCGGGTAGTGCCGGGCCGCGATGGCGAAGCAGATCTGGTTGTAGAGCTGGGTGGACGCCGGAATGTCGCTTTCCTGCTGGATGTGGAATCGCACGCCGGAGTGGCCGGATCAACTGCCGGCCACCCTACGGAGCTTTTGCCCCCGTGACAATTCCCCCGTTGTCCCAAGGTCCTGTGCCGGGGTGTGACAGCCGCGCGTGAAGATTTCCCCGTTCGGTTCGCCAGGGTCTGCCCGTGCCCGCCTCTCCCCCCGTCCAGCCCGTGCCCGGCGTACCCCCCTGGCCCGATCCCGAGCTCGGCCAGGAGGTGACCCTGCCGCCCCGCGGGGGGGAGGAGCCGCCGCTGGAGTGTTGGCTGTCCCTGCCGCCCACGGGGCCAGCCCGGGCCGGCGTGCTCGTGCTGCCGGAGATCTTTGGGATCAACCCCTGGGTGCGCAGCGTGGCGGGTCGGTTGGCGCTGGAGGGCTACGCGGCCCTGGTCGTGCCCCTGTTCAGCCGCACTGCGCCCGGCCTGGTTCTGGGGTACGACGCCGACGCCGTGCGGGAGGGTCGGGCCCACAAGGAGCGCACCACGGCCCCCCAGCTGCTTGCTGACCTGTCGCGCGCCGCCGACTGGCTTGTGGAGGCCGTGCCGGGGTTGCCAGCCGGCCTGGGGTGCGTGGGGTTCTGTTTCGGCGGCCACGTGGCGATGCTGGCGGCTTCCCTTGCCCCTGTCCGCGCCAGTTGCGATGTCTACGGGGCCGGGGTGGTCACGGGGCGGCCGGGCGGTGGCGCCCCCACCCTCGATGGGGTGGCCACCAGCCCCGCACGGCTGCTCTGTCTTTGTGGCAGTGAGGATCCGCTGATCCCTCCCGCCGAGGTGACGGCAATCGCCAGCGCTCTGACGGCCGCCAATGCCCACCGGCCCCCATCCGACGCCCACAGGCTGCTCACCCTGCCGGCCGCCCATGGTTTTCTCTGTGAGGCGCGCGACGATTTCCGGCCCGAGGCGGCGGCAGCCGGGTGGCAGGCGCTTCTGGCGTTCTTCGCCGAAACCCTCGCCCCAGGGGGAGGCCCCGGCTTCGGAGAGACCCCTGGCTGACGGAACGACAGGCTGGCGGGAGGATGCTCCCCCTCAGCCGGGCTGGCCGGCGGCCTCCGAGTCAGCGCTGGCCCTCAAGGAGGGGTCGGGGCTGGGGATCACGCGGGGGCGTCCCGGCCCCGGGGCGGCGGCGGGGCTGGGCTTGCCTCCAGCTGCCTTGCGGGGCGAGAGGAACATGATCATGTTGCGTCCCTCCCGCTTCGGGGGCTGCTGGATCTCGGCGTTCTCCTCGAGATCCTTGGCCATGCGCATCAGGAGTTGTTCAGCCAGGGCGGTGTGCTGGATCTCCCGGCCCCGGAAGATGACGGTGCACTTCACCTTGTCACCGGACTTGAGGAAGCGCACCGCCTGGCCGATGCGCACCTGGTAGTCGTGCGAATCGATCTTGTAGCGCATCTTCACCTCCTTGACCTCGGTTTGGTGCGCCTTCTTCTTGGCCTCCTTGGCCTTTTTCTCCTGCTCGAACTTGTACTTGCCGTAATCCATGATCCGGCAAACCGGCGGATCGGCCTTTTCGCTGACGAGTACGAGGTCGAGCTCGCGTTCCCGGGCCACCTCCAGCGCCTGCTCCCGGCTGATCACGCCCAGCTGACTGCCGTCGGCATCGACCACCCGCAGATTGGGGTAGCTGATGCGGTCGTTGATGTTGGGCAGCTCCCGCACAGGAGCGCGGCGGTCAAAACGGGGACGGGGAGGCATTCACAAGGGCAATGAGACCTCCACCCTAGACCGTGCCGGTCCCTTGGACAGCGCTGCGCAGCACTTCCCCATCCTCCAGCCACAGGGCCCGGTGCTGGCGGCGGAACCAGGTGCGCTGCCGCTTGGCGAACTGGCGAGTGCGGCGCTCGGTGAGGGCGATCGCCTCCTCCTCCGCCAGATCCCCCCGCAGCAGCCGGGCGGCCTCCCCGTAGCCGATCGTCTCCAGCAGCGGGCATGCGGCGCCGAACCGCCCGATCAGCGCTGCGGTCTCGGCCACGAGCCCTTCGGCGTACAGCGCCCGGGTGCGGCGCCGGATGCGTGACGCCAGGTCGGGGGGCGCCAGGCCCAGCTCGAGCACTCGCCAGGGCGGCGGGGTGCGCCCCCGCTGGCTGGATGGGGGGAGGCCGCTGGCGTACAGCACCTCCAGGGCCCGCTGGGTGCGCACCGCGTCCGCCGGGGCGATGCGGGCCGCGGCTTCGGGGTCGGCCGTCCGCAGCAGGGCATGGCATCGCTCCTGCCCCAGGGCTCCGAACTGGGCGCGCAGGGCTGGCTGGGGGGGCACCGCTGGGGGCTCGAGCCCCGTCAGCAGTGCCTGCAGGTAGAGGCCGCTGCCCCCCACCAGGAAGGCGATGCCCCGCCGCCGGTGCTCGGCGGCGATGGCCTGCCGCGCCAGGGCCGTGAACTCCTGCAGGGTGATCGGCTCATCCGGGTCGCGCAGGTCGAGCAGCTCGTGGCGCACCCGCAGGCGCTGGGCGGCCGTTGGTTTGGCGGTGCCCACGTTCATGTGGCGGTAGAGCTGGCGGGAGTCGACCGACAGCACCACGAGGTCGAGCCGCTCGGCCAGCTCGATCGCCAGATCGGTCTTGCCGCTGGCGGTGGGGCCCATCAGGGCGATCACCAGGGGCGGGCCGCCCGCCTGCCGCTCGGCGAGCGCTTGGCGCAGGGCGTCGCGGGCCAGGGGCGCCGCGGACGGGTCGGCCATCGGGGTAGGCGGGTTGGGCACGGCACCGGGTAGGGGCCGTTACTCTCGCGCCAGATGCCTCTCTGGCGCCCTGCGTCTGCGGTGGTAAAGTTGCCGATGCGACGAGGCTTTTCGGCCCTTCCGTCTCCCCGAGTCCATGCCCGTGTTCACGCCCGTGCTCTTCTTCGGGTCCATGCGGATGGCTCTCCCCGGATGGTTCTTCCCCGGAGGCATCTCCGGTTGGCCTCGCCCGGTTTTCCCCACGGGCGCCGCCGGGATGCTGCCGGGCCCCACCGCCGACCTCCGGGCCGGCGTCGACCCGCGAACCCCCTGGGGACCCCTGCCCGAATGAGCGAAGCCAGCAAGGTCGAGTCTGCCTACGGAGCCGAGCAGATCCAGGTTCTGGAAGGCCTGGAGCCGGTGCGCAAGCGCCCCGGCATGTATATCGGCTCCACCGGCCCGCGCGGCCTGCACCACCTGGTGTACGAGGTGGTCGATAACGCGGTCGATGAAGCTCTCGCCGGCCACTGCGACGCCATCTTTGTGGTGCTCCACGACGATGGCTCCGCCAGCGTCAGCGACAACGGCAGGGGCATCCCCACCGACATCCATCCCCGCACCGGCAAGAGCGCCCTCGAAACCGTGCTCACCGTGCTCCACGCCGGTGGGAAGTTCGGAGCCGGCGGCTACAAGGTTTCCGGTGGCCTCCACGGCGTGGGGGTCTCCGTGGTCAACGCCCTGAGCGCCTGGGTGGAGGTGACCGTTCACCGCCAGGGCCAGGAGCACCGCCAGCGTTTTGAGCGGGGCGCACCCATCGGTTCGCTGGCGTCGAAGCCCGCCGCTGACAAGGACCAAACCGGCACGCTGGTTCGCTTCCTTCCCGACCTGCAGATCTTCTCAACCGGGATCGAATTCGACTACCACACCCTCTCGGGTCGCCTGCGGGAGCTCGCCTACCTGAATGGGGGGGTGCGCATCGTCTTCCGCGACGAGCGCCCCGCCGCCCTCTCCCCGGCCGGCGAGGCCCATGAGGAGGCGTACTTCTACGAGGGCGGCATCCGTGAGTATGTGGCGTATATGAACGCCGAGAAGGAGCCCCTGCACCCCGAGATCATCCATGTCAACGCCGAGAAAGACGGCGTGCAGGTGGAAGCCGCACTGCAGTGGTGTGCCGATGCCTACTCCGACAGCATCCTCGGCTTCGCCAACAACATCCGCACCGTGGATGGTGGCACCCACATCGAGGGTCTCAAGACGGTGCTCACCCGCACCCTCAACGCCTTCGCCAAGAAGCGTGGCAAGCGCAAGGACAACGACGCCAACCTGGCTGGTGAGAACATCCGCGAGGGTCTGACCGCCGTCCTGTCGGTGAAGGTGCCGGATCCGGAGTTCGAGGGGCAGACCAAAACCAAGCTGGGCAACACGGAAGTGCGCGGCATTGTGGATTCGGTCGTGGGGGAGGCCCTCGCTGAATACCTCGAATTCAACCCTTCGGTGATCGACCTGATCCTCGAAAAAGCGATCCAGGCTTACAACGCTGCTGAGGCCGCCCGCCGGGCTCGCGAGTTGGTGCGGCGCAAATCCGTGCTGGAGAGTTCCACCCTGCCCGGCAAGCTGGCCGACTGCAGCTCCCGTGATCCCTCGGAATCAGAGATCTACATTGTGGAGGGCGATTCTGCCGGAGGTTCCGCCAAGCAGGGTCGGGACCGTCGCTTCCAGGCGATCCTGCCGCTGCGGGGTAAGATCCTCAACATCGAGAAGACCGACGACGCCAAGATTTACAAAAATACTGAGATTCAGGCCCTGATTACGGCCCTTGGGCTTGGCATCAAGGGGGAAGATTTTGAAGAGAAAAATCTCCGCTACCATCGAATCGTTATCATGACCGATGCTGATGTGGATGGCGCCCACATCCGCACACTGCTGCTGACATTCTTCTATCGCTATCAGAAGATGTTGGTGGAGGGCGGTTACATCTATATCGCCTGTCCGCCCCTCTACAAGGTGGAGCGCGGTAAGAATCATGCCTACTGCTACAACGAAGCCGAGCTGCGCAAAACGATCGATGGTTATGGCGAGAAGGCTAATTACACGATTCAGCGCTTCAAGGGCCTTGGCGAAATGATGCCCAAGCAGCTTTGGGAAACCACCATGGACCCTGGCACCCGCATGATGAAGCGCGTCGAGATCGAAGACGCCGCCGAGGCTGACCGCATCTTTACGATTCTGATGGGCGACAAGGTGGCACCGCGGCGCGAATTCATCGAAGCCCATAGCGCCGAGCTCGACCTCACCCAGCTCGATATCTGATGACAACCTTCCCCCGCCGCGCCGCCGCCCGCCGCGGCGACTCGGGCTTGGCGGGTTGGCAGGCCTTGGCACTGCTCGGGTTTGCTCTGGTTACGCCCACAGCCCTGCCCGCCGGCGGGGCTGACCGCAGGCTCCCGGAGGTGCGGCGTCGCCAGAATGCCCACGAGCCCCTGCTCAGCACCGGCTGCCTCCCCCTGCGCTGTGCGCCCGAGCGGCGCGCCCCGGTGATCACTCAGGTGGAGTCCGGGGCGTCGCTGCAGGTATTGCAGCAGTGGTTCTGCCCGCAGGGGCGCCTCTGGCTGCGGGTGGAGGCCAGCAACCGCGGCGGGCGTTCCACCCGAGGTTGGCTGCCTAGCTGAGGGAGCTCCCCGTTGCTGTCCCCAGCTGGAGGATTCCCCTCAGCCCGCCATCAGCCCGCCAGCGCTGCCTCAATCGCCGCCTTGAGTTCCGCCGACTCCGGCTCTACCGCGCTCTTGAAGCGGCCTAGCACCGTGCCGTCGCGGCCGATCAGGAACTTCTCGAAATTCCAGGCCACATCCCCGGCCGGTTCGCTGCGGGTGAGGGTGAGGTAGGGCTCGCTCTTCTCGCCGCTGGCGTGCACCTTGTCGAACAGCTCGAAGCTGGCGCCGTAGGTGGCGGAGCAGAAGGTCTGGATCTCGGGCAGGGTTCCCGGCTCCTGGGCGCCGAAGTCGTTGCAGGGGAAGCCGAGCACCGCAAATCCCTGGGCCCCGTAGGTGTCCTGCAGGGCCTGGAGGCCGGCGTACTGGCGGGTGAAGCCGCAGCGGCTGGCAACGTTGACGACCAGCAGCACCGTTCCCCCCCAGTCGCCGAGCCGGCGCTCGCCCCCGTCGGCGGTGCGGACGACGACATCTTTGACGTTGATCGACATGGCGGCCTGAGGTGCGGACGAAGGCTCGGACCCTAGCGGTCTCCCCCATACACTCGGAAGCGCTGCCGATGCCAACGCATGAGTGAGGCGTCCGCCGTAGCCGAAGTGGTGGCCCGCCAGCTGGAGAGCCTGCTGGAGGCCACCAACTACGACGGCGCCAAGCTGTTGCTGCGTCCGGTGCAGCCCGTCGATGCCGCCGAGGCGATCGGCACCCTGCCCCGCACGCTCCAGGCCCTGGCCTTCCGGCTGCTGCCCAAGGACGAGGCGATCGAGGTCTACGAATATCTGGAGCCTCCTGTGCAGCAGAGCCTGCTGGAGCGCTTGCGCTCTGGGGAGGTGCTGGAACTGGTGGAGGAGATGTCCCCGGATGACCGGGTGCGCCTGTTCGATGAGCTTCCCGCCAAGGTGGTGCGGCGTCTGCTGGCTGAGCTGAGCCCCACGGAGCGGCGGGTCACCGCCCAGATGCTCGGGTACGCGGCGGAGACCGCCGGTCGTCTGATGACGACCGAGTACATCGATCTCAAGGAGTTCCACAGCGCCGCCCAGGCCCTGGAGATCGTGCGCCGCCGGGCCCGCGACACCGAGACGATCTACAGCCTTTACGTGACCGATGCCTCCCGCCACCTCACCGGCATGCTCTCGTTGCGGGATCTGGTGACGGCCGATCCCGAGCAGCGCCTCGGCGACGTGATGACCCGCGAGGTGGTGAAGGTGAACACCGACGCCGAGCAGGAGGAGGTGGCCCGGGTGATCCAGCGCTACGACTTCCTGGCCGTGCCGGTGGTGGACCGGGAGGACCGCCTGGTGGGCATCGTCACGGTGGATGACGTGATCGATGTGATCCAGCAGGAGGCCACGCGCGATCTCTACGCGGCGGGCGCCCTGCAGGCCGGCGATGAGGACGACTACTTCCAGAGCAACCTGTTCACCGTCGCCCGTCGCCGGGTGGTGTGGCTGCTGGTGTTGCTCCTGGCCAACAGCGGCACCGCCGCCGTGATCGCCTCGATGGATGGGGTGCTCAAACAGGTGGTGATGCTGGCGGCCTTCATCCCGCTGCTGATTGGCACCGGCGGCAACGTCGGCGCCCAGAGCTCCACCGTGGTGATCCGGGGCCTGAGCACCCAGCGGATCCAGGGGTTGGGGCCCACGCTGGCGGTGGGGCGGGAGGCGCTCGCCGGGGCCCTGCTCGGGCTGCTGATGGTGGTGGTGGTGGTGCCGTGGGCGGCCTACGTCTCCCACAGCTGGCTGGTGGCCGCAGCGGCGGGGGTGAGCCTGGTGGCGATCACCACCCTGGCGGCTACCGCCGGCGCGGCGCTACCCCTGCTGTTCGATCGGATCGGCCTTGATCCGGCCCTGATGTCGGCGCCCTTCATCGCTACGGCCACCGACGTGGTGGGCGTATTCATCTACCTGCGGACCGCCTCCTGGCTGGTGGCCTGGCTGGGGCCGGGGGCCTGAGAAGACGGCCTGAGGAGGCGGCGGTGATGCTGTGGTGACGGGCCTTCCCGCGGTCCGCGCCTGACGCGGCCGGGGCTTCGTAAGAAAAAATTCCGGTTTCCGCCGCGGCTTCCTGAGAGGAGTTCACACTTCTTCAGGTTAGGCTTCACAGACCGTCATGAGCCCGGTTGTGGTCCTCGCCCTCTCTCCCACCACCGCACTGGCCGACCCGGATGCCGCGTCCGGCGCGCTTTCTTCTCCATCGACCCCGGCCAGCATCGCAGTTACCCCCCTACGCCAGCTGCCCGCCATCGATGGCGATCTGGTGCGCTCTTATCTGCGCGACATCGGCCGGGTGCCGTTGCTGTCGCACGAGCAGGAGATCACCCTGGGCCGGCAGGTGCAGGAACTGATGCATCTCGAGGAGCTGCGCGAGGAGCTGACGATGCGCGCCGGCGGTGAGGAGCCGAGCGGTGAGGCCCTGGCTGCGGCGGCCGGCCTGAGCGCGGCGCAACTGCGCCGGCGCCTGCAGATGGGCCGTCGCGCGAAGGAGCGGATGGTGGCGGCAAACCTGCGGCTGGTGGT
>CAIVPT010000014.1 GCA_903907855.1 uncultured Synechococcaceae cyanobacterium | reverse complement strand
TGGGCATCGCCCAACACGAAGAGGTCGGCTCCAGGGCCGCCCGTTAGCCGATCGAGGGAGCCTCGCCCTCGCGGCACCGATCCGACGGGAACGCCGGTGATGACCTCCGCCGCTGCGGTGCCGGCAATCACGTCATTGCCGTCGGTGATGACCCCCACCCTGGGTTCCTTGATGGTGATCACCTGGCTGGTTCCAACAAACTGTCGACGGGCCGCGTCGGCATAAACGTGCACCTGAAGGGTTTCCTCGGGATCCAATACGGCATCGGCGGCAATGGCTTTGGTGAAGGCGGCGCGGCCGTCGCTGCCGATCCGTGTCGATCCCGTCAGCGTCCCGTCATTGAAGTCGGAGGCGGTGATGCCCGCACCGATGAGGTCCCACCACAATGAACGGCCCATCTCCACATTTTTGGTGGTGATAGCCAGATGCAAGATTCCGCCTTCATAAACCACTTCTGGAGTCGCAACAAAGCTGTAGAAGGGGGCAGGTTGATCATCGTTCAGGATCTGCAGCAACCCTGTGCTGGAAGTGCCGGAGAGCCATCCACCCACAGGGTTGCTGAGATCAATCCGGAAACCTTCATCCGCTTCAAGCGAGCCATCCCCCACCACATTCACGATCAGGGAGACGCTCTCCTGGCCGGGGGCAAAAACAGCAACGCCAGCCGGGAGCTGACCACCCGCAAAGTCGAGGGCGTTGGCGGGTGTTGCACCAGCTCCTGCCACGGCCCAGGCAACGCGTGTCTCACCGGAGAGGTCCCCGGTGCGGCTGATGGTGAAAGGATGCTGGGTGGAGCCGATGTTGCCTTCCGCCAGGGCCAGGTTGGCAGCGGCAATGGCGAGGGAGGAGTCGCCAGAGCGGTAGAGCAACGGCACCACACCGTCGTTGGCAACCACGCTCACAATCGGTTCACCCGCGCTTGCCGCAAAGTTCACGTCCAGTACCGCGCTGATCTGGCCGTTGTCCCGTCCGTCGTTGTCGATCTCCAGAGCACTGCGCAACGGAGTGAGGGGCGCCCCCTGATCACCGGCGGCTGCCAGGGCATCGAGCAGGGATATCGGTTGACTGGAGAGGGTTTGGCGCACATCAGCACCGGCCCGCTGGCCGATCATCAGCCGCAGGCTGTCCCGCTCACCATCGGACCTGTTGCTATCCGCCCGGAATTGCAGGCGGGCGCCCTCGCCGCTGCTGCTGCTCACCAGCTCGAAGCCCGAGAGCACGGGCCTGGCGGATGATGCAGAGGCACTGGACCCATCCGCGGCGAATCGCTGCGGTTCCAGCAGCAGGTGGAGAGGCCTCTGCCCACGATCGCTCAACTCCTCCACCCTCAGGGAGAGCGAGCCGCCGCGCAGTAAGGCGAAGCTCTGGCTGTTCAGGGGAACCGTGATCTCTTGCCTGCTCTGACCGGCCTCCAACACCAGCAGACCAGCTACAGCTGTGTAGTCGAGGCCGGGTTTCGCTGTGCTGTTGGTTGAAGATGAGGCATAGGCAATCACTGCCCGCTGTGTGCTGTCGTTGCGTTCGATCGCGAACGTAGCCACACCGGCGGAAGGATTGGTGCGATAGGCCACCAGCGTCAGGCCAGGGCCAAAGGATGTGCGGCTGGCGTTCGCACTCGCCTGAGGTAAGGCCACCGGCTCCCTGGGGGCCGCCAGGGCTGCATTCTCTGCAGTGGCTTTGGAGAGCAAAGCAGTGGGCTGCCAAGAAGCGCTTGCAATCGCCACATGCGTGTTGAGCCATTGGGCGGTTTGCCCAGTGGGTACCGCAACGTAGATCAGTGCAGGACTGCTTGTCTTTGGATCGGCTTGTTCCCCGGCGGCATAGGCATTCCAGAGGCTGCCTCCAAGGCTGGTATCGAAGCGAGTATTTCGATGGAACTCCGAACTTAAATGGATAGTATCTGTAGCATCGGCAGCGATGAAGAGAACCCTGTCGCTGTTCAGTGAATTGAGCGCGGCCGTATCAAAGTAGAGATCATTGGATCCGTAATCAAAGGCGTTTATGAGCTGAATGTTTTGAAGCCTGGTGCCGGGGAAATACTGATCACTGGAATTGGTTTCCGGCTTGCTTTGGGTGATGCGGAAGTCGTAGTTTTGGTGGGTTTTGCCGTGCAGCAGCAGGCTGTTAAAGCCGGAGCCACCGTCAATACGGATGAAGGCATTGTCGTGGATAGAAATGCTGTCATTGCCCGCGCCCGTGAGAATCACGTCGGCACCACCGTTGCTGGTTACCTGATCCTCGCCCTGAATGCTGTAGATCACATCATCCACGGCTGTGCCGATCATCACGTCATCGCCGGCGGTGCCCACCTGGGAGGCAATGTTCAGATAGTCGCCGCCAAAGAGAACGTATTGATTGTCAACGTTCTGCTTGGGATCAGTGGGATCCGATAGGAGAATATCCTGGAAGCCATCGCCGTTAACATCGATGTTGCCATCGAGGGAAAAGCCGACCAGTGATTGCTGGCTGGGGCTGCTGGTGGTGGTGCGAAGCTCCGCAAGGCGAACATCATATGTATTGCTGGAATCATTATTGCCGGCCCAGGTTGCCATCAGTTTCCCATTGAGCAGGAAGGGACTGAGAACCGTGGGAAGGCGTAAGTTGTTGTAAAGCGGGTTATTCTTTGTATTCGCGTCTGTTGAGTATCCTGCACTTGCGTAGGCGGTAGGCCCAAGGGCCCACTGTCCAGGTACGCCTGCGATTGGCGCCATGCTCCAGATCTTTGTATAATTATCATTTGGATCGTTGGATGTGATGGTGCTCGAGGTCAGGTATAGGAGTGCCTGATCGGTGGCGAGGCCCACGCCGCTGCTGTTGGTTTGGCCAGTGTCGGTCTTCACCCAGGTCTCAGAGCTGCTGCTATCGGATATCGTGCTCGAATTGGGATTCTGGGTGAGCAGAAGGATCGGCGCGTTGTCAACGTTGGAGTCCTTGCTGTCATAACCGCGGAAGGCAAGAACGGTGCGACCCTGGAAGGTGGTGGCTGCGATCGGAGAGGAGACGTTCGGCTCGGATCCGGAGATCTTGATCGTGCCGCTGATCCCTGTGTAGCCCGTTTTCTCCTCATTGATACTGCCGCCCCAGTTGCCGAAGCCAGAGGAATCAAAGGGTTTTGTGCTATGGAGATAACGCACCGTTTGTTTGCCTGTGCCGCCAGCATTCGAGGGGAAATACATAGCCAAACGGCCTCTCTCCACCACCAGGGTGGGGTTCCATTGGCTTGATTCTTCAGCGCTGGTCCGCACCTGGTAGCTGGTCCAGGTGGCGCTGGCATCCAGCGGCGAACCCTCACACCAAGCCACATGGAGCTTGTGATTGACATCGGTGTAGGCAATCGTCAGTTTTCCCTGGTAGTAGACAGCGCTGGGCGAGAGGGTGCAAGCGTTGCTGCCCACCGAAAGCGGAGCCTGCTTCCAGCTTCCATCAGGCTGCTGATAGGCGATCCAAATTCCTGCATTACCCTCTTGGCGGCCTGAAAACACCAGGATCGGTTCTCCCGTAGGGCTAATGGCCACCGCCGGCGCTGTGTACGATCCGGCTGAAGCGGGATTGAAGCTACCGACCGGGGGGGTGTTCGTCAGCGATCCAGGCTTGAAGTCGAGAATGGGATCGAACCAGTTCTGCAGCTCGGGTCTGCTGGAACTGGTGGCCTTGCTGGTGACGTCGTCGACCAGCTGGTTGCCGCTGTAGGGATTGAGGGGGGCTTCCAGCTGATCCAGCCGGAAGCTGTTGCTGGCGCTGACCTTAAACAATGAGCCATCCACCAGCACCGAATGCAAAGCACTGGGTTGGCCACTGATCACCTGCCCATAGGCCGGTCCCTGCGGGGCGAGTGAAAGAAGCACATCATCCACCCCATTGCCATTGACATCGCCGGCGGGGCGCACGCTCCAGAGGCTGTAGGCCAACCCATCGACCGTGGAGATGGCCTTGTTGCCGCTGGGATCAAAGAAGTCGGGTTGGCCATCGCCATTGAGATCGCCATAGCTGCTGGCTCCGTTGATCTCTGGCTCGCCCCAACCGTTTGTGGAGCTGAGGCCGATGCTGCTGGCATCCATGGTGGCCAACAGGCTCCTCGCTTCGTCCACACTTGATACCTCCTTGTTCAGGCCCTCTCCCGACACCAACTTGTTGAGGCTTGTCTCCGTGGTGCCCTTGGTTGCGCTGATGTTCAGCTTGAAGGTGCCATTGGCATCGCCACCGATGAGCGAGGCCACCGGTTTTGTATACCCAGAACCGAAAGGTGCGGCCAGTTTCACCGACTGGCTGGTGGCCGTGCTGTCGTTGTTGGCCAGAATCTGGCCGCTGGTGGCCGCGCCACGGATCACCCGCAGGCCGGTAGCCAATTGCGCTCCGGTTGCTGTGTTAGCCACCACGTTGCTGGCAGTCACCAGCAGATCGGCAAAACCGTCATTGCCGGTGATGTCGCCCACAGCCTGAAGCGTGGAGCGCGTTTGGCTGGCGCCCAACAGTTGGTCCAGCGGCTGGGCGGAGGCGAGCACGGTGTGGATTTCGTTGCCGCCCTTGGCGTTGATCGTTCCCACAAGCACTGCGCTGCTGCCGCTGGGTGCGAACAGGCTGGTCTGCGGCATTGCAGTGGCGCCGACCGACTGCACCAGCGAGTAAGGGCTGCCAAGCCAGCTTTGTGCGCTGACGATGCCTTGCTGGACCACCACTACTGGCTGGTTGTTGAGCTGGTCGGCGTAGCTGAGCACCAGCGAGCCGTTGACGTGGGTCAGTCCCACACCGCTGTGGGAAGCGGTGTCCTGTTGGGGCACGTTTCTGATCAGTGTCCAACTCGACGCGGTGGCCTGATCGGCGCTCGACGTCATGTAGATCGTGTTGCTTGGCTTGCTGGAGGTGCCGCCCTGGTAGGCCAGATAGGTGGTGCCATCGACAACCGTGGCCGCCAACGGGCCGGAGCTGGTCTGGCTGGCGCTCTGGGTGCTGTCACCATTGTTGTATTTGTATTGGATGGAGTTCGTTTCCCACCCTGTTTTTGTGACGGGGGTGGTCGTGAAGGAGCGGGAGATGGTATCGTCGCTGCCCTGGATATAGAGAGCAACCCCACTAGCCCCTTTGCTGCTCTCAACGACCATGCTGATTGACTTGCCATTGAGAGTGCCGATCTGATACTGGGTTTCCCACTGCAATGATGAGGAGCCAGGCACGATAGGTGCTGTAGTGATATTGATCAGAGGGGGGGTATTCTGGCCCAGATAGGCCAATACCATCCTGCCGTTGTGCACCGTGAGTGCTGGCGCAGCGTTGGTTGTCATCCCGCTGGGCAGAGCTCGCCACTGGGCCCAGCTTCTGCCCCCATCGGTGCTGTTATTCCAGTAGATCTTGTGG
>CAIVPT010000013.1 GCA_903907855.1 uncultured Synechococcaceae cyanobacterium | reverse complement strand
GGGATCACGGATCACCCGCACCACGCCGCTGCTGGCGGAGGCGCCGATCGCCTGGCCGCTCACGATCGGCTGGGCGCCCTGGGGATCCAGCCGCCAGGTGCGCAGTACGGCGGCGCTGCGGCGGGATTCCACGGTTTCGGGACGGGCCTGCAGGATGTAGAGCTCCCCCCCGGGGCCATCCTGCGCCCATTCGATGTCCATCGGCGTCGGTGTGGAGCGGAGGGCGGAGTAGTGCTCCTCGATGCGGCAGGCCCAGCGGGCCAGGGTCAACACCTGGTCGTCGTCGAGGCAGAAGCGGTTGCGATCTGCCTCCGGTACCGGTTCCACCCGCACGGGCCGTGCCGCGTCCCCATCCGTGAGGCTGCGCAGTCCGGATGATGCGCTGGCCCGCACCATCCGGATCGCCTTGCTGCCGAGACGGCGGCTGAGGATCGGCCGGAAGCCGGCCTCCAGGGTGGGCTTGAACACCAGCCACTCGTCGGGGTTCACCGCCCCCTGCACCACGGTTTCCCCCAGGCCCCAGGCGCCGGTGAGCAGCACGGCATTGCGGAACCCCGATTCGGTGTCGATGGTGAACATCACCCCGGAGCTGGCCTGATCGGAGCGGACCATGCGCTGCACGCCGATCGAGAGGGCCACCTCCAGATGGTCGTAGCCGTGCAGCTGGCGGTAGGAGAGGGCCCGATCGGTGAAGAGGGACGCCCAGCAGAGGCGGCAGGCCTGCAGCAGCGCCGCTTCCCCTTCGATGTACAGGAACGTTTCCTGCTGGCCGGCGAAGCTCGCCTCGGGCAGATCCTCTGCGGTGGCGCTGGAGCGTACGGCCACCGGTGGGGCGCCCATCGCCCGGTAGGCGTCGCCGATCGCGTGCACCAGCGCCTCCGGTAGGGCGGCCTGCTCCAACCACTGGCGGGCCGTGCGCCCCGCCTGCTGCAGGGCCACCAGATCCTCGGCATCGAGACCGGCGAGCAGCTGGCGCAGGGGTTCCTCCAGCGCGTTGTGGCGCAACAGGAGCCGATAGGCATCGGCGGTGGTGGCGAAACCCGACGGGACCTTCACCCCAACGGCCCCCAGTTCCCGCAGCATCTCGCCGAGGGAGGCATTCTTGCCCCCCACCCGGGGGATGTCGGCCAGGCCCACCTGCTCGAGGGGCACCACCAGGGCCTGGGGAGCGGGGGCCTGGTGATCGGGGGGCGCTACCGGGTCCATGCTGTCCGCGGGCTTCGCGCTCTCTGGGTGGACTGTGGAACGGGAGCGGTGGCTCCAGCCGCTTCGTTGCAATCCGTAGGCAGGCTGGGGGGCACAGCGGTGGTTGGGGCGAGGGTGTGGGCCTCAGTCGTCTGTGCTGGCGTCAGCCTCCGGCGCTTCAGGCCGGGGCTCGGGAAGCCACTGGGCCAGCACCCCCACCGCCATCAACACACCGCCGAGGGTGAAGGCCAGGGGGCGGTTGGCCGCCGCTGGTCCCTCTCCGATCCACGTGCCCGCCGCCAGGAACGCTCCCCCCAGTAGAAGGCTGGGCACAAGCACGATGCCCTTGGCGGTGCGATGCAGGCTCATGGCTGGCGAACTCAGGCGCAGGGAACGGGGCTGGCGAGCCCCGCGGCCACGAGGGCCTCGCCCGGATCATCGCCGGCCGGCTCAATCGGGGTGAGGCGGGCCAGAAGCTCGCCGTCGTGCACGCCCAGGGGCCGCAGGTTGACGCGACGGTGACGGGGCAGGAGCTTGCGCAGCAACTCGGTGGCCGGCCCCGCATCTTCCGGGGCCACCGCCAGGCAGCCGAGACGCACCACGGAGCTGCGGTTGCGATCGCCGATCAGCAGCCGGTCGGGGCCGGTGACCTGCAGCACCTCCGCGGCTTGGGCCGCAGGGGCCGCTCCGAACCAGAGAGCGCCCCCGGTGCCGAGGGGCGCCACCGTCAGCACCAGGGCCAGGAGGACACCAAGCAAGCTGGGCCGCCGTTCACAGCGGCCGGGACGGGGTGCCAGGGGGGTCAGAGTTTGTTGCCGCAGCTGGGGCAGAAGAGGTGGGCGCTGGCGGTGGTTTCGCCACAGGCGTTGCACTGGCGGATGGTGTCGATCGCCAGCTCCGGATGGCTCGGCAGACCGACCATCTGGGCGTTGCTGGCGCCGGGGGGGACCATCGGATAGCAGTTCTCGTTGCGCCGCACCACCACATCGATGAAGGCCGGGCCGGGATGGGCCAGGGCTTCGGCCAGCTGCTGGTGCAGGGTGGCCCGCTCGACGATCCGCACGCCCCGCAGGCCGAAGGCCTCGGCCAGAGCGGGGAAATCGGGCATGCCGCCGGTCATCTCGGAGGCGGAGTACCGCTCCTCGTAGAAGCTCTCCTGCCACTGGCGCACCATGCCCTGCCAGCCGTTGTTCAGAACCACCACCTTCACCGGCAGGTTGTACTGGGCCAGGGTGCCCAGCTCCTGAATGTTCATCAGGATGCTGGCGTCGCCGGCGACGCAGATCACGGTTTCGTCGGGGAAGGCGGTCTGCACCCCCATGGCGGCGGGCATGCCGAAGCCCATGGTGCCAAGGCCAGCGCTGCTGATCCAGTGGCGGGGTCCGTTGCGCAGGAACTGGGCGGCCCACATCTGGTGCTGACCCACATCCGTGGTGTAGTAGGCGTGCGGCGCGATCTCCCGCAGGGCCACCACCACCTCCTGGGGGGCAATCTCGCCCTGGGGCGAGGGCACCACCAGCGGGTAGTGACGTTTCCAGGAGTCGATCCGCTGCAGCCAGGCATCGGTGCGACCGCCGCTGCTATCGCCGCTCGAGGCAGCGAGCAGAGCGTCGAGGGCGGCCTTCACATCGGCCACCAGCGGCACCTCGGGAACGCGGTTCTTGCCCACCTCGGCGGCGTCGATGTCGATGTGGATCACCTGGGCCCGCGGGGCGAAGCTGTCCAACCGGCCGGTGACCCGGTCGTCGAAGCGGGCGCCGCAGGCGATCAGCAGATCGCATTCGGTGACGGCAAAATTGGCGTAGGCGGTGCCGTGCATGCCGAGCATGCCCACCGAAAGGGGGTGGTGTTCATCGAAGGCCCCCTTGCCCATCAAGGTGGTGGTGACCGGCAGCTGGAAGCGCTCGGCCAAGGTCTGCACCTGCCCGTGGGCACCGGAGCTGATGGCCCCGCCGCCCACGTAAAGCAGGGGGCGGCGGGCCTGGCGCAGGAGCGTAAGGGCCGCCGCCACCGCCTCCGGATCGGGCTGGGGGGGCTGGCGGAAGCCGGTGGGCACGGAGCTTCCCGGCTCCATCGGCACGTACTCGAACAGCTCCGAGCCCACGTCCTTGGGGATGTCGATCAGCACCGGTCCCGGGCGGCCGCTGGCGGCGATCAGGAAGGCCTCGGCAACGATGCGGGCGATGTCCCGGGGGTCGCGCACCACCCAGGAGTGCTTCACAATCGGCAGGGTGATGCCGAAGATGTCGGTTTCCTGGTAGGCGTCGGTACCGATGGCCGCCCGCGGCACCTGGCCGGTGATCACCACCATCGGCACCGAATCCATGTGGGCGGTGGCGATGCCCGTGACCAGATTGGTGGCGCCGGGGCCCGAGGTGCCGAAGCACACCCCCACCTGTCCCGTGGCGCGGGCGTAGGCATCGGCCGCGTGGGTGCCGCCCTGCTCGTGGCGCACCAGGATGTGGCGCAGCCAGCCGCGTGCTTCGGCTTTGTGCAGCTCGTCGTAGATCGGCAGGATCGCGCCGCCGGGGTAGCCGAAGATGTGGCGCACCCCATGGCGCCGCAGGGAATCCATCAGGGCATAGCCACCGCTCACCCTCTGGGGCGCCATGGATTCACCGCCGCCCTCCGGGGGGCTGGCGGTGCGGTTCTGTTCGGCGGGGGTGAGGGGCGTGAGCGTCACGGCGAGTGGCGAGTCAGCGCAATACGCCAACACTAGGCGGCCTGCGGGGAGCTGGCGCCCTGGTGCTGCCGTTCCCCCCCCACGGGGAGCCGGCCACGGCGCGGCGGCTGGCCGCCATGGCGCGCAGCACCCGCGCCGGATCCATCCATTCCCCGCGGTAGCGCATGCCCCAGTGCAGGTGGGGGCCGGTGGTGCTGCCGGTCAGGCCGATATGGCCGATCACCTGGCCCGCCCGCACCGGCTGTCCCACCCGCAGCAGCACGCCGCCGCTGCGATACCAGCCGTCGCCGACGCTGCCCGCCAGATGGCAATAAATGTGTTCGTAGTCGCCGGAGCGGATCGTCAGGCCGTTGCCGCAGCCGCCATCGCCGATCACCTCGCTCACCCTGCCGCTCCACCAGCTGCGCACCGGAGAGCCGAGGGGCCCCGCGATGTCGACGCCGTAGTGGGGGCGCAGGTCGCCGCTGAGGGGATGGCTGCGCATCCCGAAGGGGCTGGTGTAGCCGGCGAAACTCGCCACCGGGAAGACGCCCCGCAGCCAGGTGTTGCGGACCTGGGCCAGCGCCTGGGGCCCGGAGCCCAGCAGCGGCGTCAGCGCCAGGGTCACCCCCAGGGTGAGGGCGAGCCGGAGCCGGCCCCGCCGCCCACGCCGGGGCGCCCTGTCCCGGGGGTCAGAGAAGGCCAATGGCGTGCAGGGGACCGCGCCCGCTGATCAGCTCCAGCAGGAAAGCGGAGAATCCCACCATCGCCAGGCGGCCATTCCAGATCTCGGAGCTGTTGTTCCAGCCCCAGGCCCATTTGTCCTGGGGATACAGCTTCACGCGGGTGGGCAGCTCAGCGGCCTGGTCGAGATTCACCTCCGGCCCGGCCATCGCCTCCTGCACCAGATCGGACAGGCCCCGGATGAAGGTGGGATCGGTGTCCAGGGCCGGCACCCGCCGGAAATGGAGCACGCCGGCCTCCTGGGCGAGCTCGCGGTACTCAATATCGATCTCCTCCAGGGTTTCGATGTGCTCGCTGACGAAACTGATCGGCACCACCACCAGATCCTTCGTGCCCGCTTCCCCCAGCTCGTGCAGGGCATCCTCGGTGTAGGGCTTGAGCCACTCCACCGGCCCGACCCGGCTCTGGTAGGCCAAGGTATGGGGGTTGCCATGGCCGAGGTCCTGGGCCAGCCGTTGCATGATCAGGGCCGTGCAGGCCTCGATCTCCCGCTGGTAGGGATCGCCCGCCTCCTCCACATAGCTCTTCGGCACGCCATGGGCGCTGAAGAAGACATGGGCGGCGGCCGGATCGTCGCAGGCCTGCACCTCGCGGGCGATCAGGCCGGCCATGGCCTCGATGTAGCGGGGGTGGTCGTACCAGCTGCGGATGCAGCGGATCGGCAGGCGGCGGAAGTCTGGATCCGCCTGGCGAAGGCGCTGCAGTTCGCGGAAGCTGGAGCCGCTGGTGCTGATCGAGAAGTGGGGGTACAGGGGCAGCACCACCACCTCATCGATGCCGTCGGCCTTGATGTCGGCCACCGCGGATTCGGTGAAGGGATGCCAGTAGCGCATGGCCACATAGGTGGTGGCTTCGACGCCGCGCTGGCGCAGGCTGCTCTGCAGCTCGCGGGCCTGGTGCTCGGTGATGCGTCGCAGGGGCGATCCGCCGCCGATCGAGCGGTAGGCCTCCTGGGATTTGCCGCTGCGCAGGGTGCTGATCAACCAGGCCAGGGGCTTCTGCAGGGCCGGCGTGGGCAGCCGGATGATCTCTGGATCCGAGAACAGGTTGTAGAGGAACGGCCCGACGTCCTGGATGCGTTCCGGGCCACCCAGGTTCAGCAGCAGCACGCCGACTCTGGTCATGCCCTTTGCGAGGTCGAGTCTGGGGGAGCGTAACGCGGTACTTCCGTGGGTGGACGGCTGGCCCTGGCGCGTTGCCGGTGGGCTCGATAGGGTCCGCTCGCCTGCCTGCGCCCCGGTCCTGCCTCCGCCGCTTCGCTCCGCCCTGGCTGCGTGCCCCGCGTCCGCTGCCGCTTCCCCTGGGGCGAACGCTGTCCCGCTCCCCTCGGCGGAGGGGGATCGGGTGGAGGAATCCCTGGCCCGGCTCAATGACGACCTGGCTGCCCAGGGGTGCCCCCTGCGCCTGGAGCGGCGCGGCGGCCGCCTCGGACTGCGCGGACCCCTGCCCCCCCGCGGCGGCGGGCCGGGTTTGCCGGTGCAGCGCATCAGCCTGGGTCTGCCGGCCACCGGGGCCGGGCTGCACGACGCGCTGGCGCGCCTGCAGCAGGTGCGGCTCGAGCTGGCGGAGGAACGGTTTGCCTGGGAGCGCTGGCAGCGGCGCTCCGCGCTCGGCGGCTCGCTGCCCATGCCCACCGAGGCCGCCCGCTCCGGCGCGTTGGAGGCAAGAGATCCCGGAGCCGAAGGGCCCGTGGCGGAGAAACTGGCCGCCTTTGAGCAGGCCTTCCGGGCCGATCCCCGCCGCCGGCGCCAGCCCGCCGGTGCCCGCTCCACCTGGAGCGGGGCCTATCGCCCCTACCTGCGCCGCCTTCTGCGGGTGGCCGCTGAAGGCGCCCCGCAGGCCGATCTCTCCCCCGAGCTGTTGGAGACGGTGCTGGAGAGCTTTGAGCCCGCTTCCCGGGCCCGCCAGCAATGCGGCCTGGTGCTGGCGGCCCTGGCCCGCCACCACGGCGTGCCACTGCCCGACGACTGGAGCGAGCGCGCCGGTGGCTATGGCCTCCATGCGGCCCGCTTCCGCCGCCTGCCCAGCGACGCCCAGATCCTGGCGCTCGTGGATCGCATTCCCAGCCCTTCCTGGCGCCTCGCCTACGGACTGATGGCCACCTACGGCCTGCGCAACCACGAGGTGTTCTTCTGCGATCTCTCGGCCCTGGCTCCGGGCGGCGACCGGGTGCTGCGCGTGCTGCCCACCAGCAAGACCGGCGAGCACCAGGTCTGGCCCTTCCAGCCGGAGTGGGTCGATCGCTTCGAGCTGGAGCGCCTCGGTGTCGACCCTGGCGCCCTGCCCCCGGTGCGCACCGACCTGCGCCGCACCACCCTGCGCCAGGCGGGCCATCGGATGGCCGAGCAATTCCGCCGCTACGACCTGCCGATCACCCCCTACGACCTGCGCCATGCCTGGGCCGTACGCACCATCCACATCGGCCTGCCCGACACCGTGGCGGCGCGGATGATGGGCCACTCAGTGGCGATCCACACCCGCACCTACCACCACTGGATCACCCGCCGCGACCAGCAGCTGGCGGTCGACGCCGCCCTGGCCCGCCGCCAGGCCGCCTGAACCCTCGCGGGGCCGCCTGAGCCCTCGCCGCGCCGCCAGAGTGGGCGGGCCCGATCCCTTTCACCGTGCCTGATCCCTCACCCCCTGCCGACGCCCTCGACCGCCAGGCCGAGGCGCTGGGCCCCGGGGGCTCCCTCGCGCCGGAGCGCGACGCGGAGGCCTACAGGAGCCGCATGCAGCGTCGCCAGGAGGTGCAGCGCCAGAGGGTGGGCGAGCGCAACCGGGAGAAGGGACTGGTGCTGGTGTTCACCGGTGATGGCAAGGGCAAGACCACCGCGGCCCTTGGGCTGGTGCTGCGCACCCTTGGCCATGGCGAGCGGGTGGCGGTGCTGCAGTTCATCAAGGGGGGCTGGGAGCCCGGGGAAGCGAGGGCCCTGGCCCGCTTCGGCGACGATCTGCACTGGCACGCCCTGGGGGAGGGCTTCACCTGGGAGACCCAGGATCGGGAGAGGGATCGGCAGACGGTTCAGGCCGCCTGGCAGCACGCCCTCCGCTATCTGGAGGATGCCGATTTCCGGTTGGTGGTGCTCGATGAGGTGAATGTGGCGCTCAAGCTGGGCTACCTCGACCTTGAGCCCCTTCTGGCTGGCCTGGAGCTCCGTCCGCCCCTCACCCATGTGGCCCTCACCGGTCGGGGGGCGCCGCCGGCGTTGCTGGAGCGGGCCGATCTGGTCACGGAGATGCGGCTGTTGCGCCACCCCTTCCGCGAGCAGGGGGTAAAGGCCCAGGCGGGCATTGAATTTTGATGGCTCTGCCCTACCCCAGATCGGCCTGCAACCGCGCCAGGCTGCTCACCAAGAGCGAGAGGCCGCTCACCAGAAGGGCCCGGTGCACCTCCGGCTGCCGCCAGAGCTCCGGGTCGGCCCCGGCTCGCTCCAGGGCAGAGAGGGTGAGGCGGGCCATCACGTCGCTGCTGCGGGGTGCGACTGCGCCCGGGGGCAGGGCAGGGGAATCGCCCGAAGGCTGGGGGTGGGAATCGCTCGGCATGGACGGGTCGATCCGGCCGGATTCCTGCAGCCAAGCGGCGTAGCCCCAGCCTCGCAAGGCCCGGTGCGGAGACGGCCATGGAGCCGCTTGCTACTGTGCGCCCGATCCAGGTAGGCGAGCGGGACGACGCAGACGATGACATACCGGCGCGTCCTTTTGAAGCTCAGCGGAGAGGCCCTGATGGGCGACCAGGGCTATGGCATCGATCCGGCGATCGTTCAATCGATCGCCCGTGATGTGGCCCAGGTGGTCGCCGATGGCACCCAGCTGGCGATCGTGGTGGGCGGTGGCAACATCTTCCGCGGCCTCAAGGGTTCGGCCGCCGGCATGGACCGGGCCACGGCCGACTATGTGGGCATGCTCGCCACGGTGATGAATGCGATCACCCTCCAGGACGGCCTGGAGCGCTTTGGTATCCCCACCCGCGTGCAGAGCGCCATCTCGATGCAGGAGGTGGCCGAGCCCTACATCCGCCGCCGCGCCATCCGCCACATGGAGAAGGGCCGGGTGGTGATCTTCGCGGCTGGCACCGGCAACCCCTTCTTCACCACCGATACCACCGCCGCCCTGCGG
>CAIVPT010000012.1 GCA_903907855.1 uncultured Synechococcaceae cyanobacterium | reverse complement strand
TTCGTAGGCGCCACGGCTGGCGGCACCGTTGGCGCGGGCGCGGGCCAGCAGGGCCTCCTGGCCGGCGGCCACATCGCGGCCGCCCCAGTGCTGGAGACAGGAGTGCTGCAACGCCCGCCCGAAGGAGAAGCCCAGGTGCCAGGGGGCGAAGCCCTGGGCCGCCGCCTGGTTGATGGCGTTGAGGCAGAGGCTGGCGTCCTCCTCGCTGAGGCCGCCGGAGAGAAAGAGGATGGCGGGCACGGCGGCGGGCACGCTGCGGCAGAGGGTGCGCACCGTGTATTCGCCCACTTCGTCGGGCGAGGGGCGGTACGAGGAGGAGGCGCCGGCGGTGGTCATCGAGGGCTTGAGCAGGCTGCCCTCCAGAAACACCCCGTTGGTGGCCAGGGCTTCGTAGACGGTGCGCAGCACCCATTCCTGCACCGAGGCGGTGGTGGCGATGTCGTGGTCGCCATCCATCAGGATCTCGGGCTCCACGATGGGCACCAGCCCCTGCTCCTGGACTGTACGGGCGTAGCGGGCCAGGCCCCAGGCGTTTTCGCGCACCGCCAGCTCGCTGGGGCAGCCATCGGCGCTGATGCGCAACACGGCGCGCCATTTGGCAAAGCGGGCGCCAGCGGCGTAATAACGCTCCGCCCGCTCCGCCAGGCCGCGCAGGCCGGTGCACCAGGTTTCGCCCGCCAGCCCGCCGGCGAGCGGCTCAACCCCCTGGTCGACCTTGATGCCGGGCACGATCCCCTGCTCCTGGAGGAGCTGCACAATCGGCGGCCCCTCGCCGCCATCCGCCGCTGCGCTGGCCTGAAACAGGGTTTCCTCGTAGAGGATCGCGCCGCTGATCGACACCGGCAGCCCAGGGGTGGTGGCCAGCAGGGTGCGGTAGGCGCGGCGGTTGGCCTCCGTGTTCTCCAGCGCGATCGCCTCGAACCGCTTGCCGATGGTGGCGGTGGACTCATCCGCCGCCAGCAATCCGGTGCCGGGCGCCGCCAGGGCCGCAGCGGTGGCGGCGAGTTCGTCGCGGAAGGCGTCGAGGGTCATGGGGGCGGGGCGTCAAGTCCTCATTGGCACCGTAGGGGGGAGGCAGGGGCGTGGCACCCGTTCAGGCTCCAGGTTGGCGGCAGAAGCGAGCAGGGAGGACAAGACGGCGGACAGCATCGTTTGCATCGCCCCCGGACGCGGGCATCGACCACTGAGACGTTCGGGTTCCCCTGGTGGCACTGATGGGATGCAGCCCCCGAGCGTGCGTCGCGCGCCAGACCCTTGCCCCCAGACCCCAGGCCCCCGGGGCCGCATGCCGGCGAACCAGCTGCGGTTCCGCCAGAATTGCCTGAACACTTCTCCAGCGAGCCGGGAGACCAGCGCAACCGGCAAGAGCGCCTCGGCCTTGACCGACTCGGCTTCATCCAGGCCATCGGCGGCTTGGTGCTCGGCCTGATCGCTCTCTTTACCTCCTATGACCACCTCTCCTTCGCCGGCCGCACCATCGCCATCCCCCAGCAGTGGGGCATCCCCCTCATCGCTGCCTCGGTGGCGACAGTTTTTATCGATGCTCAACTGGCGACGGGATCCCGGCTACGAGCAGCGAATGCTGAACTACGAGCAGCGCAGGATTCAGCACGAGCAGCGCGGGATTCTGCACGAGCAGCGGATGAAGCAGCTGAGGAGCGACATCGAGCAGATCGAGAAAGACACCAAGCAGATCGAGAACGAAGCCGAGCAAATCAAGAACGAAGCCGAGCAGATCAAGAACGAAGCCGAGCAGATCAGGAA
>CAIVPT010000011.1 GCA_903907855.1 uncultured Synechococcaceae cyanobacterium | reverse complement strand
CAGGCACTCGCAGGCCCGGTTCGCGAAGGCCGCCAGGCTGTCGTCATCGGCCAGGTCCAGCGACAGGTGGCGCTCCTCCTCCCGATCCCGTCCCGCCGACCAGATCTCCAGGCCGGGGCACTGGTGCGGCAGGGCCGCCAGCAGGGCCCGGCCGATGCCACCCCGTCCCACCACCAGCGCCTGCCCGCGCCAGTGGCTCCAATCATGGGGATCGGTGGCGGAGTCCATGGCGGGACGGCAGATGGCGCATGATGGCAGCGCTCCGGCAGCGGAGGAGGTCCCAACGGAGGCGTGATGGCTCTGCGCATCGCTGTGCTCGGACGGGGCGCCTGGGGAGGCACCCTGGCGCACCTCTGGACCCGCTCTGGCCACGACGTGCGCAGCTGGTCGCGGCGCGATGGGGGCGATCCGGCTGAGGTGCTGGCGGGGGCCGACCTGCTCGTGTCGGCCGTGTCGATGGCGGGGGTGGAGGGGCTGGCCCGCCGCCTCGGGCCCGTCTGGCCCGCCGGTCTGCCGCTGCTCAGCTGCACCAAGGGCATCGACCTGGAGGGCCTGTGCACCGCCGCCCAGCTCTGGGGGCGCCACCTGCCGCCGGTGGGCGTGGCGGTTCTCAGCGGGCCCAACCTGGCCGACGAACTCGACCGCGGCCTGCCGGCCGCCAGCGTGATCGCCAGCACGGAGGAGTCCCTGGCCCGACGGTTGCAGACCGAACTGGTGGCCTTGAACCTGCGGCTGTACACCAACACCGATCCGATCGGCACCGAGGCCGCCGGGGCCCTCAAAAATGTGATGGCCCTGGCGGCGGGCATCAGCGATGGGCTCGGCCTGGGGGCGAATGCCAAGGCCTCCCTGCTCTGCCGTGGCCTGGCGGAGATCGGTGTGGTGCTGCGGGCCCTCGGCGGCCAGAGCGCCACGCTCTACGGCCTGGCGGGCCTGGGGGACCTGCTGGCCACCGCCAACAGCGCCCTGAGCCGCAACCACCGCTTCGGGGTGCAGCTGGCCCGCGGCGCCGATGAGGCCTCGGCCCTGGCAGCGGTGGGCGCCACCGTGGAGGGGGCCCCCACGGCCCGGGCCGTGCTGCGGCTGGCGGATCGCCATGGCTGGCGGCTGCCGATCAGCGAACAGGTGGTGGCCCTGCTCGACGGACGGATCGAGGCTGGGCTGGCGGTGCGGGCCCTGATGGAGCGGGATCTGCGGCCGGAGGCGGATGGATGAGCGGCGGATGGATGAGCGACGGCGCCCTGGCCGCGTTGCATGTGGAGGCCTTCAGCGAGGCCCCCGGGGCCGGCAACGGGGCCGCGGTGGTGCACCTGGAGGCTCCGGTCGATGACGGCTGGATGCAGGCGGTGGCCGGAAGCCTGCGCCAATCGGAGACGGCCTTTTTGCTGCAGGAGGGGGGACGGTGGGCCCTGCGCTGGTTCACCCCCACCCAGGAGGTGCCGCTGTGCGGCCATGCCACCCTGGCGGCGCTGCTGGCGCTGGGTCACTGGGGGCAGCTGACCCCAGGCCAGGAGCTGCCTCTCCACAGCCGCAGCGGTCCGCTGGCCGTGGGGCTGGAGCGGGCCCCCAGCGCCGAAGCCCCCGGGCGGGGCTGGCTCACCCTGCCGGCAGGCGCGCTCCTTCCGGAGCCCACCCCCCCGGCGCTCACCGCCCTGCTGGCACAGCGGCTGGGGGGCCCGGTGAGGGAGTTCTGGCGCTCACCGCTGGGCTACGCCGTGGCGTTGGTGGATGCGGCGGCCCCCTTGGGGGCACTGGGCGCTCTGGCTGACTCCCTGCCCCCCGATCTGCGCGACGGCCTGGTGGTGATGCAGGCCATCGCCCAGCCCCTCGCCGGTGAGACGCCACCAGCCCAGGTGGCGGGGGAGCCGGCCGATTACCGCCTGCGTTTCTTCGCCCCGGGCCTGGGAATTCCGGAGGATCCGGTCACCGGATCGGCCCATGCCCTGGTGGCCCCCTGGTGGATGGAGCGGCTCGGGCGGCCGCGGGTGGTGGGCTGGCAATGCTCTGACCGTCCTGGGGGGATGGTGTGTGAGGCCCCTTCTTCCGCCACAATCCGCCTGATCGGTTCGGGGCATCTGCTGTGGCACGGAACCTTGCTGGCCAGGCCTCCCGCCTGCGCCGCCGACTCGGCGGCCTCGGTGCTGTGGCGCAGCCTGGGCTGCGGCGCCTGATCCGTGCGGGCCGCCATCACCCGGTGGTGCTCACGGCGCCGGTGGCCCTGATGGGCGCCCTGGCGGTCGGTGTGGGCTTCGCCGCCCAGGCCCTGTTCAGTCCAAGCCCCCAGGTCGGCGATCGCCAGTTGCTGGAGACCCTGATTGCGGCGCCCAGCGCCCCGAGCGCCACGGCAGAGGGCGTGCGAACCGGCACCTCCGCTCCGGCCGCCGCCGCCTCGGCCCCTGGAGCCGTTGGTGCCAGCTCCGGGGTGGCGCCCGGCTCTCCAGCACCTCCCGCTGCGCCCGCCGGCTCCACCGGCGCCCTGGCGGTGCCCGCCGCCGGCCCGGAGCTGCCCCTGGAGATCCGTGTCGCCCTCCTCAAGCTTTCCTCCTGGCCCCGGCTGGGCGCCAATGGGCCCTGGCGCCTGCGTGACCGCGACGGCCGGGTGCTCCAGCAGGGCAGCGCCGGCCAGGCCGTGGAGGTCGGAGACGCCCTGGCAGGCTCTGCGGAGCTCTGGCTGGAGACGGGGGCTGGCCACCAGCTCGAGGCAGATGGACGCTCCTTTGAGGGGCGCTTCCGGCTGTTGCGCGGTGATGGGGGCCTGCGGGTGGTGAACCATCTGCCCCTGGAGAGTTACATCAGCTCGGTGGTGGGCGGCGAGATGCCCTCCCACTGGAATATGGAGGCCCTGCGGGCCCAGGCGGTGGCGGCCCGCTCCTACGCCATGGCCCATATGGCCCGACCCGCCGACGACCACTGGCACCTGGGGGACACCACCCGCTGGCAGAACTACACCGGCCTGGCCGGCGTGACGTCCCGCACCCGCGAGGCCACCGCCAGCACCGCCGGGGTGATCCTGAGCTATCGCGGCGGGATCGTGGAGAGTCTCTACGCCGCCACCCAGCAGATCGTGGACGAGGCCCACGGCCACCTCGGCGCCAGCATGAGTCAGACGGGCGCCCAGGAGCTTGCGGAGCGCGGCCTGCGCTTCAACGAGATCCTCGGCCGCTATTACCGCGGCGCCTCCCTGGCCCGGCTGCAAGCCGGTGCGAGCTGAGCGCTATTGGCAGCAGGCCCTGGCGGTGTCCGAACGGGCGCGCGCCAGCGGCGCCCTGGTGCCGCTCGGCACCGAGATCGAGGCCATGGAGGGCCTCGATCCCTTCGTGGTGCGCCGCCTCACCAGCCATGCCCCCCGCCATCTGCGACCGGAGGGACCGAAGCCCAACCCGTTCCTGCCCTGGGATCCGCCACTAGAGGTGGAGCAGCTGGCCAGTGGCCATGTGCTGCTGCTCAACAAATATCCCGTTCAACCTGCCCATCTGCTGGTGATCAGCCAGCAGTGGCAGCCCCAGAGCGGCTGGATCCAGGCGGCCGACTGGCAAGCGGTGGCCACCGTGGCGGCCGATACCGGCGGCTTGTGGTTCTTCAACAGCAGTGCCACCGCCGGCGCCAGCCAGCCCCACCGCCACCTGCAACTGCTGCCGAGACGGCCCCAGGATCCCAGCTGCCCGCTTGCCTCCGCGCTGGAAGCCCAACTGGAGGGGGCACCGCCCTGGCCATGGGCCTACCGCCTGAGCCGCCGCTTCGACGCCAGTGGCGGCAGCGATTTGCCGGAGCTCTACACCCGCCACTGCCGCGCCTTGGGCCTGGGCAGCCCGGGGGAGGACCCTGCCCCCCGCCATGCCTACAACCTTCTTTTCGATGACCGTTGGTTTCTGACGGTGCGACGGCTGCGGGAGCACTGCGCCGGCTTCAGCGTCAACGGCCTGGGATTCGCCGGCTACCTGCTCTGCACCGAGAACGCTGATCGCGACTGGCTTCAACGCCATGGTCCCTGGCGGTTGCTGGCGGAGGTGGCGGCACCGGCAGCCGCGGGGACCGGACAGATTCCGTAGTTCCACGGTTGCGCAGCGGGGGGGAAGTGGGGCTCCGTGAAAGAGGCGCCGGCCGCTGACGGCTGAGCGCTGATGTCCAACACCCGATTTCCTTCTTGATCGCCTTGCCGGCCATGGCCCGTTCTTCCCTTCCCACCACTTCTGCTACCCCTTCCTCCCTCCCCGTGCCCCCGGCCCGCCCCCTGCCCAAAGCCCGCGCCCTGCGTCAACGCAATCGCCTGGTGGAGGAGCACCGTCACCTGGTGCCGCCCGTGGCCCAGCACTACGCCCGCCGCTGCCCAGAGCCGGCGGACGATCTCAAACAGGTGGGGCTCCTCGGCCTGATCCGCGCCGCTGAGCTCTATCGCCCGGAGCAGGGCACCCCCTTCGCAGCGTTCGCCCGGCCCCACATCCGGGGGGCGATTCTCCATCACCTGCGCGTTGTGGCCCCGGCGGTGCGGCTGCCGCGCCGCCAGGCGGAACGACTCGAGCAACTGAGGCGCCAGGAGACGCGGGCCCTTGCCCTGCCGGCCCCGGAGCGGGAGGTGCTGATGCGCCAACGCCAGCTCTGCCGTCCGCTACCCCTGGATGGGGCGCTGCTGGAAACCCTCAGCAGCGATGGAGAGGAGCCCGAACGGATGGACGAACACCACTCTCCCGCCGCCCTCAAGGCGCTCCTGGAGCGGCTGGAGCCGCGCCAGCGCCGGGTCGTGGCCCAGGTGGTGTTGGCGGGATGCAGCTACCGGGGGCTCGCCCAGGAACTGGGGGTGAGCCCGATGACAGTGAAGCGAATGCTCCACGAGGGACTCGAGAGCCTGCGGCGCCAGCTGGAGGAAGCGGGGATCAGCCGCCCGGAGTGGCGGCATCCCGGTCCATCTGCCGCTCCAGCGTGCTGATGGCGGCGCTCACGGCGGCGATCTGACGCTCCAGCCCATCGCGCCAGGCGGTGAGCATGCGCAGCTTGCGCTCCTGGTAGGGGCGCCGCGCTGAGCCGTTCTCGTCGAGGCCGGAGCAGCAAGCGAAGGGGGGGATCATGGGAGGATGCTGGCGATTGCCAAGGTTCTAGCGAGCGGAGATCCGCCGCCGGGACCCGCCCGCCCGTCACCCCCTTTTTCCCCACCTTCCCTCGGTTCGCGGCATCATCCCCCGGGGTCTTGCGAGACCCCGCTTGCCTCCGGGTGTCCTCCCACGCAGGGCACCGGTTCCCTCTCCCCTTGCCCTGATCCCGGTTTGAGCGTGGTGCGTTCCCCAGGTCCTCTCGGCATCGTCGCCCTGGCGGTAACGGTTCTCTCCGCCGTGGAGGCCCCCGCCGCCCGTGCCTATGTGGCCCTGATGGCCGGCCAGAGCGCCCAGCCCCTGCGCGGCGCCTTCAACAATGTGCCGGTGCTGCACTCCAACCAACCCGAGGAGGTAACGGGGCCGGGCATCCTGATCAACACGGCGCCGGGCCAGGCGATGGCGGTGGAAACCGGCCAGTGGCTGCGCAATGCCGAATTCAGCTTCGATGGCGAGTTCGGCCTCCACCTGCATCACAAGTACTTCCCCCCCAGCCGGGGCGCCACCGGTCCGGATGGCCGCCGTCCCGAACTGACCATCGCCACGGTGCTCATCAATCCGGGTGTGCGGCCCGTGCACATCCGTTTTGAAAATGGCGCTGTGCGCAACAGCTTCGAGGCCCCCTACCTGGCCAACAATCTGATGGGGGTCAAGCCGCTGGGCCCGCGGCCATGGAACACCGGCCCCGGCGATGCCACCGCGGTGCAGATGCTCAGGGGCCGCCTCGATCCGCGGTTGAGCGAGGAGATCACGATCCCTGCCCGCAGCCGGCTGGTGCTGTTCACCACTCGCCTGCCCGCCCTGGGAATCGCCAACGCCCTGCTGCGGGGACGCAGCGATGGGCCCTTTCAGATGGCGGTGGTGGCCGCCAAGCGGGCCGGCACCGACGAAGACGTTCTGATGGTGCTCGATGCCGGCCAGCTGGCACCGGGCCGCATCTATCTCGATCGGGTGAGCGAGATCAACAACCGCATGGTCTTCTCCAGGGTCGGTGGGGTGGCCCTCGGCGATCGCTACCGGGCCACCGTGCGCCACAACCTGCAGCAGCAGGGTCCTTTGCATGTTCCTTTCACCAGCACCAACCGCCACCACTTCGGCACTGGCGAGGTGCAGGTGAATCCGCTGGCGAGCCGCATGATCGACTCTTCCCTCGACAATGTTGGTACCTACGGCGTGCGCTTCGACGTCGATCTGCAGCTCCGCGGCAGCGGTCCCTACGAGCTGGTGATGAGCCACCCTTCCCCCTCCGGCGGCCGCAACTTCACGGCGTTCCGCGGCTCCCTGGAGATCGATACGCCCGCCGGCCGCCAGGATGTGCATGTGGGACTGCGCTCGGGCCAGAGCCTCTCGCTGGCCAGCCTGCAGCTCGATCCGTCGGTGGAAACACCCGTACGGGTGAGCATGGTCTACCCGGCGGATGCCACCCCCGGGCATCTGCTGAGTGTGGTGCCCTCCAGCCAGCTGGCCATGCTGCGGGAGCGAGAGCGCCAGCTGGAGCTCGCACGGCTGAACCGTCCCGTTGCCGCTCCTGCCACCCCGCCGCCGCTGGGGGCCACCGCCAGCCCCGCGCCCCCCCCGTCCGCCCGATCCGGTCCCTCTGACACAGGCCCCCTGCGACCTCCACCGGACCTCATGGGCACCCCAACGCCGTCCCCGCCTCGCCCCGGCTGGCTCGTGCCACCGCCACCCCCCCCTGGCCGGCCCCGCGTCAGCGTTCCCGCCGTTCCGCCGGCATCGGGCGGTGATTACGTGGATCGCTACCGTCAGGCGATTGAGGAGCAGCGCCGCATGATGCAGGGCTGGCAAGCACCATGAGCGAGCGCTGAGGGGGAGGGATGGCGGAGAAGGGAAGCGATTCAAGCCAGCGCATCGCCGTGACCCTGGCCACCGACCTGGTGGAGCAGATCGATCGCCTCAAGGAGCAGTTGGGTCTGCGCAGCCGCGGGCGGGTGCTCGAGCAGCTCCTTGAGGAGCTGCTCAGCGTGGAGCCGGAGGGGGAGGAGAGCGACGGGACGACGCCCTTTCTCGAGGAGGGAACCGCGCCGGCCCCTTCGGGGCGCGGTGAGATTGATGAGCAGGCCGCCCTGGTGCTCGTGGGCCGGGGATCCCTGGAGGCGCGCCCGGCCGCCTTGGCTGAGGAGCAGGAGAGTGCCGACTCGTACGGCACCAGCCCCCGGGGTGGTGGCATCGAGCTGCCCGGCTTCGTACGACGGCGCACCGGTGAAATCCGCCGCAGCCTGCGGGTCGACGCTGGCCCCAGTACGGCGCCCGTGGCGCCCCTGCCGCAGCTCTCGGCCACGGTGGCCCAGCAGGCCCTGCAGGAGGTGCGCGACCACTGGCTGGGGCTGTATGGCAGTGAGGCCAATGCGGCGGTGGTGGAGGCGGCGATGATCTGGTTGGGGCGCGACATCTGGCCCCAGAGCGATCAGAGCGACGGGCGGCGCTTCAGCTGGGGTGAGGCCTGCCGGGCGATGCGGGAGGTGGTGCCGGCGTGGAGTGATGCCCCCCCCAGCCTGGAGAGGGTGATCGTGACCGCCGGTGTTCTGGAGGATCCCTTCAGTGCGGCCACCTTGACCGTGCGGATTCCGACGTTGATCCACCGCTTCATGCATCGCTTCCGCAAGCGACCGCAGGGCACGTCCTTCCAGACCCTGGAGCACACGATGACCGTGCAGGGGGCCCTGAAGCTGTTGCAACTGCCAACGGATGCGGGTCATGCCATTTCTCTGGCGCAGATCCGGGAGGCCTACCGGGAGCGGGCCCTGAGCCACCACCCAGATGCGGGCGGCTCGGTGGAGGCCATGCGTCGTCTCAACGAGGCGTACCAGCTGCTGAAGGAGCTCTACCGACAACGGGACCCAAGGGGTCCCTAATGTCTCATGTGAGACCCTTTATGGGTCTGTAAATGGGACCCATCTGGGAATCATGGTCACTTGCCTTGGGCTGGTGCCGTTCTCCCCTGCTTCCCCGTCTCCCTGCCTGATCGACGCAAGGCCCGCCCCCTCCCGCCCCCTCCCGGTGCATGGCCGGCTCGCCAGGGTGTCGCGGCCTCAGGCTTCCAAGCGGGCGTCTTGACTGCGTCTAGCTATTGGACCCATTTCGAGTCTTTCATGCATCTGGCAAGATGGTCTTGTGCTCTTGTGCTCTTTCGGCCGAGGCCAACTCACCTAGGCCCCGGCACCTAGCCGGCAGTCCAGAGGGGTACAACCTGGTGACGGATAGCGAATGTGCGAAGGCGGTCAACGTGCTGGTCAGCCGGAGCCCTAGGCAGCGAGGGCCAGAGTGAACGTCGAAGCCCCCGGACTCATCCAGAAAGTCCCGTTAAGGACGCATTCCGAGACTCAGCACTCGCCTACTCTGCGACTGCTGAGAACCTCAAAAACCGTCGATTTTGACCTGCATGCACGTGACGTTGATCGTTCCGCCGCCAAGGTTCGCAAGCAACGGTTTTGCTCCGCGATCCCCTGGGTCCAACCGCACATCAGCCGAATGGGGCGTTGGCCAACGCTGTCCAAAGTCTCAGAAGCCAAGCTGTAGCAGCACTTGAAAAGCTTGCGCATCTGTCTCTGACACAGATGCGCAGGCGGAATTCCCGCCCGGTGGACCCCGCTTCGCTGACGCGATCTCTTCGCACGAGCCGCGAGGTGACCGCCAGGCAGGCCCACCTGTGCCGGGCTGAGGTTTTCTCAGGTTGGCGGAACCGCGAATCCCCTGGGCTTCCGCCCCAGGGGCCGCGCCTGCACCCGAACACTTAGTCTCAGATATCTCTTCTTAATCTAAAGACAGGTCTTGAGATAAGGCGCGTATGCGAT
>CAIVPT010000010.1 GCA_903907855.1 uncultured Synechococcaceae cyanobacterium | reverse complement strand
GGCCACGCCCGTGAGCTGGCCATGGCCTACGCCAAGGGCATCGGCGGCACCCGCGCCGGCATCCTCGAAACCAACTTCAAGGAAGAAACCGAAACCGATCTGTTCGGGGAACAGGCCGTGCTCTGCGGTGGTCTCTCCGAGCTGGTGAAGGCCGGCTTCGAAACCCTGGTGGAAGCCGGCTACCAGCCGGAGCTGGCCTACTTCGAGTGCCTGCACGAGGTGAAGCTGATCGTGGATCTGATGGTGAAGGGTGGCCTCACCGCCATGCGGGATTCGATCTCCAACACCGCCGAATACGGCGACTATGTGAGCGGCCCGCGCCTGATCACCGCCGACACCAAGGCGGAGATGCAGCGCATCCTGGCCGACATCCAGGACGGCACCTTCGCCCGCAACTTCGTGGCCGAGTGCGAGGCCGGCAAGCCGGAGATGACGCGCATCCGCCAGCGGGATGCCGAGCACCCGATCGAGCAGGTGGGCAAGGGCCTGCGCTCGATGTTCAGCTGGCTGCGGTCGGCCTGAGGCCAGGGCACACGGTGCTGGGGGCCTGGTGGCCGGCCCGCTGGCCTGGGGGCTCGTGGCCCTTGCCTGCCTGCTGGATCGCTGGATCGGCGATCCAGCCGCCTGGCCCCATCCGGTGCAGGCCCTGGGTCTGCTGATCGAGGTGGGCCGGCGGGGCGGCGAGCGCTGGGCGGGCGATCGCCCTGGCCGCCTGCGGCTGGCCGGCGCTGCGGTGGCCGCTGCCGTGGTGGCGGTGGCGGCGCTGGCCGGCTGGGGGCTGGAGCAGCTGGCGCGCGCCTGGCCCCTTCTGGGGGTGCCGCTGGTGCTGATCGGCCTGGCCAGTGCCCTGGCCGGCGGCAGCCTGGAGCGGGCCGTGCGGGCCGTGCTTGTGCGCCTCGACGATCCGGCGGCGGCACGGGAGCGCCTGGCCTGGATCGTGGGGCGGGATGTGGAGGGCCTGGATGGGGCCGGCATTCTGCGGGCCGCCGCTGAAACGGCCTCGGAGAATGCGGTGGATGGGCTGTTTGCGCCGCTGTTCTGGATGCTGGTGGGGGCCGCCACCGTGGGGCTGGCGCCTGCGGCCCCGGGGCCGCTGTGCCTGGCCTGGACCTTCAAGGCCGCCAGCACCCTCGATTCGATGGTGGGCTACCGGCGGGGCCGGCTGCGCTGGTTCGGCAGCGCCGGTGCCCGGCTCGATGACGCCCTCACCTGGCTGCCCTGCCGGCTGGTGGCCCTCACCCTGCCGCTGGCGGCGCTGCGGCCGGGGCAGCTGCCCGCCTGGTTCGCCGCCGCCCTGCGGGACGGCCGCCCCGACCCCTCCCCCAACGCGGGGGTGTCGCAGGCGGCGTACGCCCATGCGGTGGGGGTGCGCCTGGGTGGTGTGAACCGCTATGGAGGCGTGGAGCGGACCAAGCCGATCCTGGCGGCCCAGGGGCGAGCGCCGCGGCGGCACGATGTGGAGCGTTTCCTGGCGTTGAGCCAACGGCTCGAGGTCCTCTGGCTGGCCGCCAGTGGCCTGCTGGTCGCCACTGCCCGGCTGGTGGCGGGGCCGGGTTAGTAGGCGCCGCGGTCGCGGGGATCGAGGATCACGCCGATGGTGCGCAGGATGATTGCAACATCCGTGCGGAAACTGCGCTGGCGGGCGTAGTGCACATCCAGGTCGACGCGCTCGTCGTAGCTGAGGTTGTTGCGACCGGACACCTGCCACAGGCCGGTGAGCCCGGGCCGCACCGCCAGCACCTCATCCATAGCCTCGCCATAGCGGGGCAGCTCCTTGCGCACGATCGGCCGCGGCCCCACCACACTCATCTCCCCCCGCAGCACGTTCACAAACTGGGGCAGTTCATCGAGGCTGGAGCGGCGCAGGAATTTGCCCAGGCGGGTGATGCGCGGATCGTTCTTGAGCTTGAAATCATTGCGGAACTCCTCCGCCAGATCGGGGGATTCCGCCAGCAGCCTGCCGAGCACCCGATCGGCGTCTCGCCGCATGGTGCGGAACTTGATGCAGCCGAAGCTGCGGTAATCGCGGCCGACCCGCTGCTGCACGTAGAACACCGGCCCGCGCGAGGTGAGCTTCACCAGCAGGCCGAGAAGGATGTAGATCGGTGAGCCGAGGCTCAGCACCGCCAGGGAAAAAACGATGTCGCCGGTGCGCTTCACGACCCGCGAGCGCCGCGACTGCAGCTCAATCAGCTGCTCGGCCGTCAGCAGCGGCGCTGTGGCGGGAAGAGCGGGCGACGACAGACCCGCAAAGGAGCCCGACGCGAGCGAAGCGGATCCGAACGACCAGACCATCGACATCCTTGCTGGTGAGCGAATCTAAAGGTGGGAATCGGAAAGACTCCAGCGCTGGGGGTCACTCAGGCCAGAGGCACAGCCTCCAGGGGCAGGGGTGCGGTGCTGCGGTGGAGGCGGCGGCTATGGGCGTCCCACAGGCG
>CAIVPT010000009.1 GCA_903907855.1 uncultured Synechococcaceae cyanobacterium | reverse complement strand
CAGCCCAGCCCTCTCCAACCGTTGCCGCAACCAGGCCGGCGAGGGGCCCACCCGCACGCCACCCAGGGCCGTGACGCTGAAGAGGCCACCGGCCTCGATTGCCGCAGCGGCCTCCCGGGTGGGCGCCAGGGGCTGGGCGGGGGATGCCGAGGGGGCGTCGGAAAAGGTGGTGCGGCCCCCGGCGAGGGCCGCCACCTCGCGGGCGATGCCCCGCATCGAGAGGCCGTCGGGGCGGTTGGCGGTGATCGCCAGGTCCAGGACCTGGTCGTTGAGGCCGAAGGCCGGACCCACAGGCGCCCCCAGGGGCGGCAGCGGATCGAGCAGCTCCTCCAGCACGGCGATGCCCTCGGAGTTCTCCGCCAGCCCCAGTTCCTGGAGCGAACAGATCATTCCGTGGCTGGCCACACCCCGCAGTTCGGCGGGTTTGATCGTGAGGTTCACCGCCGGCAGGGTGGTGCCCACCAGGGCCACCGCCACATGCTGGCCGGCGGCCACATTCTTCGCCCCGCAGACGATCTGCAGCGGCTCGGCCGACGCTTCTCCCACATCCACCCGGCAGACGCTGAGGCTGTCGGCGTTGGGGTGGGGATCGCGGCTCACTACCTGGCCCACCACCACCCCGGCTGCCCGGGCGGTGAGGTCGTCGATCGACTCCACCTCGAATCCCGCCACCGAAAGGCGCTCCGCCAGGCTCTGGGGCGCCAGGGAGTCAGGGTTGCAGTCCACCAGCTCCTGCAACCACTGGAGCGAAACCCGCATCGATCGCCGGTTGAACGGGCGCCAATCCTAGGGAGCGAGGGTGGGTCACCCCAGGGAGTAAGGTGCCAGATTGTCACTTTCGCTTCGCTCACGCGGCGCAACGTCCTTCCATGGCCAAAAACAAGGGCGTCCGGATCGTTGTCACTCTCGAGTGCACCGAATGCCGGTCCAACCCCGCTAAGCGGTCTCCGGGTGTCTCTCGCTACACCACCCAGAAGAACCGCCGCAACACCACCGAACGGCTCGAACTGAAGAAGTTCTGCCCTCACTGCAACAGCTCCACGGTCCACAAGGAGATCAAGTGAGGCGCGCGGTGCTCCGTCACCGCCACCCCCAGCACTTCCCTTTTCCTTCCCCGTTCGATCCCGGCCCCCAATGTCCAGCTCCTTTTTCAAGAAACGCCTTTCGCCGATCAAGCCCGGTGATCCGATCGACTACAAAGACGTCGATCTTCTCAAGAAGTTCATCACGGAGCGCGGCAAGATCCTGCCCCGCCGTCTCACCGGCCTCACCGCCAAGCAGCAGCGCGACCTCACCACGGCCGTCAAGCGGGCCCGCATCGTCGCCCTGCTCCCCTTCGTGAACCCCGAAGGCTGAGTTGCCCCCCACGGCTGGGGTCAGCACGGCGGGCCGCTCCCATCGGCCCGGAGATCTGGTGGGCCTCGTCGACGACCGCGGCCCCCAGCTGGGCATCCTGCTGGCGATTCGCGGCAGTCGCGGCGACCTGAGCCTCGGCCCGGAGGGCAGGCCCGCCAGCCAACCGCTCCGGCGCCTCGACACCATCGCCCTGGGCAACCCGGACGACGATCCAGCCCGCTCCATCCGCCACGCCCCCTGGCGGCTGGAGCTCGATCGCCTAGCCGCACTCACCCCCACCGCCCGTGAGTTCGCCACCGCCTGGCTCCTCTTGCGCGAAGGCGTTGGGGACGGTGACGGCGACCCCCTCTCCCTGGCCGCCTTCACCGATCTGGTGGGCGACGCCCGGCAACCGGCTGCGCGGGCGGCCTGCTGGCTCTGGCTCCAGGGCCCCCAATCCCTCTTCCGCTGGCGCCAGGGGCAGATCTGGCCCCTGGCCGTTCGCGAGGTGCGGCGCCTGCGGCGTGAGCGCTGGGTCCTGGCCCGAACGGCCCAGAGGCAGCGCCGTTGGGGCGAACTCCTGCGCTGCCGCCAACCCCTGCCCACCCTGGAGAGCCTCGGTCCGGAGGCGGAGCGGGACCTGGCGCTGCTGCGCCGTTGGGCCGAAGGAGATGTCGACGTTCCCCTGGACGAGACCCTGCGCCGCCACCTCCAGCAGGCCCGCTGCCCTGCCGAGAGCGGGGGGATCCGCCATCTGCTGGTGGAGCTCGGCCAGTGGTCCCCCCACCATCTGCCGTCGTTGGCCCGTTCCCCCTGGCAGCTTGGCTTCTCCGCCGCCCACCTGGAGGAGGCCGATCGCCTGGTGGTGGAGGCGGAGCGCGAGCAGCCGGGCGATCCGGAGCGCCTGGATCTCACCGGTCTTCACACCGTCACCATCGACGACGACGACACCGCCGACATCGACGACGGCCTTTCGCTCGAACGGAACGGCGATACGCCCCGCCTCTGGATCCATGTGGCCGACCCCGGCCGGTTGATCGCCAGCGACAGCCTCCTGGATCGGGAGGCCCGTCGCCGTGGCACCAGCCTCTATCTGGCGCGCGACTCCCTGCCGATGTTCCCGCCGCAGCTTGCGACCGGACCCTTCAGCCTCCGCAGTGGCCGCCGTTGCGCCGCCTGGAGCCTCGCGGTGGAGCTCGATGGGGAGGGGGCAATCGCCCACCAAAGCCTCCATCGCAGCTGGGTGCGTCCGGCCTATCGCCTCAGCTACACCGATGCCGATGAGCTGCTGGAGTTGGCCCCCCCCCAGGAGCGCGACCTGGTGGAGATGCATGAGCTGCTGCAGCGCCGACGCCGCTGGCGGCTGGCCCGCGGAGCCCTGCTGCTGGACCAGCCGGAGGGCCGGGTGCGCTGTCGCAACGGCAGCGCTGAACTGGAGATCGTCGAACCCGGGGCGGCGCGGCAGCTGGTGGCGGAGGCCATGATCCTGGCCGGGGCCGCGGTCGCCTCCCACGGCCAGCGCTCCGGCCTGGCGCTCCCCTACCGCAGCCAGGTCTCCTCCACCCTGCCCACCCCGGCGGAGCTCGCGCCCTTGCCGCCGGGCCCGGTGCGCCACGCGGCCCTCAAACGTTGCCTGAACCGGGGCACCCTGGGCACAACCCCAGCCCCCCATTTCAGCCTTGGACTGGAGGCCTACGTGCAGGCCACCTCCCCCATCCGCCGCTACAGCGATCTGCTGGTGCAGCGCCAGCTGGCGGCCCAGCTGCCGGCCCAGCAGACCGGGGAGCCGCCCCTGGGGGAAGCCCAGCTGGCGCAGCAACTGGCGGACATCGAGGCGCCGCTGCGGGAGGGGATCGCCATCAGCCGCGATGACCAGCGCCACTGGCAGCAGGTGTGGTTCGAGACCCACCCCCAGCCGGAATGGGGCGGCCTCTTCCTGCGCTGGCTCCGTCCCCAGGACCAGCTCGCCCTGGTTTGGCTGGAGGATCTGGCGCTGGAGCTGCCCGCCCGTTGCCCGGCCGGTGCCGAACCGGGCGATGCCCTGCTGGTGCAGGTGCGGGCGGTGGATTCCCTGCGCGATCAGCTGCGCCTGGAGGCCCGCGGTTAGCCGGCCAGTCGCGAAACCCGCAGCCAGGGTCCCCAGGGATTGGCGCAGCCGATCAGCGCCACCGGCGCGGCCGGCGGGCCGGCGGACAGCCAATCGTGAAGGGCCGGCTCGAGGGTGATCAGGCGCCAGGGCTCCCCATCGGGGCCGACGCTGCCCTCCAGCCGGTAGCCCCCCTCCCCATCGGCCACCACCGTGCCATGCCAGGCACGCTCGCCTGGTTCCGGTGCAGCCAGATGGGGATCAGCAGCCCTCTGTGTCAGCGACCCGGTCCCAGCCAGCCGCCCGGAGCCATCCAATCGCTCCGGTTCCCTCAGGGCGAGCCGCTGCCGTTCCCGCCACTGGGGGTGGTGCCAGGGGGTGTCCCACAGCGGCAACGGGCCCGCCGGCGCGGTGGGCTCGTCGATCAGGGCCTCCTGCAGCTGGCGCACCGGCAGCTCGGGCGGGTCGATCCCCGCCCGCACGCACAGGGCCGCCGCCAGGCCAGCCGCCTGGCCGAGGTTGAGCACCAATGGCTGCAGTCGGGTGGCGCCGTTGGCCATGTGGCTGACCCCGAAGCACTTATCGGCGGCGAGAAGGTTGACCACCTCGCGACTGATCAACGCGCCCCAGGGGATGGTGAAGGGGGTGCCGCTCCAGCGGCCGCCCCAGCGGCAGCTTTTCGGGGCCAGGGGCCAGTCGGGCCCGGGGTAGTGGTGGTCGTTGGCGTAATTGCCCACCGCGATCGCCGTGGTGCCCTCCGCCGCCGCGGGCAGGGGGGCGATCCGCTCCCCCGGTCCCTCGGGCAGCAGGTGCTGTTCAAGCACCAGCTCGTGGGCCACCAGTCGCCGCCCTTCCCGCCAGTAGGGCATCAGGGCCAGGTCGTGCTCACCCTCCAGGGATCCCGCAGCTGCCGCAGCGTCGGGGAATGCCGCACCCGATCGCAGCCAGCCGCCGCTCGCCTCTCGCAGGGCTGCCGCAAAGGTGCGGCTGTGGGCCCCCATGGCCGCCGCCAGGGCAGGATCCACCTCCTGCGCTGCCGCTGCCCCTTCGTCCGGGAAGGCCGCCGCCAGATCCCCGTGCCAATCGTTGCCCTGCAGGGGCCAGTTGAGCATCACCAGCCCCCCGGGCAGGCGCCCGTAGGTGAGGGTGGCCTCCAGGCCGAAGCGCTCGCAGGCCCCGGCAAACGGTGCCGGCAGCTCGGGGCGACGCGCGCTGGGGCCTGGGCCATCAGCCAGCTGCCCCATCACCACCCAGGTGGGCGACTGCACCGGGTGCTGGCGGAAGAAAGGATTGCTCTCCAGCGCCTCCTGGGTCGGGGCACTGGGCTCGCCCCAGCGTTCACGGGCCTCCCAGCCGAAACGGAAGGCAGCCCCGGCCAGCGGGAACAGATCGCCCCGGTCGCTGCCGTCGATCACCACCGCCGGCGAAAGGCCCACCACCGCAGACCCCCCATCCGTCTCCTGGGGCCGCTCCACCAGGGCGGCCACGATCCGGCCCTGCCGGCAGTCCAGGGAGCGCACGCGAGCCCGGGGCCACCAGCGCAGGCGCGGCTCCGCGGCCACCCAGCGGCGCAGGATCGCTTCCGCGGTGCCGGGCCGGTAGCCGAAGCAGCTCACCCAGTTCTGGTCGAGGCCCCCGGGCGTCTCCGCCGCCAGGGCCCGCAACAGGGCCCCCCACAAACCGGTTTGCCACGGGCTGAGCTCGTTGCCATCCGGGCAGCAGACCCCCGCCGCACTCACCATCCCGCCCAGCCAGTCGCCGGGCGTGAGCAGCAAGGTGGTGGCCCCACTGCGGGCGGCCTGCAGGGCCGCCGCCACCCCACCGCTGCCACCGCCCCACACCAGCACCTCCGGATCCGCGATGCCGTGGCCCATGGCCCTCCGCTTGCCCACTGGTTGCCCAGTCTCCCGCCTGCCGCACCCCCGGTAGGATCCGGCCCACGGGCAGGGCTTGGCGCCTCCCGGCCCAGGGCGCTGCCCCCCGGAACCAGGTGCGATGTCCTTCACCCTCACAACCCCCCTTTATTACGTCAACGACCGTCCGCACCTCGGCAGCACGTACACCACGCTGGCCTGCGACACCATCGCCCGCTATCAGCGCCTGCGCGGCGAGCAGGTCATCTTCATCACCGGCTGCGATGAGCATGGCCTGAAGATTCAGCGCACCGCCGAGGCCGCCGGTCTCAGCCCCCAGGCCCATTGTGATGCGGTAAGCGAACGCTACCAAGATCTCTGGCAGCGCTGGGGTATCAGCATGGATCGCTTTGTGCGCACCACGGAGCCGCGCCACCGCGCCCTCGTGGCCGAATTCTTTGCCCGCGTGGAGACCAACGGCGACGTGGTGGAGGGTCGCCAACAGGGCTGGTATTGCGTGGCCTGCGAGGAGTTCAAGGACGACCCCCACGAGGCGGAGGATCCGGAATGCCCGATCCATCGCCGCCCGTTGGAGTGGCGCGATGAGATGAATCTCTTCTTTCGCCTCTCGCGCTACCAGGAAGCGATCAGCGAGCTGGTGGCCCGCCCCGGTTTTGTCATGCCAGCGTCGCGGCGGCGGGAGGTGGAGAACTTCGTGGCCAGTGGCCTGAAGGATTTCTCCATTTCCCGCGTTGATCTGCCCTGGGGCATTCCCGTGCCGGGCCACACGGGCCACACCTTCTATGTGTGGTTTGATGCGCTGCTCGGGTACCTCACAGCCCTCTTCGAACCTGGGGAGGAGCCCTCGCTCGCCGGCCTGGCGGAGCGGGGATGGCCCGCAGACATTCATGTGATCGGCAAGGACATCCTGCGCTTCCATGCGGTCTTCTGGCCCGCCATGCTCCTCTCGGCCGGTCTGCCCCTGCCTCAGCAGGTATTTGGCCATGGCTTCCTTACCCGTGAGGGGCAGAAGATGGGCAAATCCCTGGGCAACGTGCTCGATCCGGAGGTGTTGCTGGAGCGTTGCGGTCGCGATGCGGTGCGCTGGTATCTGCTGCGTGATATCCCCTTCGGAGATGACGGCGACTTCCAACAGCAGCGCTTCCAGGACCTCGTCAACAACGATCTGGCCAACACGATCGGCAATTTGCTGAACCGCACCTCCTCGATGGCCCGCAAGTGGTTCGCCAACGCGGTTCCCCCGGCTGGTGCCGGCGCCTCCCCCGACCATCCCCTTGCCCGTGCCGCCGCCGCCCGCGTCGCTGCGGTGCCCGAAGCCCTGGAGCAATGCGATTTCCGCGCCGCCGCCGAGGCGATCCTCACCCTGGCGGGTGAGGCCAACGGCTTCCTCAACGAACAGGCCCCCTGGGTCCGCCGCAAGCAGCCGGATCAGGAGGCTGCGGTTGCGGCCGATCTCTACGCCGTTCTGGAAACCAGCCGCCTGGTGGCGGTGCTGCTGGCCCCCCTGCTGCCCGACCTGTCCGCCCGGATGCTCCGTCAGCTGGGCCAACCGCCGCTGCCCAGCGAGCCGGGCGCAGCCAGCGCCGGTGCCTGGGGGGCCGCCTGTGGCTGGGGGATCCTGCCCCCGGGCCAGCCCCTGCCGGAACCCTCGCCGGTGATGCAGCGCCTGGAGCTGGACGGCCCCCTGTGACCGCCATCCCCCTGCTGCTGGCTGCCCTCCTGACCCTGCCCACGCTTGCCGGCTGCCAGCGCCGTCCGCCGGCTCGTGAGGAGGGCAGCCTGCCGTTCGTGTTCCGCTCCCTCAACCTGCGCCAGCAGGACCGCCAGGGCCGCCCCGCCTGGGAACTCACCAGCCCCGAGGCCCGCTACGACCTGCGCCGCCGCGTGGCCCAGGCCCAACGGCCCCAGGGGGTGATCTACCAGAAGGGCAAAGCCACCTACCGCCTTTCGGCGGAGAGCGGCACCGTGATCAACGACGGGGAGGTGATCCTGCTCGAGGGCACGATCCGGGTGGAGCAGCTCCATCCCCAACCGGTGCTGATCCGCGCCTCCCGGGTGCGCTGGTTTCCCTCCCGCGAGGTGATGGAGATCGACCGCCATCCCGAGGCTTCCGATCCCCAGTCCCGGCTCGTGGCGCAACGCGCCCGCTTCCTGCTCGATCGCAACCAGTTGGAACTGCGGGGGAACCCCCAATTGCAACGCTGGAGCCGCCGTTTTGATCCCTTCGCCGCCGTGGTGCGCGGCCGCCCGGAGCTCGT
>CAIVPT010000008.1 GCA_903907855.1 uncultured Synechococcaceae cyanobacterium | reverse complement strand
GGAGGGCCGAGAAATACCTGAATCGACTCACTGGTGCCGTCGATGGTCCAGGTGCCGATCAGACCGGTGGTGGTGAAGCCGAGGCTCGCGAGGGTTTGGCCGTTGAACGTGGCGCTGCTGACAATGGGAGTGGTGGAAGCGTAAGCCTGATCAATTCCAAGAAAACCAGGGACGAATCCCTGAAGGAAAGTGGATATCCCTGAGACGCTGGACGAAGGGTTTGAGAATGCGCTTCCATTAAAATTTTGAGGGCCGGAGATATCGTAGTAGTCCATCGTCGTGTCATTTCCAGTGCAGATAAGGGCAAAGATTGAGAAGACTGCCCCGTTGGTGTTACAGCCACCACTCGTACCCATAACTGGAACTGCGCCAGTCAGATCAATGCTGCCATTCGTCTGAACAACGACATTGCCTGCGGATTCAAAAATGTTGTAAGTAAGAACCGCCTTGGCCTGTCCCTGGCTCAGCAGCAAAGCGGCCGGTGCGGCCAGCAAGGGCGAAAAGCGCTGGAGGCGTTGGCTGAGGGTGCGAAGGGTGGATCTCACGAAACAAAGAAGAAATTTGTAGTAATGATCCGTTGCCCCCCCAGGAAAAACAGTCTTAGTAGCCAATAGAGGAACAGGCACGTGCAGGGGGCTTTGCGTGCTTCGGTACCTGCTTTTTCGGAGTGCGCTTTGCAGGTCTCCTCGTCCCTGGCATCCTTCCTCAAGATCGCTGACGCTGGCGGCCAGGGCCGCGCCGACGCGGAAGGATTCATGGGGCCATGGGGGCGGCGGCCTCCTCGCCGGAATCGGAGCCATCAGCAGCGATTACACAGAGATGGCTCGCTGTGGCTCCGGGCACCTGCTGGGGAAGGCCACGGCCAGAGCCAGCAGATAGGCATCGGTCCTCCTGGAGCAGGCTGATCTGCTGGGGCCAGAACGCATGGCTGGGATGGTCGCAGGCCTCCGCCAGGCGGGCCGCCACCTGCTGGGCCGGCTGAACCGGATTGGGTGAGCGGACAGGTGGCCCAGCCCTGGTCGAGATGTCGCTCCAGCCAGCTGCGGGCGGATGCATGCAGCACATGCCCACTGTCGAGCAGGGCGATGATCACATTTACATCCAGAAGGGCCCGCATCAGAGGCCTTCGAGATCGCGCAACTGATCGATCTGTTCATTACTCACCAGGCGTTGATTGTGGGCCGCAAAGGGGCGAAATCCCGCCACAACCGCCGCACCAGAGCGCTGGGCTGGTGCCTCACCGGTGAGGGCAGAGCGCAACGGTCTCGAAACCACTTGCCCTGCCGAAATGCCTTGGCGGTGAGCCAACTCTTTGGCGGCGGCCAACACATCGTCTTCGGTGTCGAGCGTGGTGCGCATGACCTGCCGGATTTTTACTGCTTCTTAGCATCAGCGCTCACGCAGGTGGCTCCCGGAGCCTGTTGCATGTCGGCCTGCGGCGCCGACTCGGGAACGACGCCATGGGCTCTGCAGCTCCTGAAGCAGGGAACGCTCAGAACCAGGCCGCCGGGCCAGGGCGGCAAAGCCCAGGGCCATGGCGAGGGAGGCGAGGGCATTGCGGAGCAACTCGGGCAGCAGGAGCAGGGGCGTGCCGGAGCTGGGTGGCAGGGCCGGGGTTGGATTCAGGGATGGAATCAGAACTGG
>CAIVPT010000007.1 GCA_903907855.1 uncultured Synechococcaceae cyanobacterium | reverse complement strand
CAGGAGCGGATCGCCGGGCTCCTGCGCAGCGTTCTGCCCCACTGCGAGAGCTGGGGGGATCCCCTGGACCCAGCCCTGCTCCGCGAACTCGATCTGCTTCCCCTGCCCAGCGCCCGCCGCGGCATCCACCAGCCCGAGAGCCAGGAGCACCTGCAGGCCTGCCGTCGCCGCCTGGTGTTTGATGAATTTCTGCTCCTGCAGCTCACCCTCGGGCAGCGGCGTCAGCAGCTGCGCAGCCGCCCCGCCCCGCCCCTGGCCCTTCCCCCCGGCGGCGATCTCCTGGTGGCCCGCCTGCTGGAGCTGCTCCCGTTTGCACTCACCGCCGCGCAGGCCCGCGTGCTCGCGGAGATCCGGGCCGACATGGCCAGCAACCAACCGATGGCCCGCTTGCTGCAGGGGGATGTGGGCAGTGGCAAAACGGTGGTGGCCCTGGCCGCTTTGCTGGGGGCCGTGCAGGCCGGCTGGCAGGGCGCCCTGATGGCTCCCACCGAGGTGCTGGCGGAGCAGCACCTGCAACGGCTGGCGCTCTGGCTCCCCCAGCTGCATGTGCGCTTCGACCTACTCACCGGCTCCACCCCGGCTCGCCAGCGGCGACATCTGCTGCAGGATCTCGCCAACGGCCAGCTGCAGCTGCTGGTGGGCACCCATGCCCTGCTGGAGGACCCGGTCCAGTTCGATCGGCTGGGGCTGGTGGTGGTGGATGAACAGCACCGTTTCGGCGTGCGGCAGCGCAATCGCCTGCTCGCCAAGGGCCTCCAACCCCACCTACTGACGATGACGGCCACCCCCATCCCCCGCACCCTGGCCCTCTCCCTCCACGGCGACCTGGATGTGAGCCAGATCGATGAGTTGCCCCCGGGTCGCACCCCCATCCGCACCGCCACCCTGCGCTCCGAGGCGCGAGCGGAGGCCTGGTCCCTGATCCGCGAGCAGGTGGCCCTGGGCCAGCGCGCCTATGTGGTGCTGCCGTTGGTGGAGGAATCGGAGAAGCTGGATCTGCGCTCCGCGGTGGAGGTGCACCGCCAGCTGGTCGAGGAGGTATTTCCAGAGCTGCAGGTGGGATTGCTCCACGGCCGGCTCTCCAGCGAGGAGAAACAGGCCGTCATCGGGGCCTTTGCCGGTGGTGCCTGCCAGGTGCTCGTCTCCACCACGGTGGTGGAGGTGGGGGTGGACGTGCCGGAGGCCAGTGTGATGGTGATCGATCACGCCGAGCGCTTCGGGCTCTCCCAGCTCCACCAGCTGCGCGGTCGGGTGGGGCGGGGGGCGGCCGCCTCCCATTGCCTGCTGATCCACGACGGCGACAGTGCCACGGCCCGCCAACGGCTCGATGTGCTGGTGCACAGCACCGATGGCTTTGAAATCGCTGAGATGGATCTGCGCCTGCGGGGGCCTGGGCAGGTGCTGGGCACACGCCAGTCAGGCCTTCCGGATCTGGCCCTGGCCAGCCTCAGCGACGACGGGGCGGTGCTGGAGGAGGCCAGGGAGGTGGCGCGGCGGCTTCTGGAGAAGGATCCCAACCTGGCGGGCCATCCCCAGCTGGGGGCGGCCCTGGCGGCACGGCGCCAGCGGCTGGCCGAGGCGGCGCAGTTGAATTGAGCGCCGGTTGATCCCCGCCATGGCCCTGCGCCCCTGGAGTCCGATTCCGATCTGCGACAACGGCGAGCCTCTGGAGGATCTTCCCGCCAGCCTCCTGCGGCTGGAACCGCATCCCTACCAGTCCCTTGGGGCCCCCTATGGGGGAGGGGGTCCGTTCCGCCTGCGGCGAGGGGTGATCGAACGGCTGTTGGCGGCCCAATCCGTCCTGGCGGACCTGCAGCCGGGCTGGCGATTGGCGATCTTTGACGGCTGGCGGCCCCTGGCGGTGCAGGCCTTCATGGTGCGCCAGGCGCTGGAGGAGGAATGCGGCCGGCGCGGCATCGACCCCGATCGGGCGGGCCCGGCCCTGGAGGAGGCAACGCAACTCGTGGGCCGCTTCTGGGCCCCTCCCAGCGAGGATCCGTGCACTCCCCCCCCCCACAGCACCGGAGCGGCCGTCGATCTCACACTGGCGGATGGGCAGGGCCAGGGCCTGGCGATGGGGGGGGCCATCGATGCGCTCGGGCCCATCTCCGAGCCCGACCACTACGCCGCAGCGGCCGCCGCCGAACCCGGCGGGCCGGCGGCGCAATGGCACCATCGGCGGCGTCTGCTGGCGACATGCCTGGGGCAAGCGGGCTTCGCCCAGCACCCCAACGAATGGTGGCACTACAGCTATGGCGACCAGCTCTGGGCCTGGCGGCGGGGCGAGCCGGTGGCCTGCTACGGCCGCTGCCCGGAGGGCTGGGGGCTGGTCGGCTGAGCGTTTGAAGGCTGGGGTCCGGCGAGCAGCCGTTGCTCCAGGGCCTGGGCATCGGCCGCGCTCAACAGCCCCCGAGACACACACCGCTGCAAGCTGCCCCGCAACATTTCTGCCTGCAGCAGACGCAGGCGAGCCTGCACCGGCTCGGGCTGGTCGGCCCAGGGCCTGAGCTGCTCGGCGAAGGTGCGCTCCACGTGGGCCGGCTGGCAGGTGGCCTGGTCCGGGTCGTAGAGCACCTTGCGGGACGGAGGGGGCTCGGGCCGGGTGGGACCGGCAGCGGCAGGGGGCGCCATGGAGACCGTGGGGGCGACCATCACCAGCGCCGCCAGGGCCAGGGTCGCCGCATGGGGCCGGCGGGTCATGGGGTACCCAGGAGGGTGTGGACCCGGTCGTCGCCGATGCGCCCCACAAAATCACCGAAACTGCTGCGCACCCCTCCCTCCTGTTTCCAGGCGGCCAACAGGGGCTCCAGGGTTTCCTCCAGGCGATCCAAGGGCATCCGCTCGAGATAGGGCCGCGCCAGCCGGGTCAGCCCCGGGGTGCCACCCAACCACAGCTGATACTGATCCACACCACTGCCCACCAGGCCGATTTCCGCCATGTAGGGGCGGGCACAGCCGTTGGGGCAGCCGGTCATGCGCACGAGCACCGGTCGGTCGATCCCCAATCGCGTGAACAGCACCTGGAGGCGCTCCAACACCTGGGGCAGCACCCGCTCCGACTCGGTGATCGCCAGCCCACAGGTGGGCAGGGCCGGGCAGGCGATCGCGTGGCGCTCCAGCAGCGGCGGAGTGTCAGGCGCCTCAAAGCCCAGGGCCGCCAGGGCCAGCTTCACCCCCTTGCGCTGGGCGGTGCCGATGTTGCAGAGCAGCAGATCCTGGTTCGGGGTCAGGCGCACTTCCAGCTGGAAGGTGTCCACCAGCCGGCGCAGGCCCTCCTTCCGCTCCCCCTCCAGGCGGCCGCAGAGCAGGGGCAGGCCCACGAACCACAGGCCCGCCTCCTGGCGATGCCAGCCGAGGTAGTCCTGCAGCCGTGGTTTGGGTTCCTTGCGGCTCGCCTGAATCGGATGGGGGAAGTAGGAGGCCAGCTCGGTGCGGAACCACTCGATGCCGCGATCGTGGATCAGGTACTTCATGCGCGCGTGGCGCCGCTGCACCCGGTCGCCGTGATCGCGCTGGAGGGCCGCGATCGCCTGCACCAGCTCAAGGATGTGCTCGTGGGCCACGTAGCCCAGCGGGTCGGCGGTGCGGGCGAAGGTCTCCTCTTTGTTGTGGGTGCGGCCCATGCCGCCGCCCACCACCACGTTGCATCCCTGGGGCCGTCCCTGGCGGTCGGCGAAGAGCACCAGGCCGATGTCCTGGGTCAGCAGATCCACCGAGTTGTCGCCGGGCACGGTGACGGCGATCTTGAACTTGCGGGGCAGGTAGGTGCTGCCGTACAGGGGTTCCTGGGGATCACCGCTGTACACCCGTCCCTCCTGCTGGCGAGCGCGGGCCCGATTCACCGCCCGGCTTGGCTTGATGCGGTAGGCGTGGTCGCCATCAACCCATAGGTCGAGGTAGGAGCCTTCGGCGGCCTGGGGTGCCAGCAGGTCGGCGATGTCGTCGGCAAGCCGGCGGGCGGCGGGGTAGCCGCCCTCCGAGAACGGCGCGGCGGGGGCCATCACGTTGCGGTTGATGTCGCCGCAGGCGGAGAGGGTGGAGCCCATCGCCCGCACGATCGTGCCGATCACCTCCCGCAGGTCGGCCTTGGCGATGCCGTGCATCTGGAAGGCCTGGCGGGTGGTGGCCCGCAGGGTGCCGTTCCCCAGGCGGTCGGCCAGGCCATCCAGCGCCAGGTAGAGGGAAGCGGGAATGCGGCCGCCCGGGCTGCGCAGCCGCAGCATCATCTGCCAGTCCTTCTCCTGGCCCTTCTGGCGGCGGTCCCGGTCGTCCTGTTGGTAGCTGCCGTGGAACTTCAGGATCGAGACGGCGTCCTTGCCGAAGTGGCGGAGCGCGCCAGCCTCCTCGCCGTCAAGCTCGGCAAGCAGGGGCTCCCGCAGGTGGCCACTCTCCAGCTTGAGGGTTTCCGCTGCCGTTCGCGCCGGGGGGGCGGAAGCGGGCGGGGTCTCGGCCGCAGGGGCGGGGGAAGGGCTCTTGCTGACCCGCGTGGGTGACATCCGCGGCCGGCGCTCATACACATCTCGAAACTAGCGAATGGCAGGCGTCTGGCTCCGATGTGGGCGGGGAACGGGGACAGCGGTGTAGCTGGGGGCGCCGTTCCATAAAGTCGCGGGGAGCATCGGGCGTGCCATGGCCACCTTTCTGCTGGAGATCGGCTCGGAGGAGCTTCCGGCTGATTTCGCGCGGGAGGCCCTGCGCCAACTGCACGATCAGGTGATCGCCGACCTGGAGCGACTCCGGCTGACCAGCACGGCCGTGCGTTGCACCGGTACGCCGCGCCGGCTGGCCCTCACGATCGAGGGAATGGCCGAGCGCCAGGAGGACCGCACCAGTGAGCGCAAGGGCCCGCCGGCCCAGCAGGCCTTCCGCGACGGGCAGCCCACCGAGGCGGCCCTGGGCTTCGCCCGCCGTTGCGGTGTGGCGCCCGAGCAGCTGGAGATCCGCGAGACCGAGAAGGGCCCCTTTGTGTTCGCCTGCAGCCTGGAGCGGGGACAGGCAACAGCGGAGCTGCTCCCCTCCCTCATCCCCGCCTGGCTCTGGGCGCTGCAGGGCCGGCGCTTCATGCGCTGGGGAACAGGCGAAAGCCGCTTCAGCCGGCCGGTGCGCTGGCTGGTGGCCCTGCTCGACGCGGAGGTGGTGCCGGTGGAGCTCAGCGAATGCGATCCCCCCGTGCGCAGCGACCGTCTCAGCCGTGGTCACCGTTTGCAGAGCGGCACGGTCTCCATCGCCGATGCCGGCGTTTACGCCGCCACCCTGGCGGCCCACGACGTGCAGGTGGATCGCCAGATCCGGGCCGCCTGGATCCGCGAGCACGTGGAGCTTGCCGCCGCCGAAGCGGGCGGGCGCGCCGATCTGCCGGAGGCGCTGTTTGAGGAACTGGTGGATCTGGTGGAGGCCCCCCAGCTGATCGAGGGGGTGATCGAGCCGCGTTTCCTCTCCCTGCCCCCGGAGGTGCTCAGCACCGTGATGCGCGCCCACCAGCGCTACGTGCCCCTGCTGCGCGCCGACACTCCCGCCGACCCCCTGGCCCTGGAATCAGACGCCGTGCTGCTGCCACGCTTTCTTTGCGTGGCCAATGGGCGGGCGGAAGCGGCGGCCGTGATTTGCCGCGGCAACGAGCGGGTGCTGCGGGCCCGCCTGGCGGATGCCGAATTTTTTGTGCGGGCCGACCGCGCGGTGCCGAGCATCGACCGGCGCGACGCCCTGGCGCGGGTCACCTTCGCGGAGGGGCTCGGCAGCCTGCGTGACCGCAGCGAGCGGATCGAATGGCTCACCGACGTGCTG
>CAIVPT010000006.1 GCA_903907855.1 uncultured Synechococcaceae cyanobacterium | reverse complement strand
CCGCTTCAGCGCCCGTGTGCAGCTCGAGCTCTGTGAGGAACGGGAGTTCGGCCGACTTGCCTTCCGGATGCTCGAGGGCGACTTCCGCTGCTTTGAGGGTTCCTGGGGTGTCGGAGCTGATGCCAGTAGCTCCTGGCTGCTCTACGACCTCACCGTGCAGGGCAAGCCGGGCATGCCCATCGGCCTGATCGAACAGCGTCTCAAGGACGATCTGGCGAACAATCTGAGGGGGGTTCAGCAGGAAGCGAGCCGCAGGGCTTTGGTCGCCTCCCGTTGAGCGAATCCTGACAGAAGCGGAGTTGTCACACTCTGCAATTTTCTGACGACCCCAGACATTGGGGCGGCCTTTTTTCAGGTCGTCCCGCGTGGACGCCCGTGGCGAAATACCCCACGCCAAAAAAGCGAACGGGCACTATTACGGAAGGGCGCAAACCCAAACTAATTTTTGCAATACCCCCAAGGGGATTCGAACCCCTGTCGCCTCCGTGAAAGGGAGGTGTCCTAGGCCTCTAGACGATGGGGGCGAGGCCACAGCCGCTGGGCTGATGTGCTGGAAGCTACGGGTCGGGGGGACCCTTCGTCAAGGAATCCCCTGGCGGCTCCGCCGGGGGTGGGGCCACGGCACGGGCGGGCCGGGGCGGTGGCGGCGCCGGCGGCGGTGGCTCCGGGGCGCTCTGGCCAGTCCAGACCGGCACCGTGAAGTAGAAGCAGGCCCCTTCCCCGGGCTCCGAGACCACCCAGATGCGGCCGCCATGCACCTCCGCGATTCGCCGGCACACCGCCAGGCCCACGCCGAAACCGGAGGTGCTCCCGGAGGTCTGGGGCAGGCGCACGCGGTCCTGGAAGATCCTCTGCTGCTCCGGGGTGGGGATCCCCGGGCCGCTGTCGCAGATGCTCACCTGCAGCCACTGGCTGGTGCGGTGCAGCAGGGTGAGGGTGACGCGCCCACCCTCCGGCGTGTACTTGAGGGCGTTCTCCAGCAGGTTGAGCAGCACCTGGCGCATGCGGCGCTGGTCGGCGTAGACATCGGGGAGATCGGCCGGGATGTCGGTGACCAGGTCGAGGTCGCGGCCCACCCAGAGCTTCTCCAGTTCCAGGATCGCCTCGGCGGCCACCTGGCCCAGGTCGAGCCGCTGGGGGTTGAACAGCGCTTCCCAGCGCGTGGTGCCCACTTCCAGAAGATCGCTGGAGAGCTCCTCGATGTCGTTCAGGCGCCGCTCCAGCACGTCGCGGAAGCGCAGCTGGTCGATCTGACCGAGGCTGTGGCTCTGCAGGGCCAGCTTCGCGGCCGTGAGGGGGGTGCGCAACTCATGGGCGACCATGCGCAGCAAGCGCTCCTGCACCCCCAGCCGCTCGATCAAGGTTTCGTTCTCCTGGCGCAGCACCAGCAGCTGGTCCTCCAGCTGCACCTCACGCCGGCTGCGGCTGCCATCGATCTCCGAGGCGCGCAGGCTCAGGCCCAGGGAGGTGACCACCTCCATCTGCTGCCAGCGCGGCAGCCAGTTGCGCAGCTGCATGCTCAGGCTGTTGCCCGCAAACACCTGCTTGGGGGGCGGCGAGAGCTTCACCAGCGCTGGGGTGGCCACGAGCCGATGCAGCTCCAGCAGCTCGGGATGGCGGGCCGGATCGGCCATTTCCAGGTGCACCTCGAAACCGAGGTCCTCCTGGCGCAGGAAGCTGATCAGGGTTCGCAGGTCGGGGCTGCCCAGATGGCGCGAGCCCGCCAGCAACAGCAGGTCGAGCCGCTGGCGCGCCGCTCCCTCCGCGGACCGGGCACCGGCCTTGCGGGATCTGCGGCTGCTCTCGAGAGGATCCCCCCCGTCCGGCACCGGCGATGGCGCAACAACGCCTTCACCTTATGGGTGCGGGCGGGCGACAGCCATTGCCGCTAAGAAGGGAAGACACCCGGATCGAGCAGGTCGACGCCGTCATGACCGACCCCGCCGCGCCTGAGCCCCTGGGCATCGCCCGTGTGCCTGTGATCGTTCCCCCAGCCTCGGGGCCGCCCGCCCCCACCAGCCGCATCCGCCTCGACACCAGCCTGCGCCGCTGGTTCTCCCGCAACCTTGGGGTGTGGCGCTCCCGCCGCCTCTACTTCTTCGCCGACGACGAGGTGCTGCGGGTGGACATGTTCCTGAAAGTGGAGCTGTTCCACGAGCCGGTTGAGGGGGATGCCGGCTACCGCTTCACCTGGTGGCCGGAGGAGGAGCATGGCTTCTTCGAACGCAAGCCGCGCTTTGTGCGGGAGGGAACGATGGAGGCCTTCCTCTGCGGCCACCAGCTGCGTCGCAGCCGCGGCTACCTCTGCGGCTCCCCCACCAAGAGCCAGATCCGCCAGGTGGACGAGCACGAGGTGATCTTCGAATCCCACTACCTGGAATGGGACATCCTTGAGCACATTCGCCTGGTGGATCAGGACCGCTACCGCTCCCGCTCCATCTATTCCTGGCGTGATGGCGTGCTTGACCTGGCCGAGATCCACCACGAGAGCCGGATCGACCCGCCGATTGCGCCTCCGGCCCATCTCGGTTGAGCGCCCCAACCCCGTCGTTGCCCTGCTGCTCCTACCCGTGCCCTTGCCCCTCCCCCTGCGGCTGCCGCTCCCGCCGCTTCCCTGGCGGCCCCTGGGGGCGCTGCCGGCCCTCGGCCCCCTGGTGCTGCTGCTTCTCCTCCTAATCCCCGGCTTTCCCCCCCGCGGCCCGGCCCTGGCGGCCATGCCGGCCCCAGCCAGCGAGGAGCGCATGGCCTTGTATCAGAAGGTCGCCGCGGTCAATTACTGCGTGGCGCGCAGCAGCGGCCTGGACGATGCCCAGGCCCTGCCCCTGGCGGCGCAGACGATCGCCGTGCTGTTGCGCAATGAGCACGGCAGTCGTATCGCCCGGGTAGGGGAGCAGCCTCTGCCAGGCGAATCGCTGCTGCAGGGCTCCGCCGAGCTCACCCTGCTGGGGGCTCGGCAGTTGTGCCCGGCGGAGGTGCCGGCGGAGGTGCCGGCAGAAACGGGTGGGGAAACTGCACCCACCACACCCTGATCGAGGTGATTGCGCATCAGCGGCCAGTTATCAATCCGGTGACTTCGGCATTGCTTTTCCCCCAACCTTTGGACTGTCAGTGCTGGCCTTTTCACCGCGGTTTGCCCTTGGCCGTGGCGGGGCTTTCAGCTCGCTGGCCTATGCTTGCCGAAACTCCCCCAGGGAATGAAGCTCTCCCTCCTCCCCCATCGCTCCAGCGTGCGCGAGGCCACGGCAGCCATGGCAGCCACTGTGGTGCTCCTCGTCGCCCCCCTGCTAGCGCCCCTTGAGGCGGCGGCCCAAACCGCAGCGCCCAAGGCCCCGCCGGCCGCCGCCAGCAAGCCGGCGTCGGTGGAGGAGGTGAACACCTACATGACCATGTCGGCGATCAACCTCTGCGCCCTCTCGCAGCAGAAGGTTCCTTTCAAAGCCGCCCTCGACGGCAGCGTTTCGATGGTGGCATCGGTGCTCACCGAGAAGCACGGCAGCCGCCTGGCCGGGTCCCCCAACCCCCTCAACCGCGACCAGATCATCAACGCCACTGTCGCCGAATCGATCCTGCGCTCCGATCGCTTCTGCGGCACCCGCCTCCCTGCCGACTGGCGAAAGGAGTACGACACCCTGCTTCCCCAGATCCGCAAGGCCCTGACCCCAGCCGCCGGCAAGCCTTCCGGCACCAAGTGACGCCGGCGCGCCTGCGGCCCGTCCCCCTCCCCTGATGGCCACCGTCCATCTCGCCGACTACCGTCCGGCCCCCTATCGGCTGGAGCGCACCGACCTGACGGTGCGCCTGTTCGAAGACCATGCCCTGGTCGACGCTCGCCTGGCCCTGGCCCCCAATCCCGCGGCGGAGGGGGCCGATGGGCGGTCCGCCCCGGGTGCCCTGGTGCTGGAGGGCATCGATCTCCACACCCTGGCTCTGGCGATTGACGGGCGCTCCCTGGTGGCTGAGGAGTTCCGCCAGGAGGCGGAGCAGCTCTGCATCCACACCCCACCGGATCGCCCCTTCGTGCTCACCAGCACGGTGCGGATCGAACCCCAGCGCAACACCACCCTGGAGGGGCTCTACGGGAGCGGGGGCCTGTTCACCACCCAGTGTGAGGCTGAAGGCTTCCGGCGCATCACCTGGCACCCCGATCGCCCCGACCTGCTCAGCCGCTTCCGCGTGCGCCTGGAGGCTGATCGCAGCAGCTGCCCGGTGCTGCTCTGCAATGGCAATTGCCTGGAGAGCGGGGATCTCGGCGATGGTCGCCACTACGCCCTCTGGGATGACCCCTTCCCCAAGCCCTCCTATCTCTTCGCCTTGGTGGCAGGCCGGCTGGAGGAGGTGCGCGACACCTTCACCACGGCCAGCGGGCGCACGGTGACCCTGCGCATCCACGTAGAACCTGGCGACGGCCCTTACACCGCCCATGCCATGGCGTCGCTGCAGCGCTGCATGGCGTGGGATGAGCAGGTGTACGGCCTGGAGTACGACCTCGATGAGTTCAACATCGTTGCCGTGCGCCACTTCAATATGGGCGCGATGGAGAACAAGAGCCTCAATATCTTCAATTCCAAGCTGGTGCTCGCCGACGCCGCCACCGCCACCGATGCGGAGCTGGAGCGGATCGAGAGTGTGATTGCCCACGAGTACTTCCACAACTGGACCGGCAATCGCATCACCTGCCGCGATTGGTTCCAGCTTTCTCTCAAGGAGGGCCTCACGGTCTATCGCGATCAATGCTTCAGCGCCGATCAGCATGGCCACGCCCTGAATCGCATCGAAAACGTTGCGATGTTGCGCAATACGCAGTTTCGAGAAGATGCTGGCCCTACCGCCCATCCGGTGCAGCCTGATCAATATCAAGCGATCGACAATTTCTATACCACCACGATCTACGAAAAGGGATCGGAAGTCATTCGCGCCCTGCGAACCCTCATCGGCGAGGAGACCTTCCAGGCCGGCATGGCCCTCTACGTGCGCCGCCACGATGGCACCGCCGCCACCTGCGACGATTTCCTTGCGGCGATGCGTGAAGCCGCGGAGGCCCGCTGGGCCGCGAAGGGACTGGACGGTCGCCTGGCGCCGCCGCCCTTCGATTTCGCCGAGTTCCGCCGCTGGTATCACCAGGCCGGTACCCCGGTGCTGCGGGTGCGCCGCCGCTGGAACCGTCGCCAGGGTCGCCTCGAGCTGCGCATCCGCCAGCACACCCCCCCCACCCCCGGCCAGCCCGAGAAGCAGCCGCTGGTGATTCCCCTGGCCCTGGGGGCGCTCGACCAGGCCGGCCATCCCCTCTCCCTGCGGGCCGTCGACCCGGACGGACGGCCCATTCCCCTGCCCCTGTTGCCGCGCAGCTCGGGTGAGGGCACCCACCTTCTGGTGGTCGACCGCGCCGACCAGACCCTCTTCCTGGAGGGGCTGCCGGCCCAGGCGCCGCCCCCCGCCCTCTCGCTGCTGCGCCACTTTTCCGCGCCGGTGAAGCTCGAGATGGGCCGGCCCACCGGCGAGCTGGTGCATCTCCTCGCCACCGACAGCGACCCCTTCGCCCGCTGGGATGCCGGCCAGGTGCTGCTGCGCCGGGCGGTGCTCCGCCGCGCTGCCGGTCGCCCCGATGGCCAGCTGGAGGAGGAGCTTCTCGATGCCTTCCGCCGCATCCTTGCCGATCCCTCCCTGGCGGAGTCCAGCCGCAGCGTGCTGCTGGCGCTGCCGGGGCTGCCCGAGCTGGAGGACGCGGCGCCGGAACCCGATCCCCCCGCCCTCTTTGCCGCCCTGATGGCCCTGCAGTGCCGCTTCGGCATTGCCCTGGCCGATCCCCTGGCCGAGGCCCTCGAGCGCTGCACCCCCCAGTGGTCGCTGCCCTGGCCAGACGGGGTGGGGGATCGGATGCTCACCGCCACCATCTGGAGCTGGCGGGTGGCCGCCGGCGATCGTTCGGCGATCGCCTCCTGCCGGGCCGCCGTCGACAGCAGCTCCATGACCCTGGCCCGCGCCGGCCTGCGCGCCCTGCAGTGCCATCCCCTGCCCGAGCGCCACGAGGCCCTCCAGGCCTTCCACGACCGCTGGCAGGACCGGCCCGTGATCCTCGACACCTGGTTCGCCCTGGAGGCCTCCGCCCCCCTGGCCGATGGTCTGGAGCGGGTGGAATGGCTGCTCCAGCACCCCCGCTTCGATCCCAACGCCCCTAACTCGGTGCGGGCCGTGCTGGGGGGGCTGGCGGGCAACCCGCCGGTGTTCCATGCCCCTGATGGCAGCGGCTATCGCTTCCTGGCCGATCGCATCGTTGAGCTCGACGGCCGCAATCCGATCACCGCCTCCCGCCTGGCCAAGGTCTTCAGCCGCTGGGCCAGCTACGGGCCGGCGAGGTCCGCCCACATGCATCAGGCGCTCGAGCGCCTCGCTGCCGCCGAACTCTCCACCAACACCCGCGAGGTGGTGGCGCAGTGCCTGGCTCCGCGCCCTTAGGGCAGGGGCGGCGGAGGCGGCAGCGAGGCGGGCGGCCGCGGCCGCGGCAGTTGGATGGGGCCGGAGCGGACCTCCCCCGGGCCTCCGCCATCGCCGAAGGCCTGCTGATGCAGCTGCCGGAACGCTTCAAGCCGGTAGGCCCCCCCCTCCGCTCCGGCATAGCGCCCCCAGAGCCCCTCCCAGTAGAAGTAGATGACCCCATGGCCCCGCTCGGCTGAGAGCCGCACCTTTTCCGCCAGGGTGGCCATGTCGGGGGTGCGGCCGCCGAAGCCCGCCAGGATGCCGATCTCCACCGGCATCCCCCAGCTGCGGGCCTTGACGAGCGCAGGCTGGTTGAGATCACGCTCGAAGCCGCGCACCGAGTAGGCATAGTTCTGGACCACCAGATCATCGATCAGGTGGCCCAGGGCCCAGAGCTCCCAATCCTGCAACCACTGGTTGTAGGCGAAGCGGAAGGGACCGGGGGACAGGCTGATCACGGCCCGTCGGCCGCCAGAGGCCTGGTCGAGGCTGGCGCGCAGCTCGCGCAGCAGGCCCGTGAGCTGCTGGCGGCGCCATTTCATCCAGGCCCGGTCGGTGGGGTTGGCGGGCGGTTCGCGGCCTGTGTCGGCCAGGAACAGGGCGCGGGTGGTGTCGTCGTAGCCCAGGTCCACCGGCCAGGCGAAGTGGTCATCCAGCTGGATGCCATCCACGCCGCAGCGCTGCACGATCTCGGTGATCAGTCCGATGAAGCGGGCGCGCACGCCAGGGTGGGCGGGGTTCAGCCACACCCGCAGATCCTTGAGCGGGGAGGTTTGCAGATTGGCGCCGTGCATGGCGTAGAGGGCGCTGCCATCGGCGCGCCTCAGAATCCATTCCGGATGGCGGCGCACCACCTCGGCGTCGCCAGGCTCCATCAGGCCGTATTCGAACCAGGGGATCACCTGCATGCCGCGACGCTGGGCAGCGCGGGTGAGGCGGCAGATCGGGTCGAGGGTGGGGGCGTTGCTGGCCAGGGTGGGCTCGATCGGCGCCCAGCGGCTGCGGTGGAAGGTGGCACCCCGGCTCCAGACGTTGGGGTAGAGGGTGTTGAAGCCCGTGGCGGCCAGCTGCTCCACCGCCGTCTCGATGCGGCCGGGGTCGTAATACAGGGGGCTGGGGCTGTTGGTCAGCCAGACGCCGACGCGACGGCGCATCGGCTCCGGCAAACGGCTGGCGCCAGGATCGGGCATCGGCACGCGGGCGTGGGCCACCGGCTCCAGGACGCCGGCCAGCTGCAACAGGGCCGTGAGCGCCAGGGTGAGGCTCACGGGCAGGTGGCGCTTCAGGTGAGCCCGCCGTCGCAGGGGTGCCAGCGGCGGTGGCGCCATGCCGGGCTTCAGCGGAACATCGAGCTCACCGAGCTCTCCTCGTGGATGCGCCAGATCGCCTCGCCCAGCATGTTGGCGATCGACAGTACCCGCAGCTGGGGAAAGCGGCGCTCGGGGGTGAGGGGGATGCTGTTGGTCACCACCACGTGCTCGAACAGGCCCGGCTCGGAAAGGCGCTCCACCGCCGGTGGCGAGAACACCGCATGGGTGGCGCAGCAGAGCACGCGGGCCGCGCCGAAGCGACGCAGCAGCTTGGCCCCCTGGCAGATGGTGCCCCCGGTATCGATCATGTCGTCGATCAGCACGGCCGTCTTGCCGCTGACATCCCCGATCACCGTGAGGCTTTCAGCGACGTTGTGCCCCGAGCGGCGCTTGTCGATGATCGCCAGGGGAGCGTCATTCATCTGTTTGGCGAAGGCCCGGGCCCGCGCCACTCCGCCCACATCGGGGGAGACCACCACCACCTCGCCGAGGTTGAGGGTGCTGAGGTAATCCACCAACACCGGTGAACCGAAGATGTGGTCGCAGGGGATGTCGAAATATCCCTGGATCTGGGAGGAGTGCAGATCCATCGCCAGCACCCGGTCCACCCCAGACTTCACCAGCAGGTTGGCCACCAGTTTGGCGGTGATCGATTCGCGCCCTGCCGTCTTGCGGTCGGCGCGGGCGTAGCCGTAGTAGGGGACCACTGCGGTGATCTGGCGGGCGGAGGCGCGGCGGCAGGCATCCACCATGATCAGCAGCTCCAGCAGGTGATCGTTCACCGGAGCACAGGTGGGCTGGATCAGGAAGACGTCGCAACCGCGGATCGACTCCTGAATCTGGATGTAGAGCTCGCCGTCGGCGAACCGTTTGATCACCCGCGGGCCGTCGGGGATGCCGAGGTAGGCACCGATCTCCCGTGCCAGCTCAGGGTTCGAGGTGCCGCTGAACAGCCGCAGGCGCCGGGATTCCTGGTTGGGTTCGCTCGACCCAGCGCTCCGTTCCTGCCGTTCGGCGGTCGTGAAGGTGGTCACGGACGGCAGCGAGGGGTCGTATCCACGATGGTAGAAGCGAGCTGGTCCGCCGGACGGGGGAAGGATGACGGTTTCCGAAAGCAGCCGCGGCCAGCCGGCGGGCCTGGTGCTCGTGGCGGTGGGATCCCAGCCGGCGCTGGCTGGGCGGGTGGCGGCGGCGGCCTCGTCGCTGAGCGCCCTCAGCGCCTGGCCCCTGCACCCCGTCACGGCGGATCGACCACCGGCCGAGACCCTGGCCGCCCTCTCCGAGGGGCGCGCCACGCAGGGGCCACCCGCCTGGATCGCCCCCCTGCCTGTGGACCCGGGGCTGGGCCTAGGGGCCAATGGCTCCTGGGCGGAAGCGCTGGGGGCCTTTCGGCAGCCCACCGCCCTGGTGCTGGAGGCGGCGCAGCTGGCGAGCGGCTGGCCGGCGGCCGCCACCGCCCTGCTGCGCCAGGAGCGCGTGCCCCTGGTGGGTCTGATCCAGCTGGGGGGGGTGTGGGAGCCGGAGCGGCGCCGGGGAGAGGGGCTCCCCTGGCTCGGTTGGCTGGGCGTCGCCGGGGGGAATCCTGCCGAGGGGGGGGCGGAGCTTCTGGCCGCCCTGGCCAAGCGCTGGCAGGGCCTCGACCTGCTCTGAGCCGCCCGGAGCTGCCCTCAGGGGGCAGCGGCCTCCCCGACCCCGGTCTTCGCCGGTTCCTTCCAGAAGGGGCGCGGCAGATCCTTCGGAAGCTGCCGCAGCTTGTCGTGGCCGGGTTTGGGGGGGTCCAGCGGCAGGCTGCTGAATTCCGCCGGGCGCCGATCGTCAAGGGCGGCGGCCAGGAGGCTGAGGGTTTCGCGCGATCCCAGGTTCGTGTCCACCTTGTCCCGCAGGGAGGCCAGCAGGGAGGGCAGGGTCATCAGCTGCTCCGGCTTACCCAGCCGCTCCCGCAGTGCCGCCTCCACGATCTGATGGTTGGCACGGCGGCTCGATTCCCCGAGCCAGCGGTCGCGGAAACGCACCATCTGCTCCACCTGGGCACCCCCCATGCGCTGCAGGCCGGGCAACAGATCGATGCGGTACTTCAGCGACTTGTCTTCGTACTTCATCTTGCCGGGCGGGCTGATCTCGAGCCCATCGAGCCCGTTCACCAGATCGCGCAGGCCGCCCCGGGAGATCACCAGGTAGCGGTCGGGCTTGGGCGGCTCCAGGCCCACCACCTCCCGAACCGCGTCGGCCACCAGGGCGACACCTCCGGCCCGGTAGAGGCTGCCAAGGGCCACGGGCTGCTTCCGACCCGGCAGGTTGACCGCCAGCTCCGACGGGAGATTGAGCACCTGCAGCGGCCCCTTCGGATTCACCCGCACCAGCAGCAGGGCATCGCTGTTGGCGGGGCCCCGTGGGGCGGCACCATTCACCGGATCGCCGATGCGGTCGGCATCGATGCCGATGACCAGCACCGTGATCGGCCGCTGCGGCTTCTCCGCCAGTGTGGCGGCGGTGATTTCCTGCCGCGGTGGCGTGGCGCGATCCTTCAGGGGCCACACCAGGCCCAGCAGCCAGCCGGCTCCCACCATGCCCACCAGGGCACTGCCGCTGAGGGCCAGGCTGCGGCGGGAGGGGAGTGGCAGCCGCCAGGGCTGGGGGCGGCGGTTCCCCCGTGGCTCCCGGGAGGGGCGCCGGTCGGAGCGGCGGGAGGAGGGGCGGGAGTCCCGGCGGGGAGCCATCGCGGCCGGCGGATCAAAGGTGGAATGCGCCCCACTCTGCTGCAGAGTCGGACGCGATCCAGCGGCCGCAGCGCCGGCCGAATAGGTTGACTGCGCGTCCTCCTTTGCCGTGACAGCCGCCTCGCCCACGAGTCCCTCCGCCCCGGGACCGCGCTCTTCCGGACCGCTGCCCCCCCATGAGCGGGCACGGCCACTGGCGAAGGGCAGTGTCTACCCCGCCCGCGACCTTTGCAGCCAGTGCGGTCTGTGTGACACCCGTTGGGTGGCCTATGTGCGCCAGTCCTGTGCCTTCCTCCACCAGCGCTTCGACGCCATGGAGACCGAGGCCCACGGCCGCAGCCGCGATCTCGACAACGAGAACGAGCTCTACTTCGGCGTGCATCAGCGCATGATCACCGCCCGGCTGCGCGCGCCCATTGCCGGGGCCCAGTGGACCGGGATCGTGTCGCGCATCGGCGTGCGCGCCCTGGAAAGCGGGCTTGTCGATGCGGTGCTGTGCGTGGGCCAGAGCCCGGAGGACCGCTTCACCCCTGTTCCCATCCTGGCCCGCACCCCTGAGGAGGTGCTGGCGGCCCGGGTCAACAAACCCACCCTCTCCCCCAATCTGGAGGTGCTGGAGCAGCTGCCCGGCAGCGGCATCCGCCGGCTGCTGGCGATCGGGGTGGGCTGCCAGATCCAGGCCCTGCGTGCCGTGCAGGCCACCCTGCCGCTCGAGAAGCTGTATGTCCTCGGCCTTCCCTGTGTCGACAACGTCAGCCGCGAGGGCCTGCGCACCTTCCTCGAGAGCGCCAGCGCCTCCCCGCAGACGGTGGTGCACTACGAATTCATGCAGGACTTCCGCATCCATTTCCGCCATGAGGACGGCCACGAGGAGACGGTGCCCTTCTTCGGCCTCGACACCCCGCGTCTGAAGGATGTCTTCGCCCCCAGCTGTCTGAGCTGCTTCGACTACACCAACGCTGGAGCCGACCTGGTGGTGGGCTACATGGGGGCTGAATTCGGCCGCCAGTGGATCACCGTGCGCAATGCCACCGGCGCCGAGCTGCTTGCCTTGGTGGAAGAGGAGCTCGACATCGGCCCGGTCACCAGCCGCGGCGACCGCCGCCAGTCCGTGCAACAGGGCATCGAGGCCTATGACCGGGCTGTGCGCCTGCCCCGTTGGCTTGCGGAGCTGGTGGGCTTGCTCGTGCAGCGGGTTGGTCCGCGGGGGTTGGAGTACGGCCGCTTCTCCATTGATTCCCACTTCACCCGCAACGCCCTCTGGTTGCGCCGCCACCATGGGGCGATGGTGGAGCGCCACCTGCCCGAGTTCGCCCGCCGCATCGTCAGCCGCTACCGCCTGCCCTCCCCTTGATGTCGCCCGCCGCTTCCGCGCCCTTCAGCGGCCACGACTGTGGTGTGCTGCTCCATCCCACGGCACTGCCGACCTCCCCGGTTAGCGGGAGTTTTGGGGCGGCGGCCCGGGAATGGATCGCCCTGCTCGGCCGCGAACGGGTGGGCGTCTGGCAGATCCTCCCCCTGGCGCCTCCCGACGGCACCGGCTCGCCCTACAGCTCCCCCAGCGGCTCGGCCCTCAACCCCTGGTTGATCGATGTCGACGACCTGGTGGCCGAGGGCTGGCTCCGCCCCGCCGATCGCGACAGTCTCCCCGGCGCGGCCGATCGGGGTGATGCCCTTGATCCGCAATTGGCTGTTGAGCGGGCCACGGCCCTCGGTGTGGCCCTGCGGATCCGCTGGCCGGAGCAGTCGGCTTCGCTGCAGGAGGCCTTCCGGATCTGGCAACGGGCCCAGGCGTCCTGGCTGCGCGATCACTGTCGCTTCATGGTGTTGCGCCGGCTGCATGGCGGGCGACCCTGGTGGGAGTGGCCAGGCCCACTCGCCCAGCACCAGGCCCGCGCCTTGCGGAACCTGGAGCGGAGCCGGGCCGACGACCTTCTCGAGGAATCCCTGCTGCAGTGGTGCTGCGAGCGGCAGTGGCGGCTGCTGCAGCGTCAGGCGGCCGCCACCGGGGTGCGGATCCTGGGCGATCTGCCCTTCTACGTGGCCCATGACAGCGCCGATGTGTGGGCCCAACCGGGTCTGTTCTCCCTGCGGCCCGATGGCTCCCTGGTGGCCCAGAGCGGAGTGCCGCCCGACTACTTCTCCCCCACCGGCCAGCTCTGGGGCACACCGGTCTACCGCTGGTGGCGGCATCGGCTGGGGCGTTTCAGCTGGTGGATGCAGCGGCTGGAGCGCCAGCTGTCCCTCTACAACCTGGTGAGGCTGGATCACTTCCGCGCCCTGCAGGCCTATTGGCGCGTGCCGGGCGAAGACGCCACCGCCGAGAATGGTGCCTGGATGCCTTCCCCCGGCTGGGCGGTTCTGCGCCATCTGCACCGCCGCTGCCGCCGCGGGGGCACCCTGCTGCCAGACGGCCGCCTGCCCCTGATCGCCGAAGACCTGGGGGTGATCACGCCGCCAGTGGAGGAGCTGCGCGATGGCTTCTCCCTGCCAGGGATGAAGATCCTGCAGTTCGCGTTCAACGGCGACAACGACAACCCGTACCTGCCCGCCAATTTTGTGGGTGAACGCTGGGTCGCCTACACGGGCACCCACGACAACGCCACCACCCTGGGCTGGTGGCAATCCCTCGACCACGAGGGGCGTCAACGGGTGGAAGCCGTCGTGGGCGCCCCGGTCACGGCGCCTGGCTGGCAGCTGCTGGAGCTGGCCCTGGCCTCCCCTGCGGAGCTTGTGGTGGCGCCGCTGCAGGATCTGCTGGAGCTGGGGGATGGGGCCCGCTTCAACGTGCCCGGCACCACCGACCCACGCAACTGGTGCTGGCGTTTATCGCGACCCGTGAGCGAACTGGCCGGGCCGATCTATGGCTACGGCACGATGGCGGCCCGTTGGGGACGATCACCCCTGGGCGGTGCCGGCCTCAGCGGCCAGCAGCCGGCGCCGCCAGCGCACCCGGCCGGTTAGCGGGCCGGGCCGCCTCTCCCTGCCGCCTGCGGCTGGAGCGGCTTTCCTCCCTCAGGCGGCGCAGGGCCTGGCCACGGGCGGCCCCCCGCAGCGGCCTCAGCTCGGGGTAGGCCTCCAGCAACAGGGCATCGGCATCCTCGGCGCTCGCCGCCGTTTCGGCGGCGGGGGCCATCGGAGGCAGGGGGCGGGCGGTGAGCCGCCCCTGCAGGGCCAGGCGTTGCTGCTGCAGGTTCAGCCCGTAGACCAGCAGCAGGGTCAGGACCCCATAGAGCAACGTGCCCTGCCAGGTGGTGAAGACGTCGATCGAGCCGGGGGTGAAGCGGCGCAGCAGGGGCTCCCGCCGGGGGCCATGGGGCCGCAGCCTTTCCGACGGCAGGGCGGGCTCGAGACTGCCGGGGGGCAGCTGCAGGCGTTGCTCCAGCAGGGGCACCATGGTGCGCAGGTAGGCCGCCTCCGGCAGCCGCTCGCGCCAGCCCTTCTCCAGGGCCTCCAGCACTGGGGTGCTGATGCGCGTCTCCTGGGCGAGCTGGCGCAGGCCGAGCCCCTGGGCCTCCCGCGCTTCCCGCAGGCGCCGACCCGCCTGCAGCAGGGGATCCGCAGGGGGGCGAGGCCCCTCACCGCCCGCGGGTCGGGACGGTTCGCCCCGCAGGCGGCGGCGCAGCCGGTCGGCCAGGCGCGCCACCGGCGTGGGCAGGGCTGGCGGGGCGATGGGCTTCAGCGGCGGCTTTCCGGGCGCCCCCATTCTTGAGGGTCCAGCTCCGCCCGGTCCACGATCCGCCACTCCCCCTCCGCCAGATCCCCGATCTGCAGAGCGCCGATTGCGCGGCGCTGCAGATCGAGCACCGGATGGCCGAGCTGCTCGCCCGTGCGACGGATCTGGCGGTTGCGCCCCTCCCCCATCTCCAGCTCCAGCAGGGTGGCGCCGGCGGTGGGGACACTGCCGCCCGGAGCGGGTGCCGCCCCCGTCAACCGCCGCAGCCGCACCGGCTGGCTGGGCCTGCCGTCGAGGGGGACGCCGGCCCGCCAGAGCGCCAGGGTGCGCTGATTTGGGTGTCCCTCCACCCACACCCGGTAGGTCTTGCGGTGGCCGAAGCGGGGATGGGTGAGCCGCAGGGTCAGATCGCCGTCGTTGCTGAGCAGCAGGGCGCCCCGGCTGTCGGCGTCGAGCCTGCCGACCGGGTGGAGGCCGCGGCCGTAGCGCAGGGCCGGCGGCAGCAGCTCGAGCACGGTGGGACGGCCGTGGGGGTCATGGCAGGTGCTGAGCACCCCGACGGGCTTGTTGAGAAGCAGGGTGAGCCGCTCCTGGGGGGGCTCCAGCGGTTGACCGTCAACCGTGATCGCATCGTGGTGCGGATCGGCCCGGTCTCCAAGCTGGGCCGGCCGACCGTTCACCGCCACCCGGCCCTGGCGCAGCAGGTCTTCCACCCGGCGGCGGGACCCGAGGCCGGCGGCCGCGATCAGCTTCTGGAGGCGCTCGGCGGCCATGGGTCCATTCTCCCGCCACCGGCTCCCGTTCTGCGCCGGGCCGCTTGCCTGGCCCTGGGCGGAGTCAGTCCGCGAAATCATGGTAGCTTTACGAAACAACAAGGTTTCGCAACTCCGCGACGATGCCCTCGATCACCATCGCGACCTCCGCCGCCGGCCTTGCCCCCACCGCCGATCTTCTGCGCTCTTATCTGCGCGACATCGGCCGGGTGCCGTTGCTGTCGCACGAGCAGGAGATCACCCTGGGCCGGCAGGTGCAGGAACTGATGCATCTCGAGGAGCT
>CAIVPT010000005.1 GCA_903907855.1 uncultured Synechococcaceae cyanobacterium | reverse complement strand
TTCAGAGGTTTGGCCGTTACAGCTCTGGAATTCCAGGCGCAGGACTAGGCCTCTATCTGTGTCGGCTTATCACAGAGGCCCATGGTGGCAGGATTGACGCCAGCAACATCAGCGGTGGCGGCGCCAAGGTCACGGTGCGCTTGCCTCAGCCGGAGACTTAGCCATGCACCTACTGCTGATCGAGGATGATCAGGCCTATCAGCTGGCGATGGCCAGCCACCTCCGTCAGTTGGCATCAGTGGAAGAAGTTTGGATTGCCGACGATGGCGAGCAGGGCCTTGATGTGTTGACAATAAGCTCGGTCGACCTTGTGCTCCTTGACTTGGTACTGCCAGGACTGAGTGGGCTTGAAACCTGCCGACAAATTGCCTCTACAACCAAGCTGCCGATTTTGATCTTAACCAGCCAGGATGATCCTTGTTCGGTGCAGCAGATTTGGCGTGCGGGTGCCCATGGCTTTCTGCACAAAGAATTGGCTTTAGCTCAGGTGGAGCTGGCAATTTCTTCTCTTATGGCTGGAGCTAGCTGGTGGGATCGGAAGGCAACGTCCGTGTTGCAGCAGCTGGATTCTAGTTCGGGCATCCTCGAATTTAGTAAATCTGGCCGTCTTGGCGAGCTGACCCATCGCGAAAGGGAGGTTCTTGCCTGTCTAGCTGCTGGTGACAACAATCGAAGGATCGCCAAGCGACTCGGTATCGGCGAGGGAACGGTGCGAAGCCATGTGCACACGCTTCTGCAGAAACTGGGTGTAAGTAACCGAACTCAGGCCGCGCTGGTCTGGTTGTCGCTGGAGGAGGGTGGGACTGGTTAGGGATGGATGGATTTCAATCGAGGCCTTTCGTTTGCGGCAATGTGGTTTCTTTTAACTTGATACAGAAGTTCCCAGCGCTCACCTCGTCTCCTGAAGCCTTGGCAGTTGGCTTCACATGATGCCAGACGTGGTTCTGGTTGCGTTCCACGTGTTTTGTGCTCCAGCCTTTGCCCGCCCTCGACCTCTGCCTGCCTCTGCCCCAACTCTTGCACCTGCCCTTGGTAGTCCAGGGGCTCAGGCGCAAGTGCGCCATGCACCAAGCTCTCGGCCGTGGGGTCGGTGGGGGGTGGGCCCTGCTGTGAAGCCCCCCCGATTCGTGAAGAGCCCTTCATGAATTCCCGTTGCTTCCGGTGAAGAGCGATGTCCAATCGCTGCCTGGGGGTTGTCACCAACCGCCAGCCATCCGATGGTGTGCGCATCGGATTCGGAGGCTCCACGGATGGAAGAAAGCCCCCCTGAGCACCGGCAAGGAGCGCGCTGACGATCCGGCCCCTGCTCCAACATTCCTGACCAGATGTGACGTTCCTGGCGCATCACGGTGGTTTCTCGAAACACGCTGGTTTCTCGAAGTCAGTGATCTGAAATCAGTTTCCTGAAATCAGCGTCCTGAAATCAGCCCGATCGCCGTCCACTGCACCGCCCCATTCCCAGTCCATCAGGTGCCCCGGACCCAACGGAACGTCCCAATAGACACCTGGCCCCAGGTGCCAGCGCCGGCAGCTCCGTCCCCACAACCAAAGACACCCTGATCTCACGATCACGCAAACGCCCGGGGTCCACGCCCCGGGCTTTGTTGTGGCCAGCCAGCCCTGGGCGCCGAAAGCCCAGGGCTGCAGCCCGCTGGCAATGGCCCGTAGCCGCTTGCGGCGGCCCCATTCGCTCTGCAGGCTGGAGAGATCTTGGGGACAGGGTGAGAGGTGATGCCACAGAACCGCCATCGGCTGGCCGTCGCCCTGGGCAGCTGCCTGGCCCTCAGTGTTGGGCTCACGGTCCAGGCGGCGTCTCCCCTGGGCCCGTTGCCGGCCAGCTGGCGCGGCGATCTGCCGGACGCGGGGGGCACGACCCGCTGGCAGGTGGATCTGGCCAGTGACGGCACCTACCAGCTGCGCCAGACCTTCCGGAACCGTCCGACCCCGAACCGCTTCGACGACATCGGCCGCTGGCGCCTGGAGCCCGGCGGCCCGCGCCTGGCGAACGGCAGCCCGCGCCTGGTGCTCCGGGGCGGACGGGAGGCTCCGCTGTTCTTCCAGCCCCTCGCCGGAGGTGCGGCGCTGCGCAAGCTTGATCTCGACGGCCAGCCGATCCGCTCCGGCCATCCCGACCGCCTGCCGCGTCTGGCGACTCCGGATCCGATCGAACCCCGTCTGCTGCTGCCGGGGATGTTTCGCTACATGGCCGATGCCGCCAGCCTGCGGCTCTGCGCCACCGGCACCCGCTTGCCGGTGACCATGGAGGGCGACTACCTGCGCCTGGAGCGGGCCTACCTGGCCGCCAGACCCGCCAACGGGGCCGGTGCGCCGCTGCTGGTGACCCTCGAAGGCCTGATCACCTCCCGCCCCTCCGCCGAGGTCGGCCGGGGGCCGGAGCGCACCGTGGTGGTGAAGCGTTTCGTGGGGGTGCATCCCGGCCAGGGGTGCCCGCCGGTGCCTGCCCCGTGAGTGGGGAGCGCATCCGCCTGGCCCACGGTGGCGGCGGCACGTTGATGCAGCAGCTGATCGAGCGGGAACTGCTGCCCCTGTATGGCGAGCCGCCGCCGCTGCTGCACGATGCGGCCCGCCTCGATCTGCCCCATACCCGCCTGGCCTTCAGCACCGACGGCTATGTGGTGCAGCCGCTGGAATTCCCCGGTGGCACCATCGGCTCGTTGGCGATCACCGGCACCGCCAACGACCTGGCGATGGCCGGCGCCCGGCCGCTCCACCTGAGTGTGGGGCTGATCCTGGAGGAGGGATTGGAGCTGGCGGTGCTGCGACGGGTGGTGGCCTCGATGGTCGGCGCCGCCCGGGAGCAGGATCTGGCCATCGTCACCGGCGACACCAAGGTGGTGGAGCGGGGCAAGGGCGATGGGATCTTTGTCCACACCAGCGGCATCGGCCTGGTGGAGGCGCCGTCGCCGATCGATCCCGGCCGGATCGAAGCCGGCGACGCCGTGCTGGTGAGCGGCGACCTGGGCCGCCATGGCCTCACGATCCTGGCGGCCCGCCATGGCCTCGAGCTGCAGCCGCCCCTGGTCAGCGATTGCGCCCCCCTCTGGCCGCTGGTGGAGCGCCTGCTGGCGGCCGATGTCGCGGTGCACTGCCTGCGCGATCTCACCCGCGGCGGCCTGGCCAGTGCCCTGCACGAGCTGGCCGTGGCCCGCGGGGTGGAGCTGCGGCTGGAGGAGGAGGCGATCCCGGTGGCGAAGGCGGTGGCCAGCGGCTGCGCCCTGCTCGGCTTCGATCCCCTGCACCTGGCGAACGAGGGGCGGCTGGTGGCGCTGGTGGCGGGCGCCGATCGGCAGCGGGCCGAAGCGGTGCTGGCCCCCGGCGGCGGCGCCTGGATCGGCACGGTGGCCGAAGGCCCGGCGCGGGTGGTGCTGCGCACCGCCTTCGGCAGCGAGCGGCGGCTTCTGCCCCCCAGCGGTGAGCTATTGCCCCGCATCTGCTGAGGACAACGCTTCCCCCTACGCCTCCCGCGTCAGCCGAAAAAAGAACGGTTGGGGGATGCCGCGGGCGTCCATCAGCCCCAGCAGGGTGGTGGCATCCAGGCGGCGGAACACATCCACGATCGGCAGGCGGTCGTAGAGCATCGCCGCGGTGGCCACGCCCCGGTGCTCCACCACGCGCAGCCGGGCCTCCGGCGCAGTGGTGACCAGCAGCGGCAGCAGCCAGCGCTGAAAGCCATCCCCCACAGTGCGGCGCCGCAACCAGGGCCAGCGCTCCAGCCAGCGGGGATCGGGCATCACCGCCCGCAGGGGCACCACCTTCCCATCGGCGCGCTCAAACAGCAGCGGATCCACGTCGTCCAGGCCGCGGAAGGCCTTGCCGTGCCAGTGGTAGGTCTCTAGCAGTCCGTCGAGGGGGTGACCGCTCGGGTGGCTCTCGCCGCGCCAGCGGCCCAGGAGTTCCTCAGGGCGCAGGGGCGGCAGGGAGTCGAACAGGGCGAGGGGGGATTCGGGTGGCGACACGGGGCCGGGCTGGGGACGGGTTGGGGGCGGGCCCATCGTTTCAGCCAGCGAAGCGCTTGTGCACGGTGTCCACCGCCAGCACCAGCAGCGTCGCCAGGCCCATCGGCAGCACCCAGGCCGGCGGGATCGGGGCCAATCCGAAGGCCGCCGCCAGGGCCGGCACCAGGATCAGGGTGGACGCCACCAGCGGTTCGCTGAAGAAGCCAACCCACAGCAGCCGGTTGGGGCGGCGCAACGTTTGCCAGAAGGGCTGCAGGTCGCTGCGGCAGGCCAGCAGCGCCCCCATCTGGCCGGCCACGATCAGGGCGAAGGCCACCGTGCTGGCCTGGTCCTGGATCGCCTGCACCGCCGCCGGCGCGCTCTTGTGCAGCAACGCCGGCGCCAGCGCGCGCAGCTCCCCCCAGCCCACGCCGTGCCAGCGCCACACCAGCAGGTAGCCCCCCATCGAGGCGACTGCCTCCGCCAGACCCAGTACCAGGTAGGCGCGCACCATCACCGCCCGGTTGAGCAGGGGCAGGCCGCGGCGCCGCGGTGGCCGGTGCATGCCGCCCGATTCGGGGGGTTCGGCGCCCAGGCCCAGGGCGGGAAGCAGGTCGGTGCCGAGATCGACCGCCAGGATCTGCAGCACCGTGAGGGCGGCCGGGATGCGGAAGGCCACCATCGCCAGGAAGGGCGCCACCTCCCCCACGTTCGAGGCCAGCACGTAGGTGATGAAGCGGCTGATGTTCGCCACCACCGAGCGGCCGTAGCGCACCGCCTGCACGATCGTGGCGAAGTTGTCGTCGAGCAGCACGATGTCGGCCGCCTCGCGGGCCACATCGGTGCCGCTGATCCCCATCGCCACCCCCACATCGGCGGCCCGCAGGGCCGGGGCGTCGTTCACCCCATCGCCGGTGACGGCCACCACCTCCCCGAGGCTGCGGTAGGCCTCCACCAGCCGCAACTTCTGCTCCGGCGCCATCCGGGCGAACACCAGCCGGTGGCGGTATTTGAGCAGCTGGCGCAGCTGCACGTCGCCGATCAGGGCCAGGCCGGCGCCATCGATCACCCGCACCGGATCGGCCATCTGCGGGTTGTCGCCGGCGGGATCCAGCAGGCCGATCTGGCGGGCGATCGCCTCGGCGGTGAGCCCGTAGTCGCCGGTGACCATCGTCACCTTGATGCCCGCCTCCCGGCATTGGCGCACGGCATCGGCCACCTCCGGCCGCGGCGGGTCGTAGAGCCCCACCAGCCCCACCAGCGCCTGCCCGCTCTCCATTTCCTCCGGCGGGGCCCCCGCGGGATCGGCGGGAGCGGGCCGCACGGCCACGGCGATCACCCGGTAGCCCCGGCGGGCCATGGTGTCGTTGGCGGCCACCACCCGCTGCCGGCCCGCCCCATCGAGGGGCACCATCCCGGCCGGGGTGAGGGTGGCGGCGCAGTGGGCCAGCACCTCCAGCGGTGCCCCCTTGGTGAGCACCAACGCCTCGCCCTCCGGCAGCGGCAGATCGTCTTCGCCACCCCGCCACGCCACCAGCACCGACATGCGGCGCCGGTGGGAATCGAAGGGGATCTCGCGGCGGCGGGGATGGCGGCGTTGCTGCTCCTGCGGCTCCAGGCCGGCCGCCAGGGCCGCCAGCAGCAGGCCGGTCTCGGTGGGATCACCGATGGCCCGCCACGCCTCGCCCGGGGTTTCGGTGTGCTCCAGCCGGGCGTTGGAGCAGAGCGAGGCGGCCCGCAGCAGCAACCGCTCCAGCGCCGCCCCATCAGCTCCCTCTGCCATCGCCGGCAGCCACGTCTGCTCCACCGCCATGCGGTTGCCGGTGAGGGTGCCGGTCTTGTCGGAGCAGATCACACTCACCGACCCCAGCGTTTCCACCGCCGACAGACGCCGCACCAGCGCCTTGTGCCGCGCCATCCGCTGCACGTTCAGGGCCAGGGCCAGGGTGACGGTGGGCAGCAGCCCCTCGGGCACGTTGGCCACGATGATGCCGATCGCGAACACCAGGCTTTCCAGCGGGCCCATGCCCACGAACAGGAAGCTCAGGCAGAAGGCGATCGTCCCCATCGACAGGGAGATCACGGTGATCGTCTGCACGATGCGGCCCACCTGCTGCTCCAGGGTGCTGGCGCTGCGCTGGGTGCCGGCGGCCAGATGGGCCACCTGGCCGAACTCCGTTTCCGCGCCGGTGGCGTACACGAAGGCCTCCCCCCGCCCCGAGGCCACGCTGCAGCCGGCCAGCACCAGGGTGACCCGTTCGTTGATGGGGATGCGCGGCCCGGCCTCCGCGCCGGTGGCCGTCGGCGGCGGTTCCGCGTCCGCCTGGCGGGCCGCCGGTTGCGACTCGCCCGTGAGCACCGAAAGGTCGACGTACAGCGAATGGGCGGCGCTCAAGCGGCAGTCAGCCGGGATCCGGTCGCCCTCCTCCAGCGCGATGCGGTCGCCCGGCACCAGGGCGTCGGCCTCCAACGTGCGCAGCTCCCCGTCGCGCCACACCTGCACCTGGCGGGGCAGCGCCCGGGTGAGCGCCCCCAGCGTCCGCTCCGCCTGGAACTCCTGCCAGAAGGAGAACAGCCCGTTGATCAGCACCACCGACCAGATCGCCACACCCAGCTGGGGAGTGCCGGCGGCGAAGGCCATCCCCCCCGCCACCCACAGCAGCAGGGCCATGAAATGCACCATCTGGTCGAGCAGGCGCAGCGCCAGCGGCCGGCGCCGCAGCGGCGGCAGGCGGTTGGCTCCCCACTGGATCAGGCGCCGCTCCGCCTCCGCCTGATCCAGGCCGAGGGGGCCGCTCTGCAGGGCCGGATGCAGCTGGTCGAGGGACAGGGACCAGATGGGCTGGGCAGCCGAGAGCAGCACGCTTGACGGCTCGCACGTTGCCTTCAGGATGGCGGCAGCTCCCTGCCCCGACCGGCCATGGCAACCTCCCGACATCCCGTCCGGGATCCGCTGGGGTGGGTTGGCGCCGTGGCCGCTGCGGCCTCCCTCGGCACCGCCCTGCTCGCCGCCCTGCCCGGTGCCCTTCCTCCCGCCCGCGCCTCCACCCCCGCCGCCTGGGAGGAGCTGCGCCTGCGGGCCATCCAGACCTGCACGGCCGAGCTGCTCAGCCGCAACGTCAATGTGCTCGCCGTGGAGAAGATCGACAGCTCCGGGGCCACCTACACCCCCACCAGTGAAGGAATGGGCGTGCGTCTGAAGGTTCAGCGGCCCGGCCAGGCGCCCCGCACACTCCTGTGCAGCTACCGCTGGCCTCAGTTCAGCCCCGCTCCGTGAGTTTGCGGGCGCGGCAGGCGGTGCCGTCGCCGCTGCCATCCCAGCCGCTGAGGCGCCACAGCTGGGCCCGGGCCTGGTCGCGCCAGAGGCGCCAGGCACTCTCCGGTCGGTTGTCGCCGGTGATGGCACTGAGGCCCTCCACCTCCCAGCCGGCGCTGCCGATCACGATGCGGGCGATGGCCAGGGAGCGATCCAGGTGCGCCGGGCCGGTGACCACCGTGAGCCGGCCCGGCCGCTGCGGCAGCTTGGCGAGGTAGTCCGCCAGGGTGGTGAGCTGGCCGAGGGTGTCGCAGCCCCGCGTCAGCATCACTACCCCGCCGGTGTCGTCGGAGCGCAGGCCCCGTTGGCCGAGCTGGCGACGGTTGATCGCCTGGCTGTCGGGGCGTCCCTGCAGCACCAGGATCGAGCCGGGCCGTGCGCGCCACAGCTCCAGGGCCGACACCGTGCGTTGCGGATCCTCCACGAACACCGTGATCACCTCGGGGGCCCCCGGTCGGCGGGCGGCGGCGCCGTTTCCCAATCCCACCACGGTGGGCCACAACAGCCATAGCCCCGCTGCCGCCAGCAGCGCGGTGGCAACCGGATGGCGCCGCGGCAGCAGGCTCAGCAGCTCCAACAGCTCGGCCACGGGGCCGGCGCGCCACCAGCGACGGCGGCGCCTGCGCCGACGCGGGCTGGGCTCCTCGTCACCCAGGGCGTAGCGGTCTTCGCCGTAGCCCTTGTCGTAGCGCCAGGCCTGCACCCGAGGGCGCCGCCGCCGTTGACGAGGGGGAGTGCCAGGGTCGCGGCTCACCTTCCCTCAGACCTTCGAGAGCGCCGCCGCCAGCCCCTCGGTGACGCGGGCAAAGAAGCCCAGGTTGAGCGTGGCGATCTGATCGCTCATGCGGTGGTAGTGGGGATTGCGCAGGAAGGAGGTGTCGGTGACCATCACGGCGCGGTAGCCCGCATCCCAGAACGGGCTGTGGTCGCTGCGGCGCACATCCGGCAGCAATCGGCCCCGCAGGGGCACCGGCAGAAGCTTCGTGCGCACGTGCCGGCCCAGCCGGTGGGTGAGGCCAGGCAGCTGGGGCAGGGCCTGCAGGTTGCCGATCACGGCGATGAAGTCGGCGCGGCGGCCATAGAGCCAGCGCAGGGCGGGCAGGGGGTAGCGCTGTTCGGTGCCGGTGAAGGCGAGCATCTCCAGGCTCACCATCAGCGCCAGGGGTTGGCGACGGAGGCTGAGCTCGGCGGCGAGCGCCTTGCTGCCCAGACAGCCCCACTCCTCCTGGTCGAAGGCCACGATCCACACCGGCCGGCGCAGCGGCTGGGCGGCCCAGCGCCGGGCCAGCTCCAGCAGGGCGGCCAGTCCGGAGGCGTTGTCGTCGGCGCCGATCGAATGGAGGGGGCCGTCGTAGTGGGCCGCCACCAGCAGGGGGGCGAGGTGGGGGTTGCGGCCGGGCAGGCGCAGGATCAGGTTGGTGCCCGCATCGGCGCCGCTGCCGAAATGGTGTTCCTCCACTGGGCCGAGGGCGGCGAAGCGGCTCAGGAGGGTGGCGCGCACGGTCATCAGGCCCACGGGATCCCAGCGGGCGTGGCGGGGACGGGCCAGCTCCTGCAGGTCGTTGAGCAGCCGCTGCACCAACAGCGGATCGCCACCGGATCGGGCCGGGCCGGTGGGCGGACGCAGGGGCTGCTGCGGCGGGCGGGGCGTTCGCCGTTCGAGCACCGGGCTCGGGACGGGAATGATCTCGCCAGCTGGTGCGGCGGGCAGGGATGGAGAGACGGACTGACTCAAGAACGGTGCTGCGGACCCCCCCGCGCTGCATACGTTATGGAGAGGGGCTGTGTCTTTCCGGCGCCGCGAACAGAAACGCAGAAACTCTTTTGGTTTTGTGATCACGTCGCCCCAGGGCGATTGCCGCGATGATGGCGAGGTCTCCGCTGCTCGGGTCGCCCATGGCCGTTGTGTCGCGCCCCGCCCGCCGTTCCCCGGCCCCCAGCCGCTTCGCCCTCCTGATGGCCGGGCCGCTGGTGGTGGCCCTCCCGTTCCCTGCCGCCGCTGCGGCCGACTGCCGCTTCCTCGAGCCGATCGGCGGCAACGGCATCACGCCGATCGTCAGCAAGAAGGTGGGCCCCGCCAAGCTGCTGCCCGCCGGCATGCTGCTGGGCCGCCCCAACTGGAACACCGATTTCGTGGTGGACGAGCCCTACCGCAGCTATCGCTTCTTCTTCACGGCCACCTCCACCGACCCCCGCGCCCGCTATCCGGTGAGCGGCACGATGAAGTTCACCGATGGCTCCAGCCTCCAGCTGTTCCAGCAGACCCTCAGCCCGCCGGTGGGTCGGGGGCGCGAGTTCGGCCCCTTTCCGGCGGTGCCGGGCAAGCAGCCGAGCCAGATGAATTTCCGCATCGGCGCCACCGACCAGCCCGGGGCGCTGGGCTTCAGCTATCGCATCTCCGTGCAGGGCTGCCGTTGACCTGATGGTCCGCGCCCGCCTGCTGGTCCCGATCGCTGCCCTCTGGCTCCTGCTGCCCCTCGCTCCCCTGCGGGCGCTGGCGGCGGAGCAGGGCCTTCTGTGGCGGATGCGCCAGGGCGCCGGCACCGTTTACCTGGCCGGTTCGATCCATGTTCTCCCCGCCGGTGCCACCCTGCCCCCCTCGTACTTGCGCGCCTACGACGAGGCGGAGGGCCTGATGATGGAGGTCGACCTGACGACGTTGGAGACGCCGGAGGGGCTGGGGGCGTTCATCGGCGAGGTGATGGTGCGGGCGCTGCTGCCGCCGGATCGGTCGCTGCGCACCGTGCTGGGCCCGGAGCGGTGGACGCGGCTGGTGGCAGCCCTTCGGCCGATGGGTCTGCCGGAGGAGGGGTTGGATCGCTTCGAACCCTGGATGGCGAGCATGATCCTCACCTCGATGGCCATGCAACAGGGAGGGTTCGAGGCCGAGAGCGGCGTGGAGGGGCAGCTGCTGCGCCGGGCCAGCGCCGACGGCAAGTTGATCGATCCCCTCCAGACCCTGGCCCAGCAGCTTGATCTCTTCGATGGCCTCCCGGAGCCGGAGCAGGTGGCGATGCTCGACCAGGGCCTGGCCGAGTCGGCACCGCTCGGTGGGTCGATTGCGGCGCTGGAGACGGCCTGGCGGCGGGGTGATGAGGCGGCGTTGCTCGAGTTGCTCCGCCGTTCCCTGCCCGAGGGCTCCCAGGCCCGCAGCCGCTTACTCAGCCAACGGAACCAGGCCTGGCTCCAGGGGATTGAGGCCCGCCTCCGGCGACCCGACGACACGATGGTGGTGGTGGGGGCCCTGCACCTGCTGGGGGAGGACGGGTTGGTGGCGCTGCTGCGGCAGCGGGGGCTGGTGGTGGAGCGCGTCGAGGCGAGCCCCTGAGCACCGCACCGCAGGGGGCGTTTGCCCCCATCATGGGGCCAGTGCGCAGGGCGGGGCTCCGCGGCGATGGCAGATTCCCCCCCACCCCCACCCGGGCCGAGCGGTCCCCGCAGCTGGCCCGCGGGGGTGAAGCTGCTGCTGGCGGCGGTGGTGTTCACCTTTGTCTTTTCGCCGTTCCTGATGCTGTTGCTGCGGCTCTCGCAGGAGCGACCCCAGCTGGAGCCCACCGGTGGCGCCCCGCCGGTCAGCGATCCGGGGATCGGGGCGCCAGCCGGCCCAGCTCCCAGCCCTTGACCACCCGATACACCGAGGGCACCACCAGCAGGCTGAGCAGGGTGGCCACCAGCTGGCCGCTGAACACCACCGTGCCGATGCTGAGCCGGCTGGCGGCGCCGGAGCCGGTGGGGAAGAGCAGCGGCACGCAGCCGGCGAGGGAGGAGACCACGGTGAGCAGGATCGGCCGCAGGCGGGCCACCGCCGCCCCGTGGATCGCCGTATCGAGGGGAATGCCGGCCGCCAGGCGCTGGTTGGCGAATTCCACGATCAGGATGCCGTTCTTCGCCGCCAGGCTGGCCAGCACCAGCAGGCCCATCTGGCCGTAGACATCCAGCGGCAGATTGCGCAGGGCCAGCCCCAGCACGGCGCCGAGCATCGCCAGGGGCACCGTTACCAGGATGATCAGGGGATCGAGGAAGTTTTCGTAGAGGGCGGCGAGCACCAGGGCCATCACCAGCAGGGCCAGGGCGAAGACCCGGGTGGTGCTGCCGCTGGCGCTGGCCTCCTCGCGGGCCAGGCCGGCCCATTCCAGCTCGATCGCATCGCGGCCCCGCTCCTGGTGCAGGGTCTGCAGCAGGGCCATCGCCTGGCCGCTGCTGACGCCCGCCCGGGGCAGGGCCCGGATGCTGATCGAGCGCACCAGGCGGGTGTGGTTGATCGAGGTGGGTCCGGCGCCGGGCTCCAGGCGCAGCAGCTGGGCCAGGGGGATCAGGCGCCCGTCGCGGTTGCGCACCGTCAGGGCCAGAACGTCGTCGGCATTGCGGCGGGAGGTGCCCTCCAGCTGCACGATCACCCGCCGCACCTGGTCGTCGGCGAAGCTGTCGTTTACGTAATCGCTGCCGAAGCTGGCCCCCAACGTGTCGACCACGCTGGAGAGGTCGACGCCGAGGGAGGCCAGTCGCAGGCGGTCGGGGACCAGCTCCAGCCGGGGGGCGCCGCTGCTGAAGCGGGTGGAAACGCGCTCGAAGGCGGGGCTGCCGCCACTGCTGAGGGTCTGGGCGGCGGCGATGAAGTCGCGGGCCTCCTGCTCGAAGGCCGTCAGGCTGAGCTGGCCGGAGCTGACATCGAGCAGTTCCAGCTCCAGGCCGCCTTCGCCGCTGAAGCCGCGCACGCTGGGGGCCTCGCTGAGCTGCACGGCGGCGTCGGGGATGGCGCGGCGCAGGCGGCTGTTGAGCCGCTCGGCCACCGCGGCGCTGCTGCGGCCGGCGCCGGAGCGCTCCTCCACCGGTTTGAGGCGCAGGAAGAACTGCCCCTTGTTGGGGCTGCTGTCGCCGAAGGAGCGGCCGGCGTAGAAGTTGGCGCTGGCGATCAGCGACTCCTGGCGGGCCACCCGCCGCACGCGCTCCAGCACCTCCTGGGTGCGGGCCAGGGCGGTGCCCTCCGGCAGGATCACCACCCCCCGCAGCTGGCCGTTGTCCTCCTGGGGGATGAAGGTGGTGGGGCGGGCCCGCAGGGCCGCGGCGGTGAGCAGCAGGCCCACCAGCAGGGTGGCCATCACCAGGCGACGGTGGCGCAGCACCCGCTCCAGCAGGCGGGCGTAGGGGGCTTCGAGGGCCTCGAGCCAGCGGCGCGGCGGATCGATGGCCCGCTTCAGCCAGGCCGGTTCGCGCTGGTCGGCGTGGAGCAGGCGGCTGGCGGCCACCGGCGTGAAGCTGATGGCGTTGATGGTGGAGAACACGATGGCCGCGCTGATCGCCACGGCGATCGGGGCGTAGAGCCGGCCCACGCTGCCCTCCAGCCCCAGCACCGGCACGAACACCACCACCAGCACCAGGGAGGTGGCGATCACCGCCCCGCCGAGTTCCGCCATCGCCTCGCGGGCCGCCTGCACCGCCGGTGTGCCCGCCTCCAGCCGCCGGCCGATGTCCTCGCTGACCACGATTGCGTCGTCTACCAGCAGGCCGGCGGCCAGCACCATGCCGAAGAGGGTGAGGGTGTTGATCGAGCCGCCGCTGAGCCGCAGCACCGAGAGCGAACCGATCAGCGACACCGGCACCGCCGCCGCCGTGATCAGGGCCAGGCGGCTGTTGCCCAGCCCGAAGAGCAGCACGAGGAAGACGAGCAACACCGCATCGCGCAGCGCCTCCACCGCCCGGTCGATGCTGGCCCGCACCGTGACCGCCTCGTCGACGATCACCTCCATCGCCACCCCGGGCGGGAAGCGGGGCGCCAGCTCCGCCAGCGCCTCCTCCAGCCCGCGGCGCACCTCCAGGGCATTGCTGCCATCGCGCTGGTACACGCCCATCGCCACGGCGGAATCGCCGGCGAGGTTGGTGGCGATGGTGTCGTAGGTCTCGCTGCCGAGGCTGACGCGCCCCACATCGCGCACCAGGGTGACGCCACCGTTGGCGCTGCGGCCCACCACCAGCTGGCCGAGCTCCTCCGGGCTGCGCAGCCGCCCCTCCATCCGCAACGGCAGGGTGGTGCGTTGCTCGGGCGGGGCGGGGGCTTCGCCGGCCTGGCCCAGGGCCGCCAGCACGTTCTGCTGCTGCAGGGCCTGGCGCACCTCCACGAGGGTGAGGTTGCGCTGCTCCAGTTTCACCGGATCCAGCCAAAGGCGGAAGGCGAGGCTGCTGCCGCCGAAAAGGCTCACATCCCCTACGCCGTCAACGCGGCGCAGGCGGTCCTTCACCACCGAATCCACCCAGCCGGTGAGGAAGGTGTCGGCGTAGAGGCCGCGCTCGGCGCTGAAGCTGAGCACGAGCAGCAGGTCGTCGGAGCTGCGCCGCACCTGCACCCCCAGCCGCGCCACCGGGGCCGGCAGCTGGCGGTTCACCACCGCCGCTTCGTTCTGGGTGTTGATCTGGTTGAGCTCGGGGTTGCCGCCGCTGAAGCCGAGGGTGATGGTGCTGCCGTTGGCGGAACTGGTGGAGCGGATCGTGTCGAGGCGCTCGAGGCCGTTGAGCTGCTTTTCGAGCAGGGCGGTGACCCCCTGTTCCACCACCTCGGGGCCGGCGCCGGGGTAGGAGGCGCGCACCGTGACGCGGCCGGGGGCGATCGGGGGCAGATTTTCCACCTGCAGGGCCGGTAGGCTGATCAGGCCGCCGAGCAGGATCAGCAGCGAGATCACCAGCGTCAGCACGGGCCGGCGCAGGAAGGGATCGGAGATGGATCTCACCGCAACCTCACTGTGATCTCACCGCCGTGGTTGTGCCGTGGTGCTGCCGTTGCATGGCCGATGAATGGGCGAATCACCGTGTTGTCGCCGCTGCGTTACCGACGGGCCCGAAGGATGGGTGGCGACGTGGCGATTACACCGAATCGCGGCGCAGCACCACGGCTAGATAATCAGGCGATTTATAGCGGCCGGGTAAGCAGAGGTGGAGACGCTCAAGACGGCTCCAGGCCACGGTGCGGCGGATGGCCTCCAGGCTGCGGCCCTCCTTCAGCAGGCGACGCATCGCTTTGCAATAGAGCGGATAGTTCGCCTCGAGTTCCCCGATGGTGGGGGCCGAAGTGGAGCCAGAAGCCATGGCAGGGGGGGCGCCCGGGGGTTGCGAGGACGCCAGATCAGCCTACGGGCTCGCCAGCACCGGTTGGCCGCCCTGGTCGACGCTGTGGTCGATGCCTTTGTCGAGCAGGGCTGCCTGGCCATCGCTGAGGCGGCCGGCGTGGTGCAGCACGCGGGTGATGCGGGGAATGTCGAGCACGGCGTGCACCCGGTAACCGGCCTCCGCCAGCCGTTCGCAGGCGCGCCGATCGTTTTCACCGCCGTGGTCGATGAAGACCACTACATCCTCGACGCAAAGGCCAGAGCTTTCCAGCTTGGCGATGCCCTCCAGAACGCTGCCACCGGTGATCAGGATGTCGTCGATCACCACCACCAGATCGCCCTCCTCGAAATCGCCTTCGATCAGGCGGCGGGCCCCGTGGGCCTTCACCTCCTTGCGGGGGTAGATGAGCGGCTTGTGCAGCAGCAGCGAAAGGCCGGTGGCGGTGGGCAGGGAGCCGTAGGGGATGCCGGCGATGCGATCGAAGGCGAGGTGCTCGAGCTGCCCGGCGTAGGCGTGGAGAACGCGGTGGAAGAGGTTGGGATCGGAGATGATCTGGCGTAGGTCGATGTAGTAATTGAAAACGGCGCCCGAGGCCTGCACGTACTCGCCGAACAGCAGGCAGCCGATGTCATAGAGATCGAGGATCAGGCTGGCCAGCGGATCGGATGCGGCACCGGCCGGATCGCCCGGCGCGCTGCCGGGCAACCAGACGCTGCAGGTGTCCCCTTCGGCGCGGGGGTGGTTCTCCAGCCAGCGGAGGCGGCGCTCTTCGATCCGGTGCTTGATGCCCTCGGCCCGCTCGGCCATGTCGTCTTCCACCAGCAGGTTCTGGGGGAGGGGCAGGAGCAGGCCGTCGGCGGCCTGGCTGAGGCCGGCTTCCAGCAGCGCATCGAGCCGGTCTTCCTCGGCCCAGAGGCTGCGGAGGATGAGAAAGCGCTCCGGGGCCTGCTGGCGCACCCGCGCCAGGATCGCCGGGTCGCTGGTGCCCACCTCGAGCAGCAGCTGCTCGGGGGTGGCCCAGAGCTGGCATTCGCGCACGATGCGCAGGTAGAGCGGATCCTCCTCGTTCGGGTGGTGCTGGATCAGGCGGGCGGCGGGGTTGGAGCTGTGGCAGGTGACCACCACCGCCTTCTCGGGGTAGAGGAGGAAGGGGGCGGCGATGTCCTGGCCGGGCAGGGGCGAGAGGGTGACGGCGTCGGCGCCGAGGTCGCGGAAGACGTAGTGGGCGAGGGCGGAGGAGCTGTTGAGGTCGCCGTGCTTGGCGTCGATGATCAGGGGGATCTCGAGTGGCACCAGCTCGCGCACCTCCCGCAACAGCTCCAGGCCGGTGGAGCCGAGGGCCTGGTAAAAGCCGAGGCTGGGCTTGTAGGCGCAGACGTGGGGGGCGGTGGCCTCGATCACCGCCTTGATCCAGTGGCGGGCCTGGGAGAGGAAGGAGCGACCGCCCATGCCGCGGCGGTTGGCCCAGCTCTGCAGCATCTCCGGGTTGGGGTCCAGCCCTGTCACCAGGAGGGACTGGCGCGCCGCGATGGCGTCGGTGAGCTGAACGAAGAAGCCCACGGTACGGAGACAGACCCGAAGGTGCTAAGCCGTCGCGGTGTCCCTGCGCGCGCCGGTGACACAGCTCTTATTGGTGCGCCCTGCGGGGGGGCGCTCAAGGGGCGGGTCAGGGGGCGGCCACCACGGGGCGGTAGGCGGGCCGCCAGCGGCAGGCCTCCAGCTGGGCGAGGGCTTCGGCCTCGCTGCTGGCGTGGCGGGCCAGCCCTTCCGCCACCGCCGCCCGGGCCACGGCTTCCGCCACCGCCTGCGACACCGCCTGCACGGCGGCGAGGGGCGGCATCAGCGCCGCCTCCGGATCGCGTGCCGCCGGGATCACGGCCGCCAGGGCCTCGACGCTGGCGTCGATCATCGCCTCGCTCACCTCCCGCGCCCCCACCGCCATCGCCGCGTAGCCGAGGCCCGGGAAGACGAAGCAGTTGTTGCACTGCCCGATCACGCGCGTGCCGTTCGGCAGGGCTACCGGTGGGAAGGGGCTGCCGGTGGCCACCAGGATGCGGCCATCGCTCCAGGAGAGGAGCTGCTCGGGGGTGGCCTCCGCCAGGCGGGTGGGGTTGGAGAGGGGCAGCACGATCGGGCGCTCGCAGCCGGCCAGCAGGGATTGCACCACCGAGGCGTTGAAGGCGCCGGCCACGGTGGAGGTGCCGATCAGCACCCCGGGGCGCACCGCCTCCACCACCGCCTGCAGGCCGATGGGGCCGTCGGCGGGCAGGCCCACGGCCGCCAGCTCTTCGGGGTTCTTGCCGTAGATGGCCAGGGCCGGATGGTTGGCCGCGGCGCCGCCCGCTGCCGTCGCTCCCTGCCCCAGGCCCTCATGCAGCAGCCCGTCGCGGTCGATCAGCCAGAGGCGCCCGGCCGCTTCTGAGGCTTCTAGCCCCTGACGGATGAGCAAACGCAGCAACCGCTCGGCGATGCCGCAACCGGCGCTGCCCGCCCCGAAGATCACGATCCGCTCGTCGGCGAGCGAGCGATGGAGGCCCCGCAGCCCGGCCAGGATCGCGGCGCAGGCCACGCCGCTGGTGCCCTGGATGTCGTCGTTGAAGCTGGGCACGAGCGACCGGTGGCGATCGAGCACCCGGCGGGCGTTGGGGGCGCCGAAGTCCTCCCAGTGCAGGAGGGCGTCGGGGCAGACGCTGCCCACGGCGGCCACGAAGCGATCGATCACCGCGTCGTAGGCGTCGCCCTGCAGGCGGGGTTCCCGCAGGCCCGGGTAGCGGGGGTCGGCGAGCAGTTCGGGGCGGTCGGTGCCCACATCGAGCATCACCGGCAGGCCGCGGCTGGGGTCGAGGCCGGCGCAGAGGGTGTAAACGGCGAGCTTGCCCAGGCAGATGTGGATGCCGCCCACCCCCTGGTCGCCGATGCCGAGGATGCCCTGGGCGTCGGTGACGAGCAGCATCTGCGGCGCGGGGCCGCCGGCGAGGGCATCGCGCAGCAGCCGCTCAAAGTCGCCCGCCTGGGGGGCGGTGAGGTAAAGGCCGTGGCTGGGGGTGCGGTAGGTGAGGCTGAACGTCTGGATCGCCTCGCCCACGGTGGGGGTATAAACGATCGGCATCACATCCTCGATGTGGTCGGCGAGGAAGCGGTGAAACAGGGTGAGGTTGCGCTCGCGCAGGCTCTGCACCCAGGCGTAGCGCTCCAGGGGGCTGCCGAGGCTGGCGAAGGCGCCCCAGCAGCGCTCCACCTGCTGCTCGATCGTCTCCACCTGCCAGGGCAGCAGGGCCTCAAGCCCGAGGGAGCGGCGCTCCTCGCGGCTGAAGGCGGTGCCCTTGTTCAGCGCCGGATCGTTGAGCAGGGCGGCGCCGCGCAGGGCGGTCGCCACTGGATCGGTTGGATCGGTCATCGGGTCTCGCGGGCGGCGGCCGCGGCGCCTCCACCGCCCTGAACCTTGGCAGAGGGCGGGGCAGCCCGGAGCTCAGGGTGATCCCTTCCGCGCCCATCGCCCTCAAGACCACCCTGCTGGTGCGGCTGCTCCCGGACGACGACCCGCAGCAGGTCGGCAGCTCCAGCTAGCGGTGCACTGGGTTGGAGCTGGGGCCAGAGGGTGGGAGATCAGCCCATGGTCCAGGGATTGATCAAGGCGAGGTCGAGGTCGGCAAAGTCGGCCCCATCTCGGGTGGCCAGGGAGGCCCCGTAGGCCAGGGCGGTGGCGGCAATCACGGCATCGGCCGTCGCGATCGATCGGCCCGCTCGCTCGCGACGGCACAGCAGTTCGGCGTACCAGTGCGCCGCTTCACTGGTGAAGGCCAGGATTCTGCGGGAAAACAGCTCCGCCATCAGCCCATCCCAGCACTGCAACAGTTCGCGCTTGCGTCTGCCATTGGGCAGCCGGGCCAGGCCATGCAGGATCTCGGCCTCGTTCATCGCCGTGATCGCCACCGCCTCCGGATCAAGACCATCGGCCCAGGTCAGCACCTTCGGCTCGGGCTGCGGGCGCATCAGCTCCGAGATCACATTCGTGTCGAGCAGGATCACGGCGAACTCTCCCCCTCACTGTTGGCAGGGTCCTGCGCGGCCGTATCCGGTTCGTCGACGAACAGAGCTGGGGCTGGTGGCGAGGCACGCTCGGGCAGCTCCAGTTCCACCCCTCCAAGGGCCGTGAAGTGGGCCTGAATGCGATGGCCCAGTCCTTGTCTGCCGGCGTTGGGCTGCTTGGCTTCGACGGCGTCGCGAAGGATGGTGCGGGCCTCTTCCTCCATCGAGCGACCATGGCGGGCGGCCTGGATGCGCAGCTGGGCCTTGGTGCGCTCATCGAGGTTGCGGATCGTGAGGCTGGCCATGACCTGCGGCTGCTCGCAATGACTGCATTGCGTTCAATGCTACGTCTCTCGCTGAGGCCTGATGCAGGCGGTTCTCTCCGCGACGCACCAGCACTCCCCGCCGTGCAGCGCATGTTGAGCCGAGAGCGCAGCATCGTTCGGCCGCCTGGGGCCTCAAGCTTGCTCAGCTGCCTGGGTTGCAATCCGCCACTGCAATGGGGTCCAGGGCCATCAAAAAACCGCCGGGATCCCGAAGGAACCACGGCGGCGAGGCAATCCGCAGACATGAATGGCGCGGCGGATTTGGTGTGGGCGAACGATCTCAGCCGCCCAGCTGGATGCGGCGACGCAGGCGATGGCTCATGCCGAAGGCGGCGGCGGCACCGAAGAGGGGCCGGGGGCCGGGGTCGGCAGCAGAGGTTGCAGGAGTAGCAATGGCGTAGGTGTAGGTGGCTACGGTGTAAACCCGCTCGCTGTTAGATTCTACGTTTGAGTCAGCCCAGCTATAAATACTGCTATTGATATAGCCACCGTCGGGAGCGTCAATTTGATGTCTATAGCCAAAATGTGGCCCTAAAATGCCATGGTTTGGTTTTCCGAATTAAGTAGGAAGTTGAGAGGCAAGAGTCGTCGCCACGCTTGCAGAGCCCTGCCAGGGCATCAAACCACCGCTGTTAATTGTGTTAAATTTGGATGCGTTAGCGTTGTACGAGCCAGTAAAGGTGGTCACGTCGTAAGTGACGTCGTTAGCGGTGGCCGGAAAGGTCAAGGCCTCGGCGGGATTTGGTGCGAAGCACAGGGCCGCCGAGCTGGCCATGACGACTGCCAGGGAAAGACCTTGCGAACGCATGGATTTGTATGAAACTACCAAATTTTTAGGAGGTGGCTGCCTGCAAGCCCTCTTGAGCCGGAATGCAATCTGTTCGCTCATGGCGTCGCCGCTCCCTCCGGGGCCTGGCTGGAGCTTTCGCGCCGGGGAGGCGGTGGCGCTGGGTATGCGCACCAAGGTGCGGCTGCCCTGGGAGGGTGATCGGGAAGCCCAGAGACGCGAGATCGATGATGCTGCTGAGCTTGAGAGGATGAGTACTTCGATGGCTATCGCCAGGCACGCCGCCCGGCGCAGATGGCCCGATTTCTTCGGCAGGCTCTCACAGCGTGTACGGATGCAAAACACCGTGATCGTTGTCGACTCCTCGGTCTGGATCGATTTCTTCCATGGCGTCAGCACCCCGGAGGTGGAGCGTCTCGATGGCCTGCTCGGGCTCACGCCGATCGCAATCGGCGATCTGATCCTGGTGGAGGTGGTGCAGGGCTTCCGGCAGGACCGGGATGGGGCCACCGCCCGCCAGCTGTTCCGCTCCGTGGCCCCGCTGCCGATGCTCGGGCCCCGCAATGCTTGGAAAGCCGCCGAGAACACTCGCGAGCTGCGGCGACGCGGCATCACGGTGCACAAAACCATCGACGGCATCATCGCCACCGCCTGCATCGAGGCGAACCTGCCCCTGCTGTTCAGCGACCGGGATTTCCTTCATTATGTCGCGCTCCTGGGGCTGGAGGCGGCCTGAGATCTGGGGTGGCGGTTTCGCCGGTATCAATGCGGAAAGCGGGCGCCTGCTTCAGCCAGCGGTTCACCTGATCTGAGCTCACAAGGGCGACGTTCGCCGTTGTCGGGTTCAAGCACCTGCGGCCCATCGAGGGAATGGCGCAGCTCGCTGCCGCTTCTTGAAATCTTTTCGGACTGTGGCTAGCGTCAACATCCAGCTGGTGATCCTTATTCAGCGCTGATGGGCGAGGCATTGCCCTCCATCGCTATATGGATATGGCATCTAAGAATCAGGTTGTCAGTATCAGCCAGTCCTCGGTTGCAATGATCAACATCTTTGGCTTGAAATTATCTCAAGTTCTTCGCTGGTAATGGTGATGGTGACTTTCTGTCAAGTCCCGTCATACCTCCCCAGCCAGCGCCGCCAGCCGTTCTAGAAACAGCGCCTGTCCGCCCTGCAGATGGACCTGCCAGCTGTCCCCTGAATCCCGGTTGGCATGGTCGGAGATGTATTTGAACGAGCGCCAGGGGATACCCTCCCGCTGGCAGACGGAGGCAATCGCGAACAGTTCCATATCCACCACCTCCACGTTGTGCTGGAGCAGCCAGGGATCCACCGCCGTCACGAAGCGATCGCCGCTGCCGCACACCACCCCATCGCTGCCGGAATCGAGCTGGATGGGGCCCGGGGAAAAGGGGGTCTGGCCGCGAGGGGCGAGCGGTTCGGCTTCCATGTCCGCCTGCAGCACGCGGCTGATCTCCACCAGGCCCGTCAGGGCGGGATTGAGACCACCGGCAGTGCCGTAGTTCACCACCAGCTTCGGCCGTCGGCGCTGCAGCTCCCGCGTGAGCGCGTAGGCCGCGTTGAGTTTGCCGAGGCCCGTGTGCAGTACGTCGGGATGGTCGAGCTCCTCGGGCAGGGCCGCCACGATCAGGATGGGGGCCAAGGCCTCCGCTTCGGGCGGGAACGGCATGGAGGGGGAGGATGCGGCTGGCCCTCACCCTTGCAGAGTGGCGGTAATGGTCGTTCTGGGATGCCGCTTCCTCCAGACGGAAAGTCGTGGAATCGCCCCTCAAGCAAAGGCCCGCCCCAGCTGATCAGCGGCCCGGAGGGCGGAGATCAGGGCTCTCGCCCGGCACCACGGTGCGTTCGGCGATGGTGCGCAGTTGCTCATCGCTGGCGCCATCCACCCCCACCTCCGCCAGGGTGATGGGAAGGCCTACGGCTTTCTGGTAGCGGTAGATCTCTGCGATTTCGGCCTGGGGGCGCCCCTCAAGCACGGGCTGGGTGAGCAAACCGAAGGCCACCTTTTCGCCATGGATGAAGGCGTGGCTGGCGGGGATGGTGGCGCCGGCTTCGACCGCGGCGCAGGCGGCGGGCCCATCAGCCAGCAGGATGTCGCAGCAGAGCTTGGCCAGGGCGGTGCCAGTGGTGCTGGGCAATCCCCCCCACCATGGTGTGGCTGCAGCTTTCCCGCACGGTGCGCGCTTCAAACCAGGTGGCGAGCGCATCACCGAGACCACCCACCAGAAACCGTTTGGGTGCCCGGGCCACCACGGTGGTGTCCACCAGCACCAGCAGCGGATGGCGGTTGTAGAAGCGAAACCCCTCCACGGAGCCGCCAGCGCCATACATCACGGAGAGCGCACTGCAGGGGGAGTCGGTGCTGGCGAGGGTTGGCGTGATGATCGCCGACAGGTTCAGTTCATCCGCCACGGCGCGGGCCGTATCAGAAGCCTTGCCGCCACCGGCGCCAACAACAGCCACCGCACCACCTCCCTGGGCGAGAGTCACCAACCGGGTGACTTCTTCACAACTGCACTCGCCACCGAAGGGAAACACAAGGGGCTCGATGCCTTCCGCAGGCAGCACGCTGTTCCAGATCGGCTGCAGCATCCTGAGCGCGGTGCCGCCCGCGATCAGGATCACACGCCCACTGAGCCCGAGGCGCTTCAGCTCACGACCGTTAATGGGCGCTGATGCAGACAGATCACGCCATCTGTGTAGGCCATGGATGCTGGCAGCTGCCAGATTGATGAACGCTAGTGGTTCGCCACAAAACTGCTTCTGTTGATGCGGTCTGTGACGGACTTGTGTTGACATCAGGTCAACTCATTTATCGCGGGTCGTGTTGGTTTAAGCGGCGGAATGTTCGTGGCACGTGCCTTTTCGTGGCTACGCCCGCAGCAGCCATGAAAAAGCCCTGCTGAAGGCAGGGCCGGGAAGGAAATCAGGGCTGCAATCACTCCTGGGGCGGGGTGATCACCGAAGAGGTGGTGCGCTTGCGCAGCCGGCGGCTCCAGGCGAGGGCAGCACCGGCGCCAAACAGGGGGAGTGGACCGGGAACCGGGGGGGGACCCACAAAAACATTGATGGACTCTGATGTGCCATCAATGGTCCAGGTGCCGATGAGGCCCGTGGTGGTGAAGCCTTGGGCGGCTAAGTTGGTGCCGTTGTAGGTTGCGCTGCTGAAGAACTGTTCGCCCAAGACGTAGGAGGGATCGAGTGCATAGGTATTTTTGTATGCATCAAATGCGGAGACGTTATTGGTGCCAGTATTGTATGAACTTGGGTACATCTGAAAGCTAGGGCCTGTCACAGAGCTTGCGGGGAAAAGGAGGCCATTTCCACCGAAGCCAGCGGGGCCGGTGATGTCGGAGAAGGTCGAAGTAACGTTAAAGCCTGTGCACAATGTGGAGGGATCGGTCGCATTTAATTCACCGCTCAACGACCCATTGCCAAAGCAGTCGGAGGGAGTGGCGGCAGATGAGCCGTAATTTCCGGGGGAGATTGAGCCTGTGACGGTGACTTTAAGGTTGGGACCGTCGTCGAAGATGTTTACGTTTAGGACGGCATGGGCTTGGCCTTGGCTCAGCAGCAACGCGGCTGGGGCAATAACCAAGGGCGATACGCGCTTGAGGTGCTGGGAGAAGCGAGTAAGAAAAGTCACGAAAATCTTTGAGGATTTTGTGCATTTTCGTCCTCCGCCGTGAAAAGCCTGGCCTTTGGTGCCAGTGACGCGATTGGCATAGGCGGGTCCTGCTGGTCTGGATCCGGTCACACCAGGAGCAACAGCCGCCGCTTCATGTCGGCCAGCACCGCCGCTGCGCCAGGGTCATCCAGCTGCTGTTCGATGTGCAGGCAGGTGAGGCTCAGTTGATCGTTGAAGCTCATGGCCCCCAGCACCGCCAGGGGCCGATCGGGCAGGGCGATCGGCTCCACATTGGCCACGAAGAACAGCCGCTGCAGGGTGAGATCGCCGTGGCGCTCCCGCACAGGCACGCGGCCGAGGTTGGTGATCACCCCGCCCTGGCGCCAGCTGCGCCGCCAGAACTGCTGGGGCGAGGGGTCGTCGTCAAGGGCTGCCGCGATGGAATCGAGGGCCTGCAGCGGCTCCCCCTGCCGCAGCTGCTGCTGCAGCACCCCATGGAGCTCCGTGGCCAGATGCTCCAGAGGTTCATCGGGATCGACGCTCACCGGGGTCTCCACGCAGACCCGCAGGAGGCGCATCAACTCCCAGGGCATTGCCGGCGTGGCCAGGGGGCGCAGGTTCACCACGGTGGTGGCGACGGTCTGCGCCGGCACCACCTCCGCCGCCACCAGGGCCTGCAGGAAGGCGGCATGCAGGGTGGCGTTCAGGCGCAGGCCCCGCTGACGGGTCCAGGCCAGCAGGGCCCGGCTGGCGGAGGCGTTCAGCTGCTCGAGGCCGTAGCTGGTGCTCAGGCCGATGTCCTGCCGATCGGAGAGCTCCTGCACCGCAGCGGCAGGGGGCCGCGGACCGGCGAAGCTGCGGCTGAGATCGGGGCCGAAGCTATCCCAGTGGCCCTGCCGCTCCTCCTGCGGGCCGGCCTCGCCGGCCGCCAGCAACGCGAACAGCTGCTGCACCAGCGCCATCGCCGACAGACCATCGGCGATGGCGTGATGGAAGGTGAGCAGCAGCTCACCGGCCTCCAGCCCCTGCAGCCAGCTGATCCGCCAGAGCGGATCGCCGCCACCGCCGAAGCGCTCAGCGAGAGAGGCCCTGGCCGCCGGCTTCCAGGCTCGGGCGGCGCCCTCCGGATCGTCGTCCCCCGGCCAGGGCAGCAGCGCCACTGGAACCGCTGCGGTGGCCGGGGCGAAGCGGGGGTGATCGCCCTCCCAGAGCAGGGTGCTCCGCAGCAGCAGGTGCTCCGCCTGCAGGGCAACCAGTGCCTTCTGCAGAACGGGAAGCTCCAGGCGACCGCAGTAGCTGGCAATCACCGTGAAATTCATGTTGCCGGAGCTGCCGGCATCCAGCAGGCATTCGGCGCGCTCAAGAACGTTCATGGCAACGCCGCGGCTCGCCGGAGCGACTGGAGGGAATCCTGGCATTCATCGGATCACCTGGGCTTGCTGTTCCCCCAATCGGTTGGCCGTTGATGACCTTTTGGTTGTTCACAGGCTGCAGGCGAGCGCTGCCGGTCTGAGGCAGATCCTTTCCAGCTGCTCGAATCCCCGCCGCACCGAACCTGGATCGAGCTCCCCTGAAGGCCATGCCCACTGGATCGACAGGGCCCGGGCAATGGGGGTTAAGCTCATCCCAATTCATTGTTCGGGCAGCTCACTTTCTTGTTGTGATTTTCTCACTGATCACTGGGTTGGTTTTGCTTGCAGGGATGGAATTAGCCTCCAGCACTGCTGCGATCGCCGCGCCTCTGGCCCACAAGGGCAGCATTGTGGTCAGCGGCGAGGTCGAACCCCTCGTGTCGTCCTTCACGGTGACTCCGGCCCTCACGCGCAGCACGGGAGTGGGCCCAGCCCTCTATTGGATGAACCCCGAGACGGACAACGGCGTCATGGGTGACGGCGATGACGGCGGGCAGGAGCTTTGGAGTCTGCTGATGGTCACCCAGCGGCTCCACCGCTGGAATGGTGCCCAGTACCAGGCCAACCTCTGGGCCGGCGTCGGTGCTGGCCTGCTCACCGTCTTTCCCGGAGATGGCACCAGCGTTGGCCATCGGGCTGCCTGGTCCCCCTGGGCCCAGGCGGACTTTGAGACCAGGCGGATTTACGTTGGTGCCTCCACCCGTTGGTTCCAGGCCGCCGATAGTGAGAGGCTGATCACCTCGGCAAGGGCAGGGGTGGCCCTCACCTCCGCCGATTACAACCGCTGGCAGCCCTGGCTGATGCTGGAAGCTCGCACCATGGAGGGGCTCGAGCAGGGGGTGGAGATCACTCCCCTGCTGCGGGTTCTCCACCGCCGGGTGTTGGCGGAGGCTGGGGTGAGCACCTCTGGAGCGGTGCGTCTGAATCTCACCTACACCTATTAACGAACCCCATGACCATCTCGCAACGCTTCCTGCCACTGCTTGCCCTCGGGTTGGCCAGTCTCTGCCACGGTTTTGCCCTGGCTGGCGCCTCCCTCTACCGGATCTCCATCAACGGCATGGTGTGTTCCTTCTGTGCCCAGGGCATCGAGAAGCGGCTCAAGGCAGTACCTGGCACCGAATCGGTGCAGATCGATCTCTCCAAAGGAATGGTGGTGATCACGGCCCGTCCTGGCGCCACCCTCGATACGGCCACATTGAAGAAGGCCATCCGGGATGCCGGCTACGACGTCCGTCGTATTGAAGGGCCATCGGCGGCGGGTAGCGGTGCGCCCGCAACAACCAACTGATGATGACCCGAGCTGATGGCCGCCAAGCGATGGCGGAGAGCAGGCGCCTGCGGCTGATCCAGGCGATCAGTCTGCTGTTCACCTCCGGCACCCTGGTGTGCTGTGTGCTGCCAGCAACCCTCGTGCTGCTGGGGGCGGGGTCGGTGATGGCCAGTCTGGTCAGCGCCGTCCCGAGCCTGGTGCTGCTCTCCGCAAACAAGCCGATGGTGTTCGGATTGGCGGGGGGTGGTCTGCTGGTGGCTGGGGTGGCCTTATGGCGCCAGGCCAGCAGCGGCAGCTGCCCGATCGATCCACACCGCCGCCGCGCCTGCCTGCGCCTGCAGCGCCAAGCCCGAGTGCTGTTCAGTGTCTCCCTGCTGGGTTACGGAGCGGCCCTGGTGGTTACTTTTCTATTGCCCCTGCTCGGTTGATCCGCTGAGACGCTTGCGACAATCCAGAGGTTTCACCATGGCGGGCTGACCAATGGAATCGTTCATGGCACTCGCCCCGCTGAGACCCCGTTATTTTTCCGGCTGCCAAGCGGTATCACGGCTGATCTGGAGCTGATGGACTCGGGGTAGGAGTGCAGGGTCTGATTGTCTGCCGGCAGTGGGCTTCACCACGGGGCACTAATGCCCGTTGTTGCCCATCCTTCGAGCGCATCAACGCCGACGACGACACGACGTAGGCGGCGCGATGAACGGTCGCTGGAACCGGCGAGCCAGACGCTAGGCAGAACGCGCAGGCCAGAGACGAGACCGGTTGATGCCGTGAACAGGCGTCCTCTGGGCCAGGCGTACGTTCTTCCTAAGTGAACAGCGCAAGCCCATGCACCGCTCGACCGTCAGCCTTGTCATGCGCAAGTACGTCGAGAAGAAAAAGGCATAGGCTTGGCTCTCGCTGACCAGGACTCGGACACCCGCCTTATTCAGGTCTATCTCGGGCACAGAAACACCCAACCAACGGTGCAATACATATCCATCCACGCGGCACGGTTCGAGAAGTATTGACCGTAGTTTAGTGCACCAAAAAGCCCCACCTCAAAGGCGGGGCAGATAGAATTACTCCACAGGTTGAAGGGCTCAATCGATGGCGCTCATCACCTCAGGCGTCTTGCTGATCTTGAGCCGTTTCCGCAGCTTGCGGCTGTAGCCAAATGCCGCAGCTGCACCGACAACTGGAAGGGGAGCCGGGACGGGAGGGGTGACGGTGGATGAGATGTTGGCGCCAAAAAAGTTAACCCCAATATCTTGGGATGGAAATGCAAGGGAAAGACTTTGGCTAAATTTCCCTATATTAAAGGTGTAACCTGCGTCTACGCTAAAAGTGCCTGAATAAGCATACCGGTCAACATCCCATTGGCCCGAAGCGCCTACGATATACGTGCCAGGGTTAAGCGTGATGGGATTAATCGCTGCCCAGACAAAACCATCTTGGACAGCGTCTGCTGTTCCAGTAACCCCAAGCACCGACGCCAGAAGGCTTCCGGAGGTGTCGTAGAGTCCGATATCATGCAATTGGCTTAAGCCAATAGAGTCAGTATCGGCTACACCAAGAGCATTAAATGTCTGAACTGAAGAGGTTGTGAACGAGAAGCCAAAAGTCCACGGACCACCCGATGAACCTTGCTGTTGATCCCCGTTTAGGGTAAGTATGGGGTCGATAGTGATGAGAGCTTTAGCAGGCCTCGAACCTAGAGCGAGAGCGCTCGTTGCAACAGCAATATATGCAACTCGCATCGCAAGACTAGACGCCAAGTGAAGTGGGCTGCGAGGAATTGCAGGCCGAATTGAATGAGTCATAGTTGTTTGTTTGTATACTTTTTAATTTAACATGGTTTAGCGGTTATTGGCGAAAACTTCCAGAAACGTGTCATCAATCCCGGACAATACGAAGATCAGGCAGCGGATGCCCAGCGAAGACCGGCAATGCGACACTGAGAGCAGTGCAACATATCGCAACAATGGGACTCAGGTGGGCCTTCCTTCGGGGTGATGCGCAGTTTCGCCCCGCCGCTGGCGTTGCCCTGCACTCCCTCGACCGTGGCGACCTCACACCCAATCATCAGCTGAACAACTTAGTGGAAATACGCAATTAGCCTCCGTCACCCCCCGCCCCTGTGGTGAAGGGCTGCACACATTCCTCTTCATGGTGTGAGGCCAGGGCCCAAAGTAGTATTCGACTGAATGGGAAAAACCGTAGTTCTCCCGTCTGGGTGCTTAGGAAATAGTGGCTATCTCTGACCCTGATTTCTTCAAAACCAATTCCCTTCAAGGCTGCGATGAGGGTCTTGCCTGAAACCGCAGAATATTCTCACACATCTCTGTTTTATCTCGCTGTACTCCTGCGCAGTCAAGTGATTCGGGATCAGAGCCTGCAACCTCAAGGCAAAGCTCAATGGCTTCCTTAATGCGCTTCATTAATTCATCCAAAGATTTAGCTTGCGTATGGCAACCGGGTAAAGCAAGGACTGTCGCCACGAATTCCTTCTGAATTCTTTTCGACTACTACATCAAGCTTTCTAGGCATTAAAGTCGCATCCTCAGGCTACTGTAGCTACTTAGCCGCGAAGTTGTGCGGGGACCCTGCTTGCCGGTCGGACCAACGCGTATTAGGTGGTTTCCGGAAACCACAATCCCGGCTCTGCCGCTTTCCGTGAACCACTCTATTTAGATGCATGATACCCTAGCAGCCGTAGTCGCTTTCGAGTAATTGCGTCCATCGCGAACAGTGGTTGTCGGACCCGGTATCCGCTTGGTGCAGTTGCCAAGGGCAATCGGCTTGACTGATGACCTGCATCGCCCCGCGCCAGCTCGTGGATTGCGAGTGAATGACGAAAGGTATGGAATGTTGCCGGCTTGTTGATTCCAGCCTGCTCCAGGGCTTGCATCCCCCCTGATCCCCATCACCGCACCCGCCAGCCCAGCAACTCCCCCGCATGGAAGGGCACCACCGCCAGGTCGCCCTCGCCCAGCCGTTGCGGCACCAGCTGATCGACGGGCTCCAATGTGATTGTGTCTTCGTTCAGCGGTAGGCCATAAAAGCGCGGGCCGAATTCGGAGGCGAAGGCCTCCAGGCGATCGAGGGCGCCCTCCTCTTCGAACACCGTGGCGTAGCTCTCCAGGGCGTGGGGGGCGTTGTAGATGCCGGCGCAGCCGCAGGCCGCTTCCTTGGCGCTGCGGGGATGGGGCGCCGAATCGGTGCCGAGGAAGAATTTCGGGCTGCCGCTGGTGGCGGCCGCCCGCAGGGCCAGGCGGTGTCGTTCGCGTTTGGCGACGGGCAGGCAGTAGAGATCGGGCCGGAGGCCGCCGCGGAACATCGCGTTGCGGTTGATGTGCAGGTGGTGGGGGGTGATCGTGGCGGCCAGGTTGGGGCTGGCGCTGCGCACGAAATCGGCCGCCTCGGTGGTGGTGATGTGCTCCAGCACCACCCTCAGGCCGGGGTGATGCATCAGCAGCGGTGTGAGGTGTCGCTCCACGAATAGTGCTTCGCGGTCGAACACATCCACTTCCAGATCGGTGACCTCGCCGTGGATCAGCAGCGGCAGGCCAATGCGCTCCATCGTTTCGAACACCCGCGTTAAGCGGGCCAGATCGGTGACGCCGGCGGCGGCATTGGTGGTGGCGTTGGCCGGATAGAGCTTGCAGGCGGTGAACACCCCCTCGGCCTGGCCCCGTTCCAGTTCGGCTGGATCGGTGTCGTCGGTGAGGTAGGCGGTCATCAGCGGGGTGAAGGCCGCTGCGGGGGTGTTGGCGGGCGCTGCGGCAGCCACCGCCGCCAGAATTCGCTCGCGGTACGCCCGGGCCATGGCCACCGTGGTGATCGCTGGGTTGAGGTTGGGCATCACAATCGCCCGGGCGAACACCCGCGCCGTGGCGGGCGCCACCGCCTGCAGCATGGCCCCGTCGCGCAGGTGCACGTGCCAGTCGTCCGGACGGCGCAGCTGCAGGGGGGTGTGGGTCATCGCGGGGGGCGCGGGGGCCGGCTCAGATCATCGCGCCTGAGAGCTTGCCCACCAGCGCCGTCAGCCCCATCGCCAGCGATCCCCAGAACAGCATCCGCAGCGCCCCCCGCAGCCGCGGCGCCCCGCCCGCCCAGGCAGCAGCGCCCCCCAGCACCATCAAGGCGGCCAGGGCGCTGATGGTGGTGACCCGCACAATCTCCCCGCGCGGGCTCAGCGAAATCGCCGCCAGCGGCACCAGCGATCCCAGCGCGAAGCTGCCCGCCGACGCCAACGCCGCCTGCACCGGCCGGGCCCGCATCACCTCCGTCAGGCCCAGCTCATCGCGGGCGTGGGCACCGAGGGCATCGTGCACCGACATCGCCTCCGCCACCTGCCGCGCCAGGGCCAGCGGCAGGCCCCGCTCCACATAAATGCCCGTGAGCTCCGCCAGCTCGCCGGCCGGATCCTCCTGCAGCTCCTGCCGCTCCTTCGCCAGGTCGGCCCGCTCCGTATCGGCCTGCGATTGCACCGACACGAACTCCCCCGCCGCCATCGACATCGCCCCGGCCACGGTGGCGGCGATGCCCGCCAGCAGGATCGCCTCCCGCCCCGTGCCCGCCGCCGCGATCCCCACCACCAGGCTCGCTACCGAAATCGTGCCGTCGTTCGCCCCCAGCACGGCCGCCCGCAGCCAGCCGATCCGATGGGTGTTGTGTCCTTCCTGGTGTCGTCGCATCTCAGCGGTGCTCCAGCCAGCCAACGGTGAGATCGTCCGGGTCAGTCTGCAGGTAGAAGTAGCCGCCGCCATCGGCCAGCACGACAGCCCGGTAGTTGTACAGAACACCGAGGGCATCCTTTTGCCGGATCGTGGCCAGGCAGCTGGGGGCCAGCGTGATGTCTCCGGCGTAGGTGGCCACCTCCTGGCGGCCCGCCTCGCTCGTCAGCGCCAGGCCCTCCACCCGGCCGCCACGCCACAGCTCGCGTTGCACCACCGCGTTGGCGCGCCAGGTGCCGTTCTGCCAGCCCAATCCCTGCTGCTGGCTCAGCACCACCCCCGCCAGGGTGTCCGGCCGGCAGGGGCCCGCTCCCTGCCCCCACCAGCGGCCGCTCACCACCGTGCCCTCGGTCAGATCGAGGCTGTAGGCCGGTCGGCCCTGGCCATCGAGCACCGCGCCGGAGCGCTGCACCTCCCGCGGTCGCCCGTCGGCCGGAGCGGCCGGATCCACCGCCAGCAACCGCTCCACCGTCACCCGGCACGGCCCCGCCGGCCGCACCTGGCCCACGTAGGCCCGCTCCCGCCAGTCGCGCCCGCGCCGCTCCAGCAGCACCCCCTCCAGCCGTCCACCGTCATGCCAGCGCTCCTGCCGCAGGCGCGCCACCGGGCCATTGGCGTCGCTGCCCTCCTCCATCACCACCCAGCGGCCGGCGACGGGGGGGCGGCAGCCGGGATCGGTTTTGGTGGGCTGTTGCGGGGTGTCTGGCTTCGGGGTGGCTGGCTGCGGGGCCGCGACCGCCGGGCCGCCGCTGGCCAGGGCGGCAGCCAGCAGCAGCGCACACCATCGGGGAGAGGCCATCGGGGCATCGCTCGGCAGCCCCCAGATTGCCCCCGGATCCGGATGCGCGCCGCCCCTCTTGCGCGCCGCCCCTCAGCGCCGCTGCCGCCAGCCCAGCAGGAACACCACCGCCATCGCCAGGTAGCCCAGCGCCCACTCCCGGCCGCTGCCCCAGCCCGGTTGCAGCACCGTGTCGGCCACCGTGAAGCGCCAGGCGTGCATCAGGCCCACCCAGGAGAGGGCCGCCGCCACCAGGGCGGTGAGCGCCGCGGCGGCAAACCGCTGCTCGATCACATACACCAACATCGCCGCCAGCAGCATCGCGGCGATGATCTGACCCTGCTCCAGCGCAAACGCCCCCGCCGCCCACACATCGGCCTGCTGCAGCGGCAGCAGCAGCTGGGGCCCGAATGGCCTGGCCTCGCTGCCGGCCCCGCCCGTTCGCAGCCCCGCCTTCAGCAGCAGCGCCCCCCAGCCCGCCAGCCCCGGCAGCAACCCCAGCACCACCGCCGGCGCATGGCGCTCCGGCGTTGCCTGGAACGCCTGCGCCGCCATCACCAGCGCGATGTACAGCACGATCGCCATCCCGGCCTCGATCGGCACCACCAGCCCCACCAGGGCGAACACCCCCAGCAGGCAGCCGAGACCCATCACCAGCCCGTTCAGCCACGAATAGCCGATGCGGGCCCCCATCGCCTTCCAGCCCGGATGGCCGATGTAGAGGCTGGTGGGGAAGCAGGAGCCGAGCAGGGCGGCGGCGGTGGACCCCAGGCCGTTGATCAGCAACGACTCGCGCACCGGGTACTCATCCCCCGCGGCGGCGGCGCTCTCCAGATTCTGCAGGGAGCCCAGCACGTTGAACAGCCCCATCGGCACCGTCACCCCCAGCCAGGGCAGCAGTTGCGCGCGGCCGCTCCACAGGTCCCCCACCTGCAGCCCCGGCAGGTGCAGGCCCACCTGGGCCAGCCCCGCCCGCCAGGCCGCCGGATCCACCGTCAGCCGCCCCGTGGCCGCCGCCAGCACCACCCCCACCAGCACCGCCAGCAGGCCCCCGGGCAGCGGCAGCCGCACCTCCCCGAAATACGCCAGCAGGATCACCGCCAGCACCGCCAGCCCCACCACCGGCACCGCATAGGTGCGCAGCAGGAAGCCCAGGCCGATGTAGCCCAGGGCGATCCCCGCCAGCGTGGCCAGCAGGGCCGCCCTCGGAACCCAGCGCCGCAGCACCCCCGCCACAAACGCCCCGCCGCTCTCGATCAGTCCCGACCCCAGGCAGGCCAGCAGCCCCGCCTGCCACGACAGCCGCACCGCCTCCGCCTCCGGCAGCCCCTGCCCCAGGGCACTCAGCTTCACCGGCAGCATCACCAGAAACACAAAGGCGAACAGACTCACCGTGTTGATGCCATACGGCAGGGCCGTGCGATCGCCCCGGCCTTCGCGTCGGGCCAGCCGATGGGCCTGCCGGGCGTAGGCCAGGTTGCCCACCACCAGGCTGATGCCGCTGGCCGGCAGGATCGTGCCGAACACCAGCGCATCCGGGTAGCCGAGCACGCCGCGGCAGAGCGAAAGGATCAGCAGGATCTGGATCAGGTTGTCGAGCCCCAGGCCCAGGAAGCCGTCGAGGTCGCCGGGCACCCACCAGCGGGGGCCGGGCGGGCCCAGCGGCGGCCCCAGCGGTGGCCCGCCCAGGGCGGAACGGCTGGCGGAAGCGCTTGCGGAAGAGCCGGCGGAAGGGTCGGCGGGCATGGCTGGCGCGGAACGGGTTTCGGGGCGCCGGGCTCAGGGGATTCCGCGGCGCCCCGCTTCCCAGTGTGGCCACCCCCACGTCCGCGTTCGGACCGACAGACTCCCCGCCACTGAGCCCCGGCCGATGCCCTTCCTGATCGATCTGGCCCTGATCCTGGGCGGAATCCTGGTGCTGTTCGGCGGCGGTGAACTGTTTGTGGCCGGCTCCACGGCGGTGGCCCTGCTGCTCGGCATTCCCCAGATCGTGATCGGTCTGACAGTGGTGTCGCTGGGCACCAGCGCGCCTGAGCTGTTTGTGAGCGTGCTGTCCACGATTCGCGGGGACGACGCGATCGCCGTCAGCAACATCGTCGGCAGCAATATCTTCAACGTGCTGGTGGTGCTGGGCATGAGTGCCCTGGTGGTGCCCCTGCGGGTGCGCAGCCGTCTGGTGCGCCGCGATGTGCCCCTGCTGCTGGGGGTGTCGATGGCCACCTGGGGCATGGCCTCCGCCGGCCGTCTCACCTGGCAGGCCGGCGTGGCCCTGCTCACCGCCACCGTCATGAACATCGTCTGGGAGATGCGCACCGCCTCCGAACATCCCGACGAAACCGGCGATGACCTCTCCGAGGAGCGCAGCACCCCCACGGCGGCCTTCGTGCGGCTGGCGGCCGGCCTGGTGCTGCTGGTGGTGGGCTCCCAGCTGCTGGTGCGTGGTGCCATCGGCGCCGCGCAGGGCCTGGGGATAAGCCAGACCGTGATCGGCCTGACGATCGTGGCCGCCGGCACCTCCATGCCCGAGCTGGTCACCTCCCTGGTGGCCGCCTACCGGGGCAAGGCCGACCTGGCGATTGGCAACGTGGTGGGCAGCAACCTGCTCAACCAGCTGGTGATCCTGGGCCTCTGCGCCACCGTCTCCGGCCAGGGTCTTGCGGTGGATCAGGTGATGATCGACCGCGACTTCCCGATCATGGTGCTCACCACCATCGCCTGCCTGCCGATCTTCTGGACCCAGGGGGTGATCACCCGCCTGGAGGGCGGCATCCTGGTGGCTCTTTACGGCCTCTATCTCGGCGAGCAGCTGCTGCTCAACCAGGCCCCCAATGTGGTGGATGAGTACCGCCTGGTTGTGCTGGTGCTCGGTGTGCCCCTGCTGCTCTCCTTCCTGATCTGGACGGTGCTGCAGTGGCGCCAGCATCGCCGCCATCACACCCTGCTCGGATCCTGAACCGGTAGCGTCGGAGTCGTTTTTGCCTGCCAGGGTTCTCCCCTCCGATGGATCTGTCGCTGGCGTTCCTCGACGCCGCTCCCGATGCCGACACCCTGGCCGCCTGGCTCCACCGCTGGGGCTACGGGGTGATCTTCGTGGGGATGCTCCTCGAGAACGCCGGCCTGCCCCTGCCCGGCGAGACCCTGACCCTGCTGGGGGGCTACGCCGCTGGCAGCGGCCAGATGCAGGTGATCGGGGTGATCGGGGCCGCCGCCTCGGGCGCCATCCTCGGCGACAACATCGGCTACTGGGTGGGCCGCCGGGCCGGCTGGCCCCTGCTGCTGCGGGTTGGCGGCCTGCTGCGCCAGTCGCCGGAGCAGATGGGCCGCCTGCGGGATCGCTTCCTGCGCCATGCCGGCACCTCCGTGCTGCTCGGGCGCTTCGTGGCGGTGCTGCGCGTGATCGCCGGGCCGATGGCCGGGGCCGTGGGTATGCCCTACCGCCGCTTTCTGGTCTGTAATGCCGCTGGCGCCTGCCTGTGGGCCATCACGATGGTGAGCCTGGCCTGGCTCGGGGGCCGCTGGATCCCCTTCGAGCGGATGGTGAAGGGGGTGGTGGAATTCGGCCTGGGGGCCCTGGTGCTGGTGGCCCTGGTGCTGCTGGTGCCCCGGTTGCTGGAGCGGCTGGGGCCGCAGTCGATCGAGGAGGAGCCGCCACGGCCCTGACCCCCGGCCAGAGCCGCACCGCCGGCCTCGCAGCGCTCATCGGCAGCGCGTTGGAGTGGTACGACTTCGCGGTGTTCGGCTACCTCGCCGGGCCCCTCGGCCATGCCTTCTTCCCCCACGTGGGCGGTGCCTGGCCCCTGATCGCCTCCTTCTCCGTCTTCGCCGCCGGCTACGTGATGCGCCCGGTGGGCAGCCTCCTGCTCGGCCCGGTGGGCGACCGCCTCGGCCGCCGCACCATGCTCAGCTTCAGCATCACCCTGATGGGCGTAGCCAGCGCCGGCATCGCCGTGCTGCCCACCGCCGCCCGCTGGGGCGTGGGGGCCACCGCGCTGCTGGTGGCGCTGCGGTTGCTGCAGGGCCTCTCCCTCGGCGCCGAGTACACCGGCTCGATCACCTACGCCGCAGAGGCGGCCCCACCGGGGCGCCAGGGTTTGCTCGCCGCCGTGGCGGTGGCCGGCGGCCAGGTGGGCTTCCTGCTGGGCTCCCTGAGCGTGGCACTGCTGGCGGCGTGGCTGGGGGAAGCGGATCTGATCCGTTGGGGCTGGCGGCTGCCCTTCGCCACCGGCGCCCTGGTGGCGGTGATCGGGCTGGCCCTGCGAATCGGCATGCCCGAAACCCTCCCTGCCGATTCGCCGCCGCCTTCCGACCCCTCAGCTCCCTTCGCGGGCCAGGGGGGGCTGATGCTGGAGATCGGTGCGCTGGTGGCCTTTGTCAGCGTGGTCTTCTACGTGCTCTTCATCTACATGGTGGAGTTCCACAGCCATCCCCCCCTCGGCCATGGCCCCGCCGGGGCGGGTGAGCCGGCCCTGGTGAACGCCATCTCCACCGCCAGCCAGAGCCTCGGCGTAGGGGCGGTGGTGTTCGGCGGCTGGCTCTGCGATCGGATCGGCGCGCTGCGGGCCGTGGCCCTCGGCCACTGGGCGCTTTTGGTGGTGACCCCCCTGGCCGTGCCCCTGGCCCAGATGGGCGGCCCCCGTGGACTGGCGGCCGGCCAGCTCCTGGCGGCCCTGCCGGTGTTCGCCACGATGGGCGGCCAGGGGGGGATGGTGCTCGCCAGCGTGCCGCCGGAGCGCCGCTGCAGCGTCTTTTCCATGGCCTACAGCCTGGCGATGGCCCTCTGCGGCGGCACCGCCCCCTTGCTGTGCAGCTGGATGCTGGAGCAGCGGGGCTGGCTCTGGGGGCCCGCCCTCTACAGCAGCCTCTATGCCCTGCCGGCGTTCTGGGCCATGGCCCGCTTCCGCCAACGCGCCGCCGCCGCCGCCACCGCCGCCACCGCCGCCGTCGCTCCCACCGCCGCCTGAGGCCGGCGCCCCACCGGCGAAGATCAGGGGACCTTCCCCCACCGCCGATGCTGCCCCCCCTGCCCCGGCGCTACCTGCGCTATCTGCTCTTTCCCCTGGCGTGCTGCGCCGTGGGCCTCGCCCTGGTGTTCGGCTGGCGGGGCCCCCAGGCCGCCTGGATAACGCTGGTGCTGCTGGTGCTGGAGATCTCCCTCTCCTTCGACAACGCCGTGGTCAACGCCCGCGTGCTCGATCGCCTCACCCCCGGCCAGCAGCGCTTCTTCCTCTCCTGGGGTCTGGTGATCCCGGTGTTCGGTGTGCGCTTTGTGGGGCCGTTGCTGATGGTGTCGCTCGCCGGTGGGGTGGGGCTGGGGGAGGCCCTCGATGCCGCCTTGAACCACCCCGCGCACTACCGCGAGCTGCTGGAGCTGGCGGAGCCGCGCATCCTCGCCTTCGGCGGCATGTTTCTGCTGATGGTGTTCCTGCGCTATTTCTTTGATGAGGCCAAGACACTGCACTGGTTCCAGCCGCTGGAGCGGCGCCTGAGTGCCGCGGGTCGGATCGAGGCCCTCGAGGTGGCCCTGGCCCTGCTGCTGCTGCTCGCCATTGATCTGGCCCTGCCGGGGCCCCAGCGGGCCGACGTGATGATCGCCGGCGTGATCGGCCTGGTGCTGCAGCTGCTGAGCACCTCCCTGGCGGAGGCCTTCGGCGATGAGGAGCAGGCCGGGGTCCGGCTGGCGGCCGGTGGTGGATTGGCCAGCCTGCTCTACCTGGAGCTGCTTGATGCCTCCTTCAGCCTCGATGGCACGATCGGCGCCTTTGCCATCACCTCCAACCTGGCCCTGATCATGACCGGCCTGGGCCTCGGCGCCCTCTTCATCCGCTCGCTCACGCTGATGCTGAGCCGCGAGAAGGCCCTCGATCACCTGGTGTTTCTGGAGCACGGCGCCCACTACGCCATCGGGGCCCTGGGGTTGCTGATGCTCGCCGGGGTGGTGCTGCATCGCTTCGCCCTGGAGGTGCCGGAATGGCTCACCGGCCTGATCGGCGTGGCCCTGCTGCTGCTCTCCTTCTGGGATTCGTTGCGGCATCGGCGCCGCTTCGCCGCCGGCGGTGTGGACGGGGCGGCTTCCTGAGGGCCGGGGGGGCCGAGGTGCCGGGGGGGCTTGCGCGCGGCTACCCCACCTCAGATCCCAAAACGGCGGCAGATCAGCCAGGGCACCACCACCGCCAGCCCCAGGGTCAGCGGCGCCCCATAGCGGGTCATGTCGAGGAAGCGGTAGCGGCCGGGGCCGAACACCATCAGGTTGGTCTGATAACCGATCGGGGTGAGGAAGCTCTGGCTGGCGGCAAACAGAATCGCGTAGATGAAGGCCATCGGCGGCAGGTTCAGGCCCTTGGCCAGCTCCGTGGCGATCGGCATCAGCAGCACCACCGTGGTGCCATTGCTCAGGGCCTCGGTGAACAGCTGCGCCAGCACGAACACCGCCAGCAGCACCGCGTAAGCAGGCCAGCCCCGCAACGACTCCAGCAGCCCACCGGCGAGGGCCTCCGCCAACCCCGTCTTCTGCATCGCCACCGAGAAGCAGGCGAGGGACCCCAGCAGCAGGATCACGTCCCAGCGAACGGCGCGCTGGAGCTCACCGGGGCGCAGGCAGCCGGTGGCCACCATCGCCGCCACCGCCAGCAGCACCGCCGCCAGCAGCGGCATCACCTTGAACAGCGGCAGCAGGATCACCAGCGCCGCCACGGTCACCGCCACCCATTTGCGGTTTGTGGTGGGCAGATCCTTCTCCAGCTCATCCAGCAACACCAGATCGTTGTTGGCCTGCATGCCCCGGATCGCATCCACCGGCGCCTGTAGCAGCAGCACATCCCCCGCCTGCAGCACCAGCCGGCCCAGGCGCTCGCGCAGCACCTGGTTGCCACGCCGCACCGCCATCAAGGTGGCGTTGTAGCGCTGGCGAAACCGCAGATCCCGCGGGCTGGCCCCCGCCAGGGTGGAGCCATTCGGTAGCAGCACCTCCACGATCCGCTGGGTGGTGAGCTCCGGCCGCGACAACTCCTGGATCGCCTCCTCCTGCTCCCCCGCCGGCGACAGCACCACCGTGTGCTCCTGCTGGAGCCGCAGCAGGGTTTCGCGGTTGCAGCGCAACACCAGCCGGTCGCCCCCCTGCAGCACCCGCTCCGCCAGCGGCGCGCCGAAGATCTCGCTGCCGCGCTGCAGCTCCAGCACATCCACATCAAAACGGCGCTGCAGGCGGCTGGCGTGCAGGCTCTGGCCGATGAGCTCCGAGCTCTGGGGGATCAGCACCTCGGTGAGGTAGCCCTCCCGCGCCAGGCCCCCCAGCAGGTCGTCCCCGTCGAGGCCGCGGTCGGGAAGGAGCCGATCGCTGGCCCAGAGCATATAAAGGCTCCCCAGCAGCCATACCGGCACGCCGATGGCGGTGAAGCTGAACAGCTCCAGCGAGCCGTAGCCCAGTTGGCGGCTCACATCGCTGGCCAGCAGGTTGGTGGAGGTGCCCAGCAGGGAGATGGTGCCGCCGAGCACGGTGGCGAAGGAGAGCGGCAGCAGCACCTTCGAGGGGGAGATGCGGCGGCGGTGGCACCAGCCCTCGAGCACCGGCAGCAGGGTGGCCACGATCGGCGTGTTGGGGATGAAGCCCGACACGGGCCCTACCACCCCCACCAGCAGGGCGATCATGCGGCGGGGGCTGCGGATGGCGTCGGAGCCGATCAGGGCCCGCAGGCGATCGAGGCCACCGCTGCGGAACAGGCCGGCCGAAACGGCGAACAGGCCCATCAGGGTGATCAGGGCGGGGCTGCCGAAGCCCTGCACCGCTTCGTCGGGGGTGAGCACGCGAAAGGCCACCAGCAGGGCGGCCGCCAGGAGGCCCACCACCTCGGGGGCCAGGGCGCCGCTCACGAACAGAACGATGGCGCCGGCGAAGACCAGCAGGGTGATCAGGCCCGGGGGTGTGGCAGCGACCTCGACGAAGGAGCGCATGGGGCGGCGGGAGCGAACCACCACTCTAAACCCCGGTTTACCGACGGAAAACGCGCATTCGTGGAAGCGAGGGACTTCTGGCCTCGAAGCTCGCCGTCGTCAGAGGTAGAAGCCCACCGTCGTTACCACCCGCGTGCCCTGGGCCCGCAGTGCATTGCGCAGCAGGATCGTCGATTGGTTGTGCAGCAGGTTTTCCCAGCGGTGGCGCGTCACGAACACCGGCAGCACCACCACGCAGAAATCGTTGCTGTCCTTCCGGTGCTCCCGCTCGAAGGCCCGCACGAAGGCGCTCACCGGCTCCACCAGCGACCGGTAGGGCGAGGGCAGCACCTCCAGCCGCACCTCCGGCACCTGCCGTTGCCAGTTCTCCCGGAACGCCTGCGCACTCTCCCCGCCTGTGAGGTCGACGGAGACACACACCAGATCGCTGGCGATCGTGCGGGCGAAGCGGATCGCCTCGAACGTGCCCCGGTGCAGCTGGCCCACCAGCACCACCGTGGGGGTGCCACCGGTGGCGGGCGGGGGCGGCAGTTTCAACCGCACGTCCCGCGCCAGCCGCAGCCGCCGCGCCACATGGTCGTAATGGGTGCGGATCCGCAGAAACAGGCAGATCAGCAGCGGGATCGCCAGCACCACCAGCCAGGCCCCCTGGGTGAACTTGGTGATCAGCAGCACCACCCCCACCAGGGAGGTGATCAGGCAGCCCACCCCGTTCACCACGGCCTTGCCCCGCCAGCCCCGGCCGCGCAGGCGCCACCAATGCACCACCATCCCCGCCTGGGAGAGGGTGAAGCTCAGGAACACCCCCACGGCATAGAGAGGGATCAACCGGCTGACGCTGCCGTTGCTGGCGATCAGCAGCAGGCCCGCGAAGCCGCTGAGGGCGAAGATGCCGTTGCTGAACACCAGGCGGTCGCCCAGGGAGGCCAGCTGGCGTGGCATGTAGCCATCGCGGGCCAGGAAGGCCGCCAGCCGGGGGAAGTCGGCATAGGCGGTGTTGGCCGCCAGCAGCAGGATCAGCAGCGTGGAGAACTGCAGCAGGGCCAGCAGGGGGCCGCCTCCGAAGATCCGCTCCCCCAGCTGATACAGAAGCGTGGGGCCGTTCTCCACGTACACCACGCCGCTCTGGTGGGCCAGGGCGCTGATGCCGCTGAACATCAGCGCCAGCATCAGCACCATCACGGTGAGCACCCGGCGGGCGTTGCGCCACTCCACCGGCCGGAAGGCCGCCACGCTGTCGCTGATCGCCTCGATACCGGTGAGAGCCGCGCAACCGGAGCTGAAGGCCCGCATCAGCAGCAGTGGCGTGAGGGCCACCAGGTGTCCCCCGTGGACGGCCTCCAGCTGGCTCTGTTGCAGTGCGGCGGCCACGGGCTCCAGCTGGCCGGTGGCGCTGCGCAGACCGCCCGCCACCAGCAGGGTGACCACCATTCCCAGGAATAGATAGGTGGGCAGGCTCAGCAGGGTGGCGCTGGAGCTCACCCCCCGCAGGTTGGCCACCATCACCAGCAGCACCGCCAGCAGACAGAGCGGTACCCGTTCGGCGTCCAGGCTGGGGAAATAGGAGGTGAGGGCCGCAATGCCGGCCGCCACGCTCACCGCCACCGTGAGCACGTAGTCGATCGAGAGGGAGGCGCCGGCCACCAGGCCGGGGATCGCCCCCAGGTTCTCCTGCGACACGCGATAGGAGCCGCCGCCGTGGGGGTAGGCCTGGATCGTCTGCCGGTAGCTGGTGGCCACGATCACCATCAGCCCCACGATCAGGGCGGTGATCGGCAGGGTGGCGGAAAGGGCCGCGGCACCCGCCAGGCCCAGCACCAGCACGATCTCCTGGGTGGCGTAGGCCACCGAGGAAAGGGCATCGGAGCTCAGGATCGCCAGCGCTTGTGCGTTGCTGTAGCGCTCCTCCTGATGGGCGCTGGTGGGGAGCGGCCGACCGATCAGGAAGCGCTGCAGGTTCGCCACCAGGGAGAAACGGGCCATACCCTCAGCGCGCTGAGCTCCCCGACGCTACGGGGTGACTCGGAAGGCCTTAGGTTCCCCGCACTCTCCCGATCCGGATGGCTCGCTCCACCACGTCCTCCAGCCCGTTGGCCGGTACCTCCGCCTTGCCCGGTCCCCTGGCCAAGACGCCGCGCGAATGGCATGCCCTGCCCCCAGAGGAATGCCTGCGGCGGCTGGACGCGACCCGGGAGGGCCTCAGCAGCGCCGAGGCGGCCCGGCGGCTGGAGCGCTATGGCGCAAACCGGCTGGAGCTGGCGGCCGGCCGTAGCAACCTGCGCATCCTCTGGGACCAGTTCAGCAACGTGATGCTGATCATGCTGCTGGCGGTGGCCGCCGTTTCGGCCGGGGTGGCCACGGTGGAGCAGAAGTTCCCCAAAGACGCGATCGCCATCGTGCTGATCGTGTTGCTCAATGCCCTGCTCGGCTACCTGCAGGAGAGCCGCGCCCAGCAGGCCCTGCTGGCCCTGCGGCAGATGGCCCAGCCCCAGGTGCAGGCGCGCCGCGATGGTCAGTGGCAGCGCCTGAGCAGCGAGGAGCTGGTGCCCGGCGACCTGATCCGGCTGGAGGCTGGCGATCGGGTGCCCGCCGACGGCCGGGCGTTGGAGGTGGCCGAGCTGGGTCTGCGGGAGGCGGCCCTCACCGGCGAGGCGGAGGTGGTGGCCAAGCAGGCGGAGCTGCTGCTTGAGGCCGATACTCCGGTGCTCGACCGTCGCAATTGCCTCTTCCAGGGCACGGAGGTGGCCCGCGGCCGCGGCATCGCCCTGATCACCGAAACGGGCATGGCCACCGAGCTGGGCCAGATCGCCGAGCTGATCAGCACCGCCGGCGGCGAATCCACGCCGCTGCAGGAGCGGCTCGATGGCCTGGCGAACGTGCTGGTGGTTTCAGCTCTGGCGCTGGTGGCCTTGGTGATGGGCCTGGGCCTGTTGATGAAGCAACAGCTGCTCAACCTGCTGGAGGTGGCCCTGTCGATGGCGGTGGCGATCGTGCCGGAAGGTCTGCCGGCGGTGATCACCGTCACCCTGGCGATCGGCACCCAGCGGATGGTGCAGCGGGCCGCCCTGATCCGCCGCCTGCCGGCGGTGGAGGCCCTCGGCTCGGTCACCGTGATCTGCTCCGACAAAACCGGCACCCTCACCCAGAACCGCCAGGTGGTGGAGGAGCTGCGCTGCGGTACCGAGGCGGTGCGGGTGGGCGGCCAGGGCTATGAGCCGGTGGGGAGCTTCACCCATCGGCCCCTGCCGGCCCCCGCCGGCGCCCGACCGGGCCTGGTGGAGGGCGCGCGCGACCTTCTGCTCGCCGCCGGCACCCTCTGCAGCGATGCCGAATTGAGGCAGCAGGCGGACCGCAGCTGGGACATCCTCGGCGACCCCACCGAGGGGGCGCTGGTGGTGGTGGCCGCCAAGGCCGGGCTGGATGGCTTCGATCTGCGTGAGCGCTACCCCCGCCGCGCCGAGATCCCCTTCAGCTCCGAACGACAGCTGATGGCGGTGTGGGTGGCCGATCCCAACGGCCACCTGCAGGCCCCCCTGGGCGAAGCCGCCGCCGGCTCCTCGGTGCTCCTGCTCAGCAAGGGTGCCCCCGAGGTGATCGTCACCACCTGCGACCGCTGGCTCGATGGTGGTGGCGTCGCCCCCCTCGATGAAAGCCAGCGCCAGTGGTGGCTGGAGCAGGCCCGCGAGCTGGCCGCCGCCGGCCTGCGGGTGCTCGCCTTCGCCTGCGCCCCCCATCACCCCAGCCCGGAGCGGGAGCTGGAAAGCCAGGTGCTGCTGGGCCTGATGGCCCAGCTCGATCCCGCCCGTCCCGAGGTGCCGGAGGCGGTGGCCCGCTGCCGCCACGCCGGCATCCGGCCGGTGATGATCACCGGCGACCACCCGCTCACCGCCCGGGCGATCGCCGCCGGCATCGGCCTGGCCGAACCCGGTGGGGAGGTGACCATCGGCCGCGAACTGGAGGCCCTCGATGACGCCGCCCTGCAGCAGCGGGTGGGTTCCTGCAACGTGTTCGCCCGGGTGCCTCCCGAGCAGAAGCTGCGCATCGTGCGCGCCCTGCAGGCCCGCCGCGAGGTGGTGGCGATGACCGGCGACGGCGTCAACGACGCCCCGGCCCTCAAGCAGGCCCACATCGGGGTGGCGATGGGCATCACCGGCACCGAGGTGAGCAAGGAGGCCGCCGACATGGTGCTGCTCGACGACAACTTCGCCACGATCGTCAACGCGGTGGAGGAGGGGCGGCTGGTGTACGCCAACATCCGCCGCTTCGTGAAATACATCCTCGGCAGCAACGTTGGTGAGCTGATCACGATCGCCGCCGCGCCGCTGGTGGGGCTGGTGGGGGTCCCGATGACCCCCCTGCAGATCCTTTGGATGAACCTGGTCACCGATGGCGTGCCGGCCCTGGCCCTGGCGCTGGAGCCCGCCGAGGATGGCCTGATGGACAGGCCGCCGGCCGTGCCGGGCGAATCGATCTTCGCCCGCGGCGTCGGCCGCTACATCCTGCGGGTGGGTGTGGTGTTCGCGATCTTCGTGATCGCCCTGATGCTCTACGCCCACCGCCAGGGTCTCGATTGGAAAACCATCGTGTTCACCACCCTCTGCCTGGCCCAGATGGGCCACGCCCTCTCCGCCCGCAGCGAGCGGCCCCTCTGGCAGGTGCCCCCCTTCTCCAACCCCTGGCTGCTCTGGGCGGTGCTGCTCACCTCAGCCCTGCAGCTCTCCCTGCTCTACGTGCCCGCCCTGGCCTCCTTCTTCGGCACCACACCCCTGCCGCTGCGGGATCTGGGGCTCTGCGTGGGCGTGAGCGTGCTGTTCTTCTTTTATCTGGAGATCGAGAAGCTGGTGCGTCAGCTGAGGCGTCGCGGCCACAGCGACGCCTGAACCCATGATCGATTGGATCACCGCAGTGCCGCGCCTGCTGGGGGCCGCCGCTGAGGCCAGCCCCCTGCTTGGTTATGCGGCCATTGCGGTGGCCATGCTGCTGGAAACCGTGGTGGCACCGATGCCGGCGGAGCTGATCCTGCCCTTCGCCGGCTTCCTGGTGCATGAGGGCCGGCTGGAGCTGGTGCCGGTGATCCTGGCCGGGGTGCTGGGCAGCGTGCTCGGTGCCTGGTGCTGGTACGGCCTGGGGCGGTTGATCAACGAACGGCGGCTCGAGCGCTTCGCCGAGCGCCATGGCACCTGGCTGGGCTTCAGCCCGGCCGCCCTGGCCGCCAGCCGCCGCTGGTTCCTCCGCCATGGGGTGGCGGTGGTGTTCTGGGGGCGCGTGATTCCGGGGGTGCGCACCTTCGTGTCGGTGCCCGCCGGCATCGAGTTGATGCCCCAGCCCGCCTTCCTCAGCTGGACCGCCGCCGGCAGCCTGCTGTGGGTGAGCGCCCTCACCCTGGCGGGGCTGGGCCTGGGGCCCCACTATTCCAAGGTGCTCACCTGGCTTGAACCGGTTGGCGGCCTCCTGCTCGGCGCCCTTGCGGTGGCGGCGGCAGGGGCCGTGCTGGTGTGGCTCTGGCGGCGCCGTTAGTCGCTCACCCCCCCGTTCTCCTGCTGCTCCACCGACTCCGGCAGCGGGGTGCGGGCGTCGTGAAGGGCAGAGAGGGCAAAGAGCACACCGCCCGCAAGCACCAGTGCCAGCAGGGTGGCCACGTTGCCCAGCCGCTGGCGACGGCCCGCGGGATCGAGTTCCCGCTGGATCGGGTGGTTGCAGCGGCTGCACACCAGCGGACAGGATCGCTCCCTGCTGAGGGACACCAGGTGGCAACCGCAATGCGGGCAGGCCATTGGTGCTTTCCCCTCTTCAGAGATCCACTCTGTCACCGCCGGTCCGCTGGCACTGTCGCCGTTGCAGCGAGCTGGCGGCGGCGTGATCGATCAGAAGTGCTGTTGCCCCCCATCACGCTTGCTTCGTTACGTACCACCCCAGCGGCCTGATCCAGTCCCTAGCCTCACGCGCCACAAGTTCCCCCCCGGACACTTTCCCCCGGTCGCCATGAACCTGTTCCTCGCGCAGACGGCCTGGCTGGTGCCCCTCTACCCGCTGCTGGCCTCCCTGTTGTCGCTGCTCTGGTCGCCCGGGATCATCTCCCGCACCGGACCGCGCCCCTGCGGCTACCTGAACCTGTTGATGGTGAGCGCGGCGTTCCTGCACAGCTCCCTGGCCCTGGTGGCCCTCCACTCCAATTCCACGGCCGGCTCGGCGGCGATCTACCGGCCCCTCACCTTCGGCTGGACCTGGCTGGACACCGCCGGCCTGCGCATCGGCATCGATGGCCTGATCACCGAGCCGGCCCTGATCGCGATGACCGTGATCACCGGCCTGCACGTGCTGGTGCAGATCTATTCGATCGGCTACCTGGAGATGGATTGGGGCTGGCCGCGTTTCTTCGGCTCCCTGAGCTTTTTCGAGGCCGGCCTTTGCGCGCTGGTGCTCACCGACTCGCTGTTCTTCAGCTACGTGATCCTCGAGCTGCTCACCATGGGCACCTATCTGATCGTTGGCACCTGGTACAACCAGCCGCTGGTGGTCAAGGGAGCCCGCGATGCCTTCCTCACCAAGCGCATCGGCGACCTGATCCTGCTGGCGGGCGTGATCGCCCTGCTGCCGATCACCGGCACCTGGAACTTCCACGGCCTGCAGGCCTGGGCGGCCGACCAGGCCAACAACCACCTGCCCCTGCCCCCCGGCTTCCAGCTGATCCTGCTGGCCCTGATCGCCGGTCCGATGGGCAAGTGCGCCCAGATCCCCCTGCACCTCTGGCTCGATGAGGCGATGGAGAGCCCCTTGCCCTCCACCGTGCTGCGCAACTCGGTGGTGGTGGTGGGCGGCGCCTGGGTGCTTCTGCGCCTCGAACCTCTCATCGCCCTGAGCCCCCTGGTGGAAACCGTGCTGGTGGTGGTGGGCGGCACCACTGCGGTTGTGGCCTCCCTGATCGCCCTGGCCCAGGTGGATGTGAAGCGGGCCCTCTCCTTCCTGGTGAGCAGCTGGTTGGGTTTGCTGTTCGTGGCCGTGGGCCTGGGGGGCATCGATGTGGCCGACCACCTGATGCTCGTGTACCCCCTGCCGATGGCGCTGATGCTGATGGCGGTGGGGGCGATCGTGATCACCAACGTCACCCAGGACCTCACCCAGCTGGGGGGCCTGTGGGCCAAGCGCCCGCTGATGGGGCTCGCCTTTCTCAGTGGCGCCGCCGGCCTGATCGGTCTGCCGCCCTTCGGTGGGTTCGGCGCCCTGCGCGAGCTGATGGAGCTCACCGCCGCCAGCGGCCATCCCGTGCTGCTCGGCGGTCTGGTGCTGCTCACCAATGCCCTGCTGAGTGCCGGCCTGGTGCGGGTGTTCGGCCAGATCTGGTGCGGCCCCACCACCCCCTTCACCGCCCGCTCACCGGAGGTGCTCTGGCTGATGGCCCTGCCCACCTTGGGGCTGATGGGGATGGTGCTGCACCTGCCCCAGCTGCTGGTGCGCAACGGTGTGTTCGCCCTCACGCCCCTGCCGGGCTGGGGTCCGCTGGCGGTGCCGCTGCTGCTCTCCACCCTGGTGGGAGCCGGTCTGTCGGCCCTGTTCTATCTGCGGCCCCACCCCCTGGCCCAGCTTCCCTCCGCCCTCGGCGGCCTTCAGGACTGGCTGGCCCACGACATGCAGACCGAGCGCTTCTATCACCGCACGGTGGTGGGCCTGGTGGTGGCGCTGGCCCGCTTCAGCGCCTGGTCGGATGAACGGCTGGTGGATGGCTTCAGCGGCGCCACCGGCGGCGCCGCCCTCGAGGGGGCCCGCCGCCTCAGCCTCACCACCAGCGGCCGCTCCCAGGCCTACGCCCTCACCCTGCTGCTGGGGGTGCTGCTGATGGCGGCCTGGCTGCTCGCCCAGGCGCCCCCCCTGCCCGCCGACCTGCTCCGCCCCGTCCGCTGATGGCTTCCCTCCTGCTGCCCCTGCTGCTCGGCCTGCCCCTGCTGGCCGGTTTCCTTCTCCCCCTGCTGCCCGATGGCCCCTCCGCCCGGGTGCGCACCCTGGCTGCCTTGGCGGCGGGCCTCCAGCTGCTGGTGGGCCTGCTGGCCTGGCGCCAGGCGCCGGCCGATCTGCACCTGGCCTGGCTGCCCAAGCTCGGCCTGGAGCTCGACCTGGGCCTCGATGGCCTGTCGCTGCCCCTGGTGCTGCTCACCGCCCTGCTCACCACCCTGGCGATCCTCTCCGCCCCGGCGGATCAATCGCGGCCGCGGTTGTTTTACCCCCTGATGCTCGCCACCAACCTGGGCGTGGTGGGCGCCCTGCTGGCCCGCAATGCCCTGCTGTTCGTGCTGGCCTTCGAGCTGGTGCTGATCCCCACCACCCTGCTGGTGGCGATCTGGGGCGGACCGCGGCGGGCGGGGGCGGCGGTCCGCTTCCTGCTCTACGGCGCGGTGTCGGGGTTGAGTTTGCTGGCGGCGGTGCTGGCCTTCGGCTGGTTCAATGCCAACGGCCTGGGTTTCAGCTACGACGATCTGGCGTCTGCCGCCGTGGGGCCCCGGGGCCAGGTGGCGATCCTGGCGCTGCTGCTGCTGGCCTTCGGGCTCAAGCTGCCGGTGGTGCCGCTGCATGGCTGGCAGCCGTTCACCTACGGAGAGGCGCCCACCCCGGTGGTGATGCTGCTGGGTGGAGCCGTTTCCAAGCTGGGGGCCTACGGGCTGCTGCGCTTCGGGGTGGGCTTCCTGCCGGAGGTGTGGATGGCCTGGTCGCCCTGGATCGCCGCCGCCGGCGCCATCAGCGCCGTGTATGGCGCCCTCAATGCCATTGCCCAGAAGGACATTCGCCGTCTGATGGCCTACAGCTCCCTGGGCCACATGGGCCTGCTGGTGCTGGCCCTGGCGGCCGCCACCCCCCTCAGCCTCCAGGGCGCGGTGGCCCAGTGCCTGGCCCACGGAATGATCGTGGCCCTGCTCTTCGCCTGTGTGGGATTGATCGAGCGCCGCACCGGCACCACCATGATTCCAGAGCTCTCCGGCCTGCTCAATCCGCTGCGGGGCCTGCCCTTCACCCTGGGCATGCTGCTGCTGGCGCTGATGGCCGCCGCCGGCATCCCGGGCCTGTCGGGCTTCCCGGCGGAGCTGCTGGTGTTCGAGGGCAGCTGGTCCGCCTTCCCCCGCGCCACCTTGGTGAGCCTGATCGCTTCGGGGTTCACCGCCGTGTATGCGGTGCGTCTGTTCAACCGGGTGGGCTTTGGCCGCCTCGACAACGCCCGGGCCGACTGGATCGCCACCACCTGGGCCGAGCGGATGCCGGCGTTGGCCCTCACCCTGCTGGTGATCGGCACGGGCCTGTGGCCCACCGCCCTCACCGGCTGGAGTGAGCCAGCCACCGCCGCCATCGCCCTGCGCGCCCAGCCCTTCCTGCTCGCCCAGGGCCCCACCCTCTCCCCCCTGGCGAGCGCCAGCCCTGCCACCACCCTCGCCGCCGTTCCCGAGGTTCTGCCCGCATGACGCCCCCCACCAGCGCCCCCGCGGCCGAAGCCGCCACCCAGTTGCCCATTCCCCCCTCCCAGCACCGCTGGGCGGAGGTGATCCACCGGCTGGAGGCAGGCGGCTCGATGCTGCCGGATACGCCGGAAAACCTGATGCAGATCATCGGCATCTACAAGGCCTATGCCGTGCCGATGGATTTCTACTGGCGCGATCTGCTGTATATCGCCGAGCGGGTGTTCCTCAACCCCCTGCCGGCCTTCAAGTACTTCATCAGCCAGGAGTATCTCGACCGCCCCAATGCCTACGCCGGCGACCAGTCGCAGCTGCGCATCTGGCGGGGTGGCGAGAAGGCCCATCCCGAACTGCTGGCCTTCATGGACCGCGGTGAAACGCGCGCCATGCCGAAGCTGCTCCATCACCTCTGGCACGACCGGATCAACATGGAGTTCGCCGAGGCCTGCATGCAGGCGATGCTCTGGCACCAGGGCATGGGCGGCCGCTTCAACGACTACCTGGCCAGCGATGCCTATCGCGCCAACGCCGATCGGGCGATCAAGGCGTTTTTCCGCGGCAATCCGCTGATGCTGGGCCTCTATAAGCTGTTCCCTGAGATGTTCATGGAGCAGGTGAAGCAGATGAGCTACTACGCCAACCTCGGCCTGTTTTGGGAAGTGATGGCGCCGGTGTTCTTTGAGATGAGCGAC
>CAIVPT010000004.1 GCA_903907855.1 uncultured Synechococcaceae cyanobacterium | reverse complement strand
GACCCCACCAACCCCAGCTCCGACGCCAGCTGCCACAGCCGCGGCCGCAGCCCCACCCCCTGCACCACCCCGAAGCCGCGCAGCTCCAGCCGGGCCAGGGACGGGGCGGTGGGATCCAGAACGGCGGGATCAGGCGCGGCGAACATCTACGGGAAGACGCCTGAATCGGGGAGCAGCTCCCTCAGCGATCTGGCTGCCTCCCTCAGACCGCCACCGCCTCCTGCGGCAGGACGCTGGTGGCCAGGAGGTTCTTGAGGGCGTCGCCCTCGATCACCTCCTTCTCGAGGATCTCGCTGGAGATCGATTCGAGCAGCTCGCGGTTGTGGTGCAGGATCGCCAGGGCCCGGTCGTGGGCACGGTCCACCAGGCCCCGCACCTCGCGGTCGATCGCCTGGGCCGTGGCATCGCTCACCACCCGCCGTGGATTAGCCTGGCCCCCCAGGAAGCGGCTGCCGCTCTGGCGGTCGTAGGCCAGCGGCCCCAGGGTGTCGCTCATGCCGTAGGTGCCCACCATCTGCTCGGCGATGTCGGTGGCGCGTTGCAGATCGTTGGCGGCGCCAGTAGTAACCGCTCCGAACACGATCTCCTCGGCGCTGCGGCCCCCCAGCAGGGTGGCGATCTGCCCCTCGAGATCCTCCTTGGAATTGAGGAAGCGCTCCTCGGTGGGCAGCTGCAGGGTGTAGCCCAAGGCGCTCATCCCCCGCGGCACGATCGAGATCTTCGCCACCTTGCTGCCACCCGGCATCAGGTGACCCACGATCGCGTGGCCCACCTCGTGATACGCCACCACCTTCTTCTCATCGGGCTGCAGCACGCGGCTCTTCTTCTCCAGGCCCGCCACCACCCTCTCGATCGCTTCGTTGAGGTCGCCCTGCTCCACGGCCGTGCGATAGCCGCGGGCCGCCAAAAGAGCCGCCTCGTTCACCAGATTCGCCAGATCCGCCCCGGCAAACCCGGCGGTGGCCTGGGCGATGCGGTCGAGATCCACGCCATCGGCCAGCTTTACCTTCTTGGCGTAAATATCAAGGATCGTGCGCCGGCCGGAGAGGTCGGGGCGATCCACCAGCACCTGCCGGTCGAAACGACCGGGCCGCAGCAGCGCCGCATCCAGGGTTTCCGGTTGGTTGGTGGCCGCCAGCACGATCACCGGCTTGTCCTGGGCGGCGAAGCCATCCATTTCCGTGAGCAGCTGGTTGAGGGTCTGCTCACGCTCATCGTTACCACCCACCACACCCATCGAGCCGGAGCGGCTCTTGCCGATCGCATCCAGCTCATCGATGAAGATGATGCAGGGAGCCTTTTTCTTGGCCTCCTCAAACAGATCGCGCACCCGGGCCGCGCCGGCGCCCACAAACAGCTCCACGAATTCCGAGCCGCTGATGATGAAGAACGGCACACCGGCCTCGCCAGCCACCGCCTTCGAGAGCAGGGTTTTGCCGGTGCCCGGAGGGCCCACCAGCAAAACCCCCTTCGGGATGCGGGCGCCGATCGCCGCGTAGCGCTCCGGCGTTTTCAGGAAGTCAACGATCTCGGTGAGCTCCGCCTTGGCCTCATCCACACCCGCCACATCAGCGAAGGTGACGCGCGATTCCTCATCCGGCACATACACGCGTGCCTTGCTCTTGGTGAAGCTCAGCGCCCCCTGGGCCCCGCCGCCCATGCCGCTGCGGCGTGCGAAGAACTGCAGCACCAGGATGAAGATCAGCGGCGGCACCACCCAGCTGAGGATGGTGCTGAAGATATTGGGCTTGCGCGGCGGCGCCGCCGCGAATTCCACGCTGTGCTGCTCCAGCCGCTGCGGCAATTCCATGTCGAAGATCGGCGTGGTGGCCAGCACCGTGGGGGCCCCCTCCTCGGGCGCCTTGATCAGTTCGTAGCGGATCTGATCGGAGGTGATGTAGGCCCGCCGCACGTTGTCGGCGTTCACCTGGTCGATGAACAGGGAATAGGGCACCCGCGGCACCTGCGTCGCCGGGTTGGGCAACAGATTCGTGACCAGCAGCAGCACGCCGAAGCCGATCAGCAGCAGGTTGATCAGGCCGAAGCGCCGGCTTGGGCGGTTGTCGTCCTGGCGGATGGCCATGCGGCGGAGATGGAGAGTTGGGTCAGGCTAGGTCGGCCGCTCAGCCGCCGGACCCGGCGCGGGTCGAAAGAACCGAACGCCCCCATTCCCCGCATCGCCTGGCCATGTGCGGCCGCTACTCCCTCACCACCACCATCGACCGGCTGCTGCCCCACCTGCGCGGTCCCCTCCCCGACGGCCTGCTGGAGCACTACGCCCCCCGGCCCCAGGTGCGGCCCAGCGAACCGGTGCTGCTGCAGCGCCAGGAGCACGGCCGCCTGGCGGTGGGCCTGGCCCTCTGGGGGCTGGTGCCGGCCTGGAGCCGCGATCCCCTCGGCCTGCGCCGTCCCATCAACGCCCGCAGCGAAACCGTGGCGGAGAAGCCCTTCTTCCGCGGCCCCTGGCGCCACCACCGCGCCCTGCTGCCCGCCGATGGCTTCTACGAATGGCAGAAGCGCAGCGACGGCAGCCGCCAGCCCTGGCTGTTCCGTCCCCGCAGCCGCGAGCCCTTCTGGCTCGGCGGCCTCTGGGATCGCTGGGTCGGCGCCGACGGCGGTGAACTCGACACCGCCGTGGTCCTCACCACCGCCCCCAACGACCTGCTGCGCCGCGTGCACGACCGCATGCCGGTGGTGATCCCGATGGGGCTGGAGGAGGCCTGGCTCGAGCCCAGCGACGGCCCCGGCCTGCGCGCCCTCGAACCGCTCCTGGCCCCCTGGGATCCGGCCGGCTGGGAGGCGGTTCGCCTCGAGCCCGGCAGCCTCCTCCCCCTGGGGCCCTCCCCCGGAGACGCCCCCCCGCGGCCGGATCCGCTAGAGAGAGATCTGTTCTCGCCTCCCCCGTGAGCCTCGCGCAGCTCGACGCCTTTCTCTCCCACTGCCGCAGCCAGCCCGAGCTCCAGGCCCGCCTGCACGCGGGCGTTGATCTGGACTCCTTCCTGGCGATGGCCCAGGTGGCCGGCTACCCACTGCAGGAGAGCGACGTGATCGCCGCCCAGCAACGGGAGGAGGAAACCCTCAGCGATGCCGAGCTGCAGCGGCGCGCCGGGGACGAGGCCCGCCGCCTGCGCCACTTCATCCCCGGCTAAGGCGATGGAGAGCGCGCCCCCTCAGCCCGCCTGGCTCGATCCAGATGGCCGCGAACGGGTGGCGGCCTACCCACGTCCGCCGGCCCTGGTGCCCTGCCACCGGCATGTGCGGGTGGAGGCCCTCGGGCTGCCGCTGGCGGAAACGCACCACTCGCTGCGGGTGCTGGAAACCTTCCACCCCCCCAGCTTCTACCTGCCCCCCGAGGCGTTCGATCCGCGCCTGCTGCGGCCCGCCGGGGGGCGCAGCTTCTGCGAATGGAAGGGGGTGGCCCGCTATTTCACGGTGGTGGCCCCCGACGGCCGCTCGCTGGAGCGGGTGATCTGGCAGTACCCCACCCCCACGCCGGCCTACACGGCACTGGCGGGCTGGTTCGCCCTCTACCCCGCCCCGATGGATGGCTGCTGGCTGGATGGCGAGCGGGTGCGGCCCCAGCCCGGTGGCTTCTACGGCGGCTGGATCACAGACGATCTGGTGGGACCGTTCAAGGGGGATCCAGCCCATCCGGAGCTGATCTGAGTCCACCCCGCCAGGCTCGACAATTACGGGCACTGCCGCTACCACGGACCCACTCCCCCTCCCGATGGACCCGTCCCCCGCCACGCCCGCTGCCCCCGCCGTGTTGCCGGTGGTGTTCTTCGGCCTCGGGGCTGTGGGCTCCTCCATGCTGATCTGCCTGGCCGAGCTGGCCGAGCGCGACGAGGTGCCCCTGCGCTTCGTGGTGGTGGTGCAGGAGCCGGAGCTGGCCCGCGATGCGCTGTTCCACGCCGAATGGCTGTTCGACCGCATCGATTTCGTCACCGCGCTCGACTTCGACGACCTCTTCCGCGGCGATCACCCCGGCCGCCCGCGGCTTGAGGGCGCCCGCCTGCTGGTGAATGCCGCCCACCCCCGCTTCAACCAGCCGATCCTCGAGCTCGGCCTGGCGATCGGCGCCCACGCGGTGGATCTGGCCTCGGACATGTATGACGACGAGACCGAGCGCACCCTCACCTTTTCCCAGTACGCCTTCGACGAGCCCTATCAACGCCGCGGCCTGGCCGCCCTGATCAACCTGGGCATCTCGCCGGGGGTCACCAACTTCCTGATCGGCCTGCGCCTGCACCAGCTGCACGCCGCCCGCCGCCGCGAGCTGGAGATCGAGAGCGTCGACCTCTACCTGCTCGAGGACATCGACGCCGACGAGATCGTCTTCTCCTGGTCGCCGCTG
>CAIVPT010000003.1 GCA_903907855.1 uncultured Synechococcaceae cyanobacterium | reverse complement strand
GGTCAGGGGAGCGAGGGGGCTTCGGGGGCCAGGGCCAAGGCCAACGCCGCCCGATAACCCAGCGGCACGGCCACATCCCACAGCTCCACCGCAACCGCCGGCTGTCCCAGCCCCGCGAACCCCAGCCCCTGGGCCTTGAGCCGCGCCTCCAGGCGGCACCAGGCGGCGAGAAAGGCCTCGGCGCCCTCGGCCTCCAGCGCCTGCCACTCCGCCGGCGGCAGCACCCGCCGCGCGATCGGGCGCCAGGCCAGTCCGGGGCGCAGCTGCTCCACATCCACCCCCACCGCCCGCTCGCGGTGCAGGGCCAGCAGGATCAGGTCGCCGGAATGGCTGAGGTTGAACTCCGGCCCACCGGTGCAACAGGGCTTGCCATGGGCTCCCGCCCCGATCGGCACCGCCTCCGGCGGTTCATCCCGCCACGCCCCCAAGAGGCGCCGAAGCCCCCCCCGGCCCCGCAGAAACCGCTCCCGATCCTCCGGCAGCCGCAGGGCCTCCCACCGCTGCTGCTCCACCGGCACCAGGCTGGCCGCCAGATCCGCCCGCACGGGATCGGGGAGCGGGTCGCGCACATCCAGGGAGAGCAGCAGGGGCTCCTGCAGGGGTGGCGGATCGGGGGGGGGCTCCAGCAGCCGCCAGGGGACGGGGATCAGCAAGGCCTCAGCCCAGCACCGGCTGCTCGCTCGCCAGCGCCCGCTCGATCAGGTCGGCGGCGCGGCCCACACCGCCGCAGCGCTGGATCGCCGCCTGCAGGCGCTGGGCCTGGGCGCGCACCTCGGGATCGCCCAGCACCCCCTCGATCGCGGCCCGCAGGCGGGGCGCCGTGAGCCGCCGCAGGGGCACCACCGCGCCGGCGCCGCTCCAGGCCAGGCGGGCGGCCACCCCGGGCTGGTCGTTGGCGATCGGGATCGCCACCAGCGGCACGCCCGCCGCCAGCGATTCGAGCACCGTATTCAGGCCGCCATGGCTGATGGTGAGGGCGGCCCGCTTCAACAGCTCCAGCTGGGGAGCCCGGCCCACCACCAGCGGCGACCCGGGCAGGGGCGGCAGATCCTCGGGCGCACAGCCACCACCGAGGCTGATCACCAGCTGGGCGTCCAGGTGGCGGCAGGCCTCCGCCAAGGTCACAAACCGATCGAGCTGGCGGTTCTGGATCGTGCCCAGGGAGGCGTAGAACAGCGGCTGGCCCGTCAGCCGCTCCCAGGGGAAGGGCACCTCGGGCCGTATGGAGGGCACCGTGAGGGGGCCGGTGTAGTGGAGGCAGGCGGGCGGGGAGCGGCGGGGGAAATCCAACTCCGGCGGCAGCTGGCAGATCTGGGCCAGGCGCGAATGGGGATCGGCGCCGCGACGCAGCGGCTGCAAGCCGGCGGCGGCGCGGTGGGCGGCGATCTCCGCCTGGATCGGAGCCAGCAGCCGGGCCGTCAGCCGCTGGGCCAGGCGGTTGCGCAGGCGGGCCCAGCGGGAGGGCGAGGGTCCCCAGCCGAATTGGAAGGGGGGAACGGCGGGGTCGGCGTTGAGGGGCAGGGCGCTGCAGACACTCACGAAGGGCAACCCCAGCTGCTCGGCGAGGGTGGGGCCGGCGAAGATGGTCTGATCGACCACCAGGCCGTCGACCCCCAGACCACGCAGGAGCTCCGGTCCGTCGCGCAGCAGAAGGGCGGTGGAGCGTTGCAGCTGGGCGAAGGTGGCGCGGAAGGCGGCCAGGCCGCTCAGGGAACCGATGTGCTCAAGGGCCGCCTGCGCGGTACCCGGCGGGCATTCCTCCGAAGCGATCGGAGCGAAACCCAGGCCGGCCGCCGCTGCGGCCGGGGCCGCGTCGGGGATGCCCACCAGCGTCACCCGGTGACCGCGCCGCTGCAGCTCATGCCCCAGGCCGCCCATCACCATCAGGTGGCTGGCGGCGGCGGGGCAGAGCAGGCCGAGGTGGGCCATGGAAGGGGCGGCCGGGCGGTCGCGCCGCCCTACGGCTGGGCGGCGAGGGAAGGCCGCAGGTTGCGCAGGCCGTCGAGGAACATCGGGACGAACTTCTCCACCAGCAGCTCGGGCTTCTCCTCCCAGACCCGGCGAGCCGCCTGGAACCGCGACTTCTGCAGATCCTGTGACAGCAACGCCTGGGGCAG
>CAIVPT010000002.1 GCA_903907855.1 uncultured Synechococcaceae cyanobacterium | reverse complement strand
GCTGCGGGATGTCAGCTGGGAGATCCGCCCCGGCGACCGCATCGGCCTGGTGGGGGTGAACGGCGCCGGCAAGTCGACCCAGCTGCGCATCCTCGCCGGCCTGGAGGAGCCCAGCAGCGGCCAGGTGGTGCGCCAGGGGGATCCGCGCATTTCTTATCTGCAGCAGGAATTCGACGTCGACCCCCAGCGCAGCGTGCGCGAGGAGTTGTTTCAGGCCTTCGGCGAGGCCGCCGAGGTGCTCAACCGCCAGCGGCGGGTGGAACGGGAAATGGGGGAGGAGCGGGCCGCCAGCGATGCGGACCACCTCGACGCCCTGATCCGCGAACTGGGCGAACTGCAGAGCCGCTTCGAAGCCCTGCACGGCTACGAGCTCGACGCCCGCATCGACCGCCTGCTGCCCACGATCGGCTTCGCCTCCGAGCAGGCCGACCTGCCGGTGGGCGACCATTCCGGCGGCTGGCAGATGCGCATCGCCCTGGGCAAGATCCTGCTGCAGGAGCCGGATCTGCTGCTGCTCGACGAGCCCACGAACCACCTCGACGTCGAAACGATTCAGTGGCTGGAGGACTACCTCCGGGGCCAGAGCGTGCCGTTGGTGGTCATCAGCCACGACCGGGCCTTCCTCGATCGGGTGTGCAACCAGATCGTCGAAACCGAACGGGGCGTCTCGCGCAGCTATCTGGGCAACTACAGCCAGCATCTCGAGCAGAAACGGCTGGAGCAGGAGGCCGGCCTGGCGGCCTTCGAGCGGCAGCAGAAGGAGCTGGCCAGCCAGCAGGCCTACATCGACCGCTTCCGTGCCAGCGCCACCCGCAGCACCCAGGCCAAGAGCCGCGAGAAGCTCCTGGAGAAAGTCGAGCGGATTGATGCGCCGCTGGAGAGCGTGGCCGGCCCGCGTTTCCGCTTCCCGCCGGCCCCCCGCTGCGGCCGCCAGGTCGCCGTGATCGAAGACCTCAGCCACAGCTACGGCGAGCGGATCCTGTTTCTGGGGGCCTCCCTGGAGGTGGAACGCGGCGACCGCATCGCCTTCGTGGGCCCGAACGGGGCCGGCAAGTCCACGTTGTTGCGGCTGGTGATGGGGCTGGAGACGCCCCAGGAGGGGCAGGCGGCCCTGGGGGCCCACAACGTGGTGGCGGGCTATTTCGAGCAGAACCAGGCCGAAGCCCTCAACCTGGACAAGACCGTGATCGACACGCTGTTTGAGGCAGTGCCCGACTGGAGCCAGAGCCAGGTGCGCTCCCTGCTGGGCAGCCTCGGCTTCAGCAACGACGCGGTGTTCAAGCAGGTCGGCCAGCTGAGCGGCGGCGAGAAGGCACGGCTGGCGCTGGCCCTTCTGCTCGTCTCCCCCTGCAACCTGCTGGTGCTCGACGAACCCACCAACCACCTGGACATCCCCGCCAAGGAGATGCTCGAGGATGCCCTCAGGGCCTATGAGGGGGCGGCCCTGATCGTCTCCCACGACCGCTACTTCATCGGCCAGGTGGCCAACCGCATCGTGGAGCTGCGCGACGGCGAACTGGTGCTCTACCGCGGCGATTACGCCTACTACCAGGAGAAGAAGCGCGAGGAGGCGGAGGAGGCCCGGGAGGCGGCGGACGCCCGGGCCGCCGAGGCGCGCCGCCGGGAAAACCGCCTACGCCAGCAACAGAAGCAGCAGCAGCGCCAGGACCGGCGCCAGGCAGCCCGGCAGGAGAGCCACGACGAGACCCCGCCCTCACACAACTACACAGATCCGTAGGCAAGAGGGCTTATTCCAGTGGCGCATCTGGTTCTGTGTTCATAGGCTGACAACACATACCAGGAACGACCCGATGAGCTTCCCCCTCGCCCCCCTTGGCTCCACCCCTGCCGACGATGGCTTTCTGCCGCCAGCCCTGGGGCTCCTCGGCCTCTCCCTGGATGGCAGCAGCGAAACGGCAGGCCCCTCTCCGGATCCGGTGGAGGCCTATTTCGAGTGCATCACCACCTGCTCCCTTGAGGACGGGGAATGCGTCACCCAATGCGTGGAAATCCTGCGGGAGAACGGCTGAGGCGGGCGCCATCCGCGTCCACAGAGCCCATGCGTGACCGGGAACCCTGACCGTTTTCGCTGACGAAGCGGCTAGCCCTGTTGCAACGGATACGTGGGCCTCTGAAACAGTTTGTAGCTTTGGCGCGGTCCACCCGTCCCATCGCACCGGTCCCCATGTCGGAACCTCTTGCCCTGAGTCTCGGCCAGCAGTTCGAACTGGAGCGCATGAGCCGGGCCATCGACGCCACCCTGGATCCCCAGGCCCTCCAGGGCCTGGCCAAGCAGCTGCTGCAGGCGTGGCACAGCCAGAAGGCGGCCACCCAGTGGGTCATGCGTCAGCAACTGGGCAGCTCCCAGGCCTTCAGCGGTGGCACCGAGCTCGACCCCACCCTGCTCGAGTCCCTGCGCCCGGCTCCCGGCCACCAGACCCCCGGTGGACAATCCCCCGACGTTCTCTGAGGCGATGGACTGAATCCAGGGGGGCCGCCCGACGGGGCCACCCCTGGTGAGCCTCAGCGCGACTTCGTCATCTCCTGGGGCACCACGGGCACCACCAACGACTGCGATCCGCGGCGCACCGAGAGCTCCAGGGTGCGTCCCACCCCGGTGGCTTCCACAGCAGCCACCAGTTGGGCGGGTGATTGCATCGGCCGTCGCCCCGCCGCCTCAATCACATCTCCCACCTTCAGCCCGGCCAGCGCCGCGGGTCCCCCCGGCTGCACCGCCATCACGCGCACCCCATTGCCGGCCTGATCGAGTGCCACACCGATGAATGGGTGGCTCGCCCGGCCGGTGCTCACCAGCTGGCTGGCGATGGTACGGGCCCGATTGATCGGGATGGCGAAGCCGAGCCCAGCTCCGGGGCCCGATCGCACCAACGTGTTGATCCCCACCACCTCGCCGGCGGCATTCAGCAAAGGCCCACCGGAATTGCCGGGGTTGATGGCGGCATCTGTCTGGATGAGATCGAGCCGTTTATCGGTGATGCCCAGCTTGCTGGCGTTGCGGTTGAGGCTGCTGACGATGCCCAGGGTCACCGTCTGGTCCAGGCCGAAGGGATTGCCCACGGCGATGGCCCAGTCCCCCACCTGCAGAGCATCGGAATTCCCGAGGGCGGCCACCGGCCAGGGCCCGCCCCCCTCAAGACGCACCACGGCCAGGTCCGTGAGGCTGTCGAGCCCCACCACGGTTCCCGACACCCGCCGCCCGTTCTGCAGCCCCACCGTCACCCGGTCGCTGCGCTCCACCACATGGGCATTGGTGAGGATCAGCCCGTTGCTCTGGTAGAGGAAGCCACTGCCCTGGCCCCGCTCGGTGCGCTGGGAAGGCTGGCGCAGCTGGGGCAGCCCGAAGAACTGGCGGAAGAAGGGATCGGAGAGGAGGCCGCCGCCGCCGCCCCCGCCGCCCCCGCGCACCGCCACGGTCCGCTCGGTGTCGATGGTGACCACCGCCGGCGCCGCCCGCCGCACCGCCTCCGCCACAAACGATTGGCGGCCGAGCACCGCACCGGCCGCAGGGGCCGCGGCGGTGGACGGTGGCGAGAGGAAGGGGGCGGCCAACAGTGCGGCCGCCGCCAGGCCGGCGGTACCGGCGGAGAGGGCGCGGTGGGGTCGCATCGCAGGCGGCAAAGGAGAAGGAGCGAACGCTAGACACCGCCTTGGAAGCGGGGAAGGGAGGGCAAACCGTCCCCTGCAACCACCCCAGGGCAGGCGAAGCGAGCGCATCACACCTAGGATCCGTAAAGATTCGTTGCACACCATGGACACCAGCCGCCTTCTGCTTGCCTTCCTCGCCTTCGGGGCCGCCTGCACCACCCTCTGGGCCTGGATGGTCTCCTCCGCCGGCAGCCAATCGACACCGAACGAGTGATGATGGGGTGGCATCCGGCCGCCACACTGCCGACCGGCTGTTCCCGCGAGCCATGCCGCAGAGCCTCCCCTCCCTCACGGATCTCTTCCCCGTTCTCTACGGCATCTGTTTTTTGCTGCTCCTCTGGCAGGCGTTCCGGGTGATGGCCCAGGGGTTTCGAGCCGTTCCCCGCCCCGGCGACATCCCCACCGGTCGCAGCGCTGAGCGCCCCTCCGACCGCACCGGGCGGGTCACGGTTCACCCCGAACTGCTCGACGCCGACGGCCAGATCACCCGCGAAGACCTGCTGACCGTGCGCTTCAGTGGGGATAACGAACAGTCGGCCATCCCGGGAGATGCCCCCTGAGGCCACCTGCGCCGGTGGGGTCCGCCCTACGGTCTCCCTGCGTGATTCCGCAACCCAAGCCTCACCGATGTCCGACCCGAGAACCCGAATCGTCGCCGCGGTGCTGAACGGCCTGAAACTGCCGCCCCGCTTCCGCCTGCGGATGGTGAAGGAAGACCCGATGCGGCTCGAGCTCAGCATCACCCCCGCCTACGGCAAACAGCCGATCCTTGTGGGGATCGTGGAATCCCAGGATCTGGTCGCCCGACGCGACCGGGAAGGACGCATCCCGCGTGATCTCCAGGGCACCTGGGACTGGACCGTGCGCCACGGCAAGGTCAGCACCGGCGGCTGGAACCCCTACCTGAAGGAAGCCCTGCAGACGATGTTCGAGACCGGTCTGCCGGCGATCGTCTACGAGGAGACCACCGGCGAGGCCTACCATCCCGTCGACGGCGTCCGGCACGTGCGCTGAGTCCAACGAAGCCCACCATCGCCGGCCCGCCCCTGCCGATCGATCGCCATCTGCCAGCGATCGTTGAGGCCCTCGCTCCCAGTGCCACCCTGCTGCTGCAGGCGGCCCCAGGAGCGGGCAAGACCACCCGCGTCCCCCTGGCCCTGCTGCAGGCCTTGCCGCCTGGGGAGCGCGTGTTGCTGCTGGAGCCGCGGCGGTTGGCGGCCCGGGGGGCCGCCGAGCGTCTCGCCCAGGGCCTGGGCGAACCCGTGGGCGCCCAGGTGGGTTATTCCGTACGCCTGGAACGCCGCACCTCCGCCGCCACCCGCCTGGAGGTGGTCACCTACGGCCTGTTCCTGCGGCGGCTCCAGGCCGATCCCGCCCTGGAGGGCGTGGCCTGCGTGATCTTCGATGAGTTCCACGAGCGGCCGGCGGAGGCGGATCTGGCCCTGGCCCTCACCCGCGAGGCCCGCACCCTGGTGCGGCCCGACCTGCGGCTGCTGCTGATGTCCGCCACCCTCGATCTGGAGCCCCTGGCGGAGCGCCTCGATGGGGCCCAGGTGATCCGCAGCGAAGGGCGCAGCCATCCGGTCGCGGTGGCGCACCAGCCCCCCCGACCCGAGGAGCCCCTGGCCCGGCAGGTGGTGCGGGCCCTTGAGCAGCACTGGCTCGGCGAGCGCGATGGGGCCGAAACCGTGCTGGTGTTTCTGCCTGGGCAGCGGGAGATCCAGGCCTGCCTGCGCCTGATCCTCGAGCAGCCCTGGGCCAGCGAGCTGGACTGCTGCCCCCTGCACGGCCAGCTGCCGCTGGACGCCCAGCGGCGGGCCATCCGCCCAGCCCAGGGGGCCGGCGGCAAGGTGGTGCTGACCACCTCGATTGCCGAAAGCTCGCTCACGATCGAAGGGGTAAGGCTGGTGATCGACAGCGGGCTGAGCCGGGTCAGCCGCTTCGATCCCGGCACCGGGATGGATGGGCTCGTCACCCTGCCGGCCAGTCAGGCCAGCGCCGAGCAGCGACGCGGACGGGCCGGACGGCTCGGGCCCGGGCGGGTGCTGCGGCTCTGGTCGCCGGCGGAGCAGCAACGCCGGCCGGCCTTCGATGCGCCGGAACTGCGGGGGATTGATCCACTGCCGATCGCTCTGCAGCTGGCCGCCTGGGGCAATCCGTTGGGGGAGAGCCTCCCCTGGCTGGAGCCCCCCGCGCCCGTCCCCCTGCGGGAGGCCCGTGGGCTGCTGGGGCAGCTTGGCGCCCTCTCAGCAGACGGCCGCCTCACCTCCCACGGCCGCGCCATGGCCGGCCTCGGCCTGCACCCCCGGCTGGCCCACATGCTCCTGCGGGGCCAGGAACACGGATGGCTGGAGACAGCGACCGCCCTGGCAGTGCTGATCAGCGAACGGGATCCCCTGGGGCGCCAGGAAGCGGGGGCCGACCTGCTGCGACGGCTCGATTGGCTGCGGGCAGGAGTGGGTGGGGCCCGGGCGCCGATGCGACGGCTACAGGAGCAGCTGCGACGGCAGGTGGAGCAGCTGCTCCTGCCGATGAAAGCGGGGGCACCGGAGGGCACGGACACCGCAGGAGAGGCCTGGCAGGTGGCCCAACTCCTGGCCTGGGCCTATCCGGAGCGCCTGGCCCTGGCGCGCGCCCCAGGCGACGGCCGCTATCTGCTGCGGGGCGGGCGCGGCGCCTGGCTACCGCCCGACGATCCGCTCGCGGCGGCGGAGGCCCTGGCGATCGCCAGCCTCGATGGCCAGGGCCGCGACGCCCGGGTGCTGCTCGCCGCCCCCCTGCCACGCCCCCTGCTGGAGACGCTGGCCCGCGAGGAGGGCGAGAGCGAGAAACGGGCCTTCTGGGACGGGGCGACGGAGCGGTTGCGCTGCGAACAGGTGCGCCGCCTTGGGGCCCTGGTGCTGGAGCGTCGTCCGTGGGAACCCGAAGCGGGCGAAGGGGGAGCCGATGCCGCCTGTCTGCAGGAGGCCCTGGCGGAGGGCCTGCGGGAGCTGGGCCTGGAGGCCCTGCCCTGGACCCCTGCCTCCCGCCAGCTGCAACAACGGCTGGCCCTGGCGCACCGCCATCTCGGCCCACCCTGGCCGGACCGCAGCTGGATCACCCTGGCTTACAACCCGATCACCTGGCTGGAGGCCTGGGTCACAAGCGTGCGCTGCCGCCAGGATCTGCAGCGGATCGAGCTGGTCGAGGCGCTCTGGGGCGATCTCGATTGGGAGCGACGCCGGGAGCTGGAGCGATGGCTGCCCCCTTCCCTGCCGGTGCCCTCGGGAAGGCAGGTGCCGCTCGCCTATGGCGAGGAGGATGTGGTGCTGGCGGTGAAGCTGCAGGAGATGTTCGGAGCCAGGGAAAGCCCCTGCGTGCTGGAGGGGCGCCTGCCGGTCACGGTCCATCTGCTCTCGCCAGCGGGTCGGCCGGTGGCGATCACCCGGGATCTGGAGGGGTTCTGGCGGGAGGGGTACGGCCAGGTCCGCCGAGAGCTGCGCGGCCGCTACCCGAAGCATCCCTGGCCCGAGGACCCTCGCACCGCCGTGGCCACAGCGCTCACCCGCAACCGCCTGGAGGGGCGGAACGCCCCGTCGCCGTGAGGGAGGGGGCTGTCACGTCTGCGGCCAGATCGCCCAGCAGCGCCGCGAAACCGAAATGCAGCAGCCCCTCGAGGATGCCCTCGCAACCTTCCCCACGGGCGCGGTAGGTGGCGGGAAGCCGGGGCAACGCGGCCACCAGGTCGGGCTCGGCGTTCCCCACCATCACCCCGGGCAGGCCGGTCTCGAACATCGCCAGGTCGTTGAGGGAATCGCCGGCGGTGACCACCCGCTCCGCGCCGATCTCCAGCCACCTCAGCAGGATCTGCAGCGTGCTCCCCTTATTGACGCCGGCTGGCACGACATCGAGGTAGCGATCCCCCGAGATCAGCCAGTCGACACCATGCGGCTCCAGTTCAACCAACCGCTGACGATCGATGGCCGCGACATCGATGAGATAGGCCAGGCGCCGATCTGCCGTCACAGGCTGGGCGGAGAGACCCGGCATGGAGGCCAGCAGTGGCAACAACCGCTCCGGCTTTCCCCGCCAGCGCGCCTCGATCGGCTCCACCGCCAGGGGTACGGGCTGGAGGCTGGCACCGCAGGCCAGCGTGCAGCCCACATCCCCGATCACCAGATGGGGCGGATGCAGCCCCATCTCCTGCTCCGCCGCCAGCAGCCCCCGCACCGACCGCAGATCCCGTCCCGTGCTGTAGACGTGCAGCACCCGCTCCCGCTCGCTGGCCAGCCAGGCGTAGAGCCGCCGCCGCCAACGGGGCGGGCCATCGAGCAACGTGCCGTCGAGGTCGGTGACCAGCACCAGCTCGGGCTGGCGGGGCAGGGGAACGCGGATCTGCTGCTGCAGGCGCTCCCGGGGGCGTGACGAACCCGCCATGGAGGCTGGCGCTTGCCGGTAGGGCGGCATTCTGCCCCCACCCCACCGCGACTAGGCTGCCCACCGGCCTATCGGCGCGCCATGGCACCCTCTCTCACCCCGGCGGCACCGGGCCGCCCTCCCCGCTGGTTCCCCAACAATCGCCGCGATGGATCACGCCTGCTGAGCAGCGGCCTGATGGTCAGCGGAGTGGGTCTGGTGCGCATCGACCACCCGGTGGGGCAGCTGCTGTTCCTTGTGGCGGGGCTGGTGAGCCTGTTCTGGTGGCGCCAGTACCGCCGCCTGACCGTCTGAGGGCCCCGTGCGTTCACCTTCAACGGCCACCGCCCACCGCCCCCCCAACGAGGGCGTCCCGCGCTACAGCGTCCGCGAGCTCAATGAGTCGATCGGCGCGCTGCTGGAGCGGGGCTTCGCGCCGCGCTTTCTGGTGGAGGCCACCGTCAGCCGGCCACAGCGCAAGAAGGGACACCTCTGGCTGACGCTCACCGACGGCGAGGCCTCCATTTCGGCGGTGGCCTGGGCCTCCACCCTGGAGCGCCTGAGCTTCGTGCCCGAGGAGGGGGATGGGGTGGTGGTGGTGGGCAAGCTGAACTTCTGGGCAGCCCGGGCCAACCTCACGGTGCAGGTGCTCGACCTGCGCCCGGGGCTCACCGCGGTGCTGCGGCAGTTCGAGCGGGTGCGCGCCCTGCTGGAGCCTGAGGGACTGTTCGCCGTAGAGCGCAAGCGGTCCTTGCCAAAGCTGCCGCGGCGCATCGCCCTGCTCACCAGCGTGCCCAGCTCAGCGCTGGCTGACATGCTGCGCACGGCCCGCGAGCGCTGGCCCGCCACGGGGCTTCTGGTGGTGCCGATCCCGGTGCAGGGGGCTGTGGAGGAGCAGATCGTGGGCGCGCTCTCCGAGATCTCCACCCGCGCGGAGGCCCTGGCGATCGACGCCGTGGTGCTCGCCCGCGGGGGCGGCAGCCGCGAAGACCTGGCGGTGTTCGACGGGGTGGCCCTGGCCCGCTGCCTGGCTCAGATGGCGGTGCCGGTGGTCTGCGGGCTCGGCCACGAAGACGACACGACCGTTGCCGATCTGGTGGCGGATCACCGAGCGGCGACCCCCACGGCCGCCATCGTGGCCCTGCTGCCCGATCGACAGGCGGCCCTGCAGGAGATCGGCCGCAGCCGCGCCCACCTGCAACGCTCGCTGACCCTGCGCCTGGAGGCGGCTCGGCACCGGCTGGTCCAACAGCGCTCCCAGCTGACCTCCCTGCATCCGATCCGGCTGCTGGAGAACCAGCGGCGATGGCTCGCCCAGCAGCGGCTCCTTCTGCAAGCCCTTTCCCCCCAGCACCTGCTGGCGCGTGGGTTCAGCCTGCTGACTGATGGGAAGGGGCTACCGGTGCGCTCCCTCGGCCAGCTGCGACCAGGGGAGGCGATCGAGGTGCAGGTGGTGGATGGCCGCGTGCGCGCCCTGGTGGAAGAACTGCTCCCGGCTACCACCCCCCCCAGCCCCCCTCCCCTGCCCCACTCCTCCTGATGCCTCGCACCGGTCGCTCCAAACCGCAAGATCCCGACCACGACGCCCCCACGGACGGGGGGGCGTCGGATCTTTCCTACCGACAGGCCCAGACAGCCCTGGATCTCACCCTGGCGGAACTGCAAACAAGCGATCTCGATGTGGAAGCGATGGCATCGCTGTACCAGCGCGCCCAGGCCTACGCCGATCGCTGCGAGGCCCTGCTGAACCAGGTGGAACAGGAGGTGATGCAATGGGATCCCCAACGTCCGGATCAGGCCCCCCGATCCCTGCAGCCATGACCGATCCCCGTCCAGCCCCCGTTCTCCCGGCCACCAGCGAAATGGAACAGCGGCCCCTGGGAGCGATCGCCTGGCTATACCTGGCCTTGGCAGTAGCCGGAGGCGTTCTGCCCTGGTTGGCGAATCTGGCTTTTCTGAAGCAATACGGGCCCAGCTTTGATTTCGGGCTGTTCGTGGGACTGGCCAACGACAATCCGGCGTCCCAATCCCTCTCCCGCGACCTGGCGGTTGGAGCCACCGCGGTCACGATCTGGATGGTGAGCGAGAGCCGCCGCATCAGGATGAGGGGCCTGCCGTGGGTGCTGTTGAGCTGCGTAACTGTCGCCTTCGCCTTTGGGGCGCCGCTGTTTCTGCACCTGCGGGAGCGGCGACTGCGCGAACTGGAGAACAGCGGCGCCACAGAGATGCCAATGGTGACAGCGGCGAAAACAACTGGCGGACTGCCCACCACCTGAAGCTTGTTGATCTGAGGTTTGTTGATCTGAGGGTGGAGGCTGACTCTCACCCTCTGCTATCCGCCAAAGGCCTGAAGAGATCTGCTCGTGGTGGGTCGTTATGGCGGACCCATGTCCTCGGATCCTGCCCCGGCCGAGCCAGGGGTGCCACCCGTAGGGGCTTGGCGAGCAGGAACATCCACAGCCTCGATGGTGATGGTTGCGTTCCGTGGATCAATCTCCACGGGGTCAGAGCGCCAGGGAGATGCACCTTCATCGCTCGCCAAGGGAGCACCGCAGGCCGGACAGGCCGACGATCCAAAACTGACCGCCCCGCAGCTTGGGCAGGTATGGAGGCGTTGGCGAAGGATCCGCCAGCCAAGCCAACCGGCGACACCAGCGAGGAGGGGAAGCAACAGCAGAGTGAGGGTCAACCCACCCAAAAGGTTGAGCAGGAGACGGCCCGCAGGGCTTGGCAGAAGCAGCAGCAAGCCAAGCAGCAGCCAGGGCCAGGGGATAGGGCGATTCATCAGCGCTGGAAGCGGCGATCGGTTTCAAACCAGCGTTCCAACGCCGCCATTGCCTCAATGCCCAGCCATGCCAAGAGAAGGCTGGCCCCAAGCCAGACCCCAACGGCGAGAACACCGATCAATACCGGAGCCAGGGCCAGCACAACGACACCGGCCAGCACCAAGGCGCCGATGGCAGTGCAGGCGAGGGTCAGGGCGCCGGGGAGGGAGCGCACGGGGGGGGTAAGGGGAGCCACGAACACAGACGCTGGGAGAGGACCATCCTCACCCCTTGTGTGGCTCAGCCTCGGCCAGCGGGGGTGTGGATCGCCCCCCCCAAGGGGCGACGGGACAAGACCAGGCTGAGGCATTGGCCGTAGTACAGGAGAACACCGACAAGCCAGATCCAGAGGGTCAAGATCAGAACGCCCCCCACCACCCCATAGGCCTGGAAACGTACGCCGAGCAGGAGCAGAGAGCGCGCAAGCAGGAGATTCAAGAGGGTGAGAGAAATGCTGAGTAGCAATGCGCCAGGAATGAGCGGACGCCAGGGAATACGCCTCGATGGCAGCAGCCAGAGAAAAACGAGACTGGCTGTAAAGCCCAGCAGGAGGGACAAGCTGAGGTCAACACCTGCCGAAACATTACCGATGGTTTGTAGACCGCGTGGGAGGGTAGCGATAACCCAGCTACGCAGGTGACTGGAGCCAAAGAGACGCAGGTTGCTGATCAGCTGGTCCAGACCGATAACCAGAACCAACAGCAACAATAAAACCAGGCTTTTCAGACGGAGAAATAAGTAGCGGCTCACCAACTGCTTCCAGGGAAGATCCTGAAAACCAAAGGGACGATTCCACCAGATACGATCGGCTCCTCGCTGCAGGGTGAGATAGATGTTGCTAGCACTGAGACAAAGGAGAAGCAAGCCCAAGAGACCTGCCCCAGATCCCTGACTCGTGAAGCGCTGAAGGGTAGCAGCAAACATTTCCACTCCAGAGCTTGGCAGCACTCGACCAACAAGATCCAGCAGCCTCTGAACCAACTCACGATCGTTTCCCAAAACGCGCGAAGCGATCGCCAACGCAATCAGGAGAGCAGGGAAAAAGGACTGCAATGTGTGGTACGCAAACGCAGCACTCAGATCAATGCAATCCGCCCGAAGCCAAAGTGAATAAGCCTCCCAAAAAGGGCTCGACAAACGCCGAATCAGCCTGTACCTCACCACTCAACGCTTGACCTGTGATTCGGACAAGCTCAGCCAAGCATCCCGCAGGACAGGCGCCAGGGAGCCTGTCCTGGAGGGTAGCTGTCCCTGCCAACCCCTGCCTTCCCCCGGGGCCACCAGTGCCGCGGGCACTGACTGCTTTTGACAGGTGCACGACCTATCAGACCACTGCCACACACCACTCATTGCCTCCAGAGCCCTCCAAGAAGCAGACACAAAAAAAGCCACCATAAGGTGGCTTCTTTCGCAGGGCAGGAATGATCAAATCCCCACTCTGGTTTGAAAAAGTTTTACCTGGCATCGAGCTATTTTCGCAGGGGGCTACCCCCCAACTATCGTCGCCGCTG
>CAIVPT010000001.1 GCA_903907855.1 uncultured Synechococcaceae cyanobacterium | reverse complement strand
GAGATCCACGGGGAACAGGTCCACGGCGAGGCGGAAATGTGTTGGTTTCAAGACTAGCGGTCTTGATCCTGGGTGCCAGGGGCGAGCCGGAGCGAGCGAAGGGGCAGCGGGGCGGCAATCATGGCCCGAGGACCCTCCCGCCTCCATGGAAACCCCCTTCGGTCAGTGGTCCCCCGAGGTGGTGGTGATGACACCGGCGCGCTTCGAGGATGCGATGGCCGCCGTGCAGGCGGTGCAACGGCTGCGCACGGTGGTGTTGCACCTGGGGGCCATGGAGCCGGCGGAAGCCCAGCGCACCATCGATTTCGTCTCCGGCGGGGTGTACGCCATGGATGGCCAGTCCGAACGGCTCGCGGACACGGTGTTCCTGTTCGCCCCAGCCCTGGTCACGATTCACCACGACAGTCCCGATGCGGAGGGCGGGGGTGGGGACTGATCCGGGACTGGAGCCGCAGCTGCGGGGGGTGGATGGCTGCCGCGCCGGCTGGCTGTGCCTGAGCCTGCCGGTGATGGATGGGCCGCAGACGCAACAGGAGGTGGCCGCCCGGCTCGTCGTCGACGCCCAGGCGCTGGCGGAAGGGGCCGAGGCGGCGATCACCGCGATCGACATCCCGATCGGCCTGGTGGATGGCCGGCCGCGGCGCTGCGACCAGGAGGCGCGCCGCCGCCTCGGCCCTCGGCGCAGCAGCGTGTTCCCCGCCCCACCCCGGGCGGTGCTCGATGCCCACGACCACCGCGAGGCCTGCCGCCGGGCCCGCGCCATCGATGGCCGGGGGCTTTCGGTGCAGACCTGGAACATCGTGGCCAAGGTGCGCCAGGTGGATGCCCTGCTGCGGGAGCGCCCAGCCCTGGTGGCGCGCGTTCGGGAAGTGCACCCCGAACTGGCCTTCCTCATCTGGAATGGGGGGCAGCCCCTGAGCCACGGCAAACGCTGCCGGGAGGGACGCGCCGAGCGCTTAGCCCTCTGCAACCAGGTTTTCCCTGGGGCCTGGGAGGCGATCCGGGGACGATTCCCGCGGGCGGCGGTAGCCGATGACGACATCCTCGACGCCCTGGCCCTGCTGCGCAGCGCCGGACGCCTCTGGCGGGGCGAGGCCACCGTGCTGCCCGAAGGGGAGCCGGAGGAGGACGGCTGCGGCCTGCCGATGGCGATTGCTTACTGAACCCGGGGCGATCGCCAGCTGCACCGACAACGGCCACGGCCACACGGACCTTGTGGGAAACGCGGAAGGGGGGTTTCATCGGTGACCAGAGGTTGGCCAATGCACGCCCGCTTCCTGCCCAGCGTCTGCGCCCTTCTGGTGGGGCAAGCGGGCCTAGCGGCGCCCCTGCCGCCACCCGCGGCCGGCCAGATGGTGCTGGTGCGCACCCCCCGCACCCTGCCCCGCACCGGCGATCCGGTATGGGAGCTGCAGCTGGCTCTGCCCGGGCAACCCTTGCGCAGCTACGAAGCCGTCGTGGGACGGGCCGACCGGCAGAACGGCGATCGCCATCGGCTCGGCAGCAAGGCGCCCCTCCCCCAGGGCCGCTATCGGGTCACGGGGATCGAAGCGACGGGGGAAGCGGATGATCCGGAACTGGGCCGCTTCGTGTGGATCGGCCTGGAGCCCGAGTTCGTCAGCTCCCGCAAGGGGCTGGGCATTCACTACGACCCGAGCGCCGGGCGCGGCCGGCGCAGTGGCACCGATGGCTGCATCGGCCTGGTGCACGGCAACGACCTGCTGGTGCTGGGAGACCTCCTGCGCCGGAGTGGCACGAGTGAATTGACCGTGAAGGACTGATGAAGCTGTGCACGGCAAGTTCTCAGGCCTGCCATAGACAGCCGGGGGGCACCTGAATCATTCTTTCGGGGGATGGTGCATGGTTCTGCCCTATCCCGTGGAAGAGCCGACGCCCCCCCGACGGTTCTTCCATTCCTTGCCACGACCTCCGAAGCGGAATGGCCTTTCAGGCCGGCTTGGAGGTCTGGGGCGCCGGTTCCACGGCGGGCTCGGCCACGATTCGATCGGCCGCCCGCCGCGCCTCGCCCAGCACCTCCTGCAGCAGCCGCGGCGACTCGCGTAGCAGGCTTACCCAATGGCTGAGATAGGCAGCGTGGTGGCTCACCTCGCTGCCTATCTCCAGGCGATCCCCCAGTAGAACCGCCCCGAGTTCGGCCACCAGCTCTTCACGGGCATAGGCCCGCTGCGCCGCCTCCGGCCCATCGGGCGAACCGCTGAGGTCGCGGGCAAGACGGCTCGGATGGCCCGTGGAGTGAATCGCTTCATGGGCCCAGGTGGCATAGAGGGCGGCGCTGGAATGGAAGGCGGCGCGCTCCGGCAGATGGATGCGATCGCTGCAGGGCTGGTAGAAGGCACGGTCGCCGCCATGGTGCACCGGCACCGGCCAGGCCTGCAACGCCTGCTCAGCCGCGGCCATCCGTTCCGGTTCACTGCGGCAGGTACGGCCGGCCGCCGCACGGCGGACGGCAATCAGCTCCGGCAAGGCTGGGCCCTCCAGGTCAGCGGCGTTGAACACCGCCACAGGACGGAACCGCACCGGCGGCAAAGGCTGGGGTGAGTCCGGGGGGGTGGTGTCTGCGGGAGGGACAGGCTCCTGGGAGGGGGGGACACGCACCGGCTGGAGCACATGCACCGCCCGGCTGCCGCGCTTGGGATGGAGGCCACGGGAGCGGGCCTCGCCAAACCCGCACCACCAGGGGAGGCTGGACCCCCGCAGATGCATGCCGAGGGTGAGGAGCACGGGATTGGAGCCCCGGTAGGGGCGGCCGGAGAGCAGATGGACGTGGTGGCCTCCAGCGCTGACGTCCCAGGGCCGGCGCCAGGGGGCGGTGCCGGCCTCCAGAAGCGTGATCAGGGAGGCGACCAGACGCTCCTCAGGGGGAAGGCGACGGGAGGTAAGGGCCGGGGCGAGGGCCGGGGCGGGGGAGGCCATGGGGAGGAGAACGGGGACCACCCCTGCAGTGCCACCGGGCGGCCCCGCCCTCAGGCCACCTCCGGCGCCCAGCCCCGCTGGCGATGGAGATCCTGGGTCCAGCCGGGGCAGCGATGGGTGATGTGCTCCCCATGGGCGATCAGGCCCTGGTGGAGCTGGCAGGCGAGCAGGGGGATGCAGTCGGGAGCGGGGTGATGGCGGAAGAAGTGGCAGGTGAGGCAGACCTGCCGGCTGCGACTGGGCACCAGAACGGCCTGATCCAACCAGGGCCAGTGCTCGATGGGCTCAAGGCGGGAGGGCTGGAGACGGGAGAGGGGAACGGGCACCACGGACGACTCAGCGAAGTACACCTGTACTAACAGGGGAGATCTGTCTCCGCAAGCGGTTCGCCGGGAGCAGCGCAGGCCGTCGCCCATCCCCCGAAATCAAGCAGCAAAAGATCGTTACATTGCAGGCCCCCGTTCACCCCCGGCCCGATGCCCTGGTCCGCCGCCGACATCCCGATCCAATCCGGGCGCCTGGCCCTGATCACCGGGGCCAGCAGCGGCCTGGGACTGGAAACGGCCCGGGCCCTGGTGGCCCGTGGCGCCACCGTGCTGCTCGGCTGTCGCTCCCGCAGCAGGGCCGAGCAGACGCGCCAGGAGCTTCTGGCTGCCGCCCGGGACGGGGGGGCCATCGACATCCTCGAGCTGGATCTGGCCGAGCTGGCATCGGTGCGGCGCGCCGCACAGGAGCTGGCGGACCGCTACGGACGACTCGATCTGCTGATCAACAACGCCGGTGTGATGGGCCTGCCGCGCAGCCTCACCCGCGACGGCTTCGAGCAACAGTTCGGCACCAACCACCTGGGCCACTTCGCCCTTACCGCCGCCCTGCTGCCCCTGCTGCGCCAGCGCCCCGACGCGCGGGTGGTGACGGTGACCTCCGGCGCCCAGTACTTCGGCCGCATCGACTTCGAGGATCTGCAGGGCGAGCGGCGCTACGACCGCTGGCGGGCCTACGGGCAGAGCAAGTTGGCCAATGTGATGTTTGCCCTCGAATTGCAGCAGCGTCTGGAGGCGGAGGGCAGCACGGTGCGCTCCCTGGCGGCCCACCCGGGAGTGGCACGCACCAACCTGCAGCTGGCCTCGGTATCAGCCAGTGGCTCCTGGCTCGAGCCCCTCGCCTACCGCCTGATGGGTCCGCTGTTCCAGAGCGCCGCGATGGGGGCCCTGCCCCAGCTGTACGCCGCGACTGCCCCCGACGCCCGCCCCGGCGGCCACTACGCCCCGGATCAATGGGGGGGCATACGGGGCTGGCCCACCGAAGCTCGTCCGGCGCCGGCCGCCCTCGACCCCCAGGAGCGCCAGCGGCTGTGGCAGGTGAGCGAGGAGCTCTGCGCCGCCGGCTCCTCCACCAGCGCCCCGGGGGCCTGAGCCCCAGCCGGCCATGCCCCACCACGCCGACCGCCCCACCAAGCCCTGCGCCTGCTGCGGACGCCCCTTCCAGTGGCGCCGCAAGTGGAAGGACGTCTGGGAGGAGGTGCGCTACTGCTCGGAGCGCTGCCGCAACCAGGCGCGTCGGCCCGGACACCGCAACCAGCGAAGCGGGCCGGAAGGCGAGCGCTAGTCGTTCCTCCCGGGCGGCGCCATGCTGGGCGAACCCGCCTCCGCCGGCCATGCCCCATCCCCTGTGGCCCCGCCGCCGCCCTCCCCTGGCGCCGCTCCTGCTGGCCCTGCTGGCCCCCCTTCCACTGCTGGGCGCGCCCTCTTTGGCCAAGACGGTGAATGGTCCGGCGAGCAGCGGTGGGCTGTACTGGCAGAAGGTGGAGAGCGGCGGCAAGGTGCAGTACCTGTGCCGCTCCACCCAGGAGGCCGGCATCCAGAAAAACGCCCGCTGCCAAGGGGCCAAGGCGAAGAAGCCCTGAAGTCTTCCCGGCATTCCGACGGCTCGAGCCGCTGCCTAGCTTGGGGAAACACCCTGCCGCGGCGATCGCCCCGCTGACCCCATGTGCGGCACCTGCGCCTGCGGCGAAGCCGCCGCGCCCATCCGGCAGGTGAGCCTGCGCCAGCGGGTGCTGGCCCACAACGACAGCCACGCAATAACGAACCGCCAGCGATTCCAGGCCGCCGGCGTGCGGGTGCTGAATCTGCTCTCCTCACCCGGATCGGGCAAGACGGCCCTGCTGGAGCGCCTGGCGAGCGACTGGGGGGAGCCAGAGACGATGGCGGTGCTGGTGGGGGATCTGGCCACCGATCTCGATGCCCAACGGCTCCGGGCCGCAGGCCTGCCGGCGGTGGCGCTGACCACCGGCCAGGCCTGCCATCTGGAGGCTTCGATGGTGGAGCGGGGCGTGGAGGCGTTAGCGGCGGAGGGCGTCTCGCTGGCGGCGCTGCGCTGGCTGCTGATCGAGAACGTGGGCAACCTGGTTTGCCCCGCCGCCTACGACCTGGGGGAAGACCTGCGGGTGGTGCTGCTCGGGGTGGGGGAGGGGGAGGACAAGCCACTGAAGTACCCAGCGATGTTCCGCAGCGCCGATGTGGTGGTGATCAGCAAGATCGACCTGGCCGAGGCGGTGGGGTTCGATCGCCAAGCCGCTTTGGCCGCCCTGGCCCGGGTGGCGCCTCAGGCGGCGGTGGTGGAGGTGTCCGCCCGCAGTGGAGCGGGGATCGGCCGGCTGCGGGAGCTCTGCGGCTGAGCGGGGGATGATGAACCCAGCTCCCCACGCATTCGCCACTCCGCTGGTCATCGCCCTGGCGGGTGTGGCGGCAGGGGCGATCAATGCCCTCTCGGGGGGAGGCTCCCTGCTCAGCTTCCCGCTGCTCACCGCCCTGGGGATCCCGGCACTGAGCGCCAATGTGTCGAACACCGTGGGCCTGCTTCCCGGCTACGTGGGTGCGGCCTTTGCCCTGCGCCGCCAGCTGGTCGGACAGCGGCGGCGAGCCTGGCTGCTGCTACCGACGGCGGCCTTGGGGGGACTGGCCGGGGGGGGCCTGTTGTTGGCCAGCGGCGAGCGGCTGTTCACCAGCCTGGTGCCCTGGCTGATCCTGCTGGGCGCGGGCCTGCTGGCGCTGCAGGAGCCCCTGCGGGCCTGGCTTCTGCACCATCCCCAGCGCGCCGGGCGGCCGCTGGCGGAGGCCTGGAGTGTGGGTCCGGTCCTGCTGGCCTGCGTGTATGGGGGCTACTTCGGGGCGGGGCTGGGGGTGATTCTGCTGGCCGTGCTGGGCCTCTGCCTCCACGACACCCTCACCCGGCTCAACGGCCTCAAACAGCCGATCTCGCTGGTGGCGAACCTGAGTGCCGCCTTGCTGTTCCTTGCCCGCGGGCCCGTGGACGGGGGCGTGGTGCTGACGCTGGGGGCCGGGGCCCTGGTGGGGGGCGCGCGGGGGGGCCGGCTCGCCCGGCGGCTCGATCCCTCCCAGCTGCGCTGGGCGGTGGTGGCCATCGGCCTGGGGGTGGGGATTCTGTTCCTGGTGCGGCAGCACCGCCCCTGATCAGGCCCCGCCCCCCAGAAAAGGGAGCAGGGCCATCCGGGCCACACCCACCAGTGCCGCCGCCCCGATCAGCGGCATCACCCCCCAGCCCCGGCCAAACAACAGGAGCAGGGAGGCGGCCAGCACCCCCACGGCCCCGCCATCCACCGCGCCCTGGGGAGCGAGCGCTGGGGCCGCCAGCAAAACCGCCAGGCTGGCGATCACCCCCACCACCGCGGCAGTGATCGCCGTCAACGGTGGCCCCAGGCGCAGGTCGGCGCGGCTGGCTTCCACCAAGGGCGCACCCGCCAGGATGAACACAAAGGAGGGCAGGAAGGTGAACCACACCGTCACCAGGCCTGCCACCACGGCGGTGAGCAGGGAGCCGCTGCCGTTCCAACCGCCCATGAATCCCACGAACGCCACCACCATGATCAGCGGCCCCGGCGTGGTTTCCCCGAGGGCCAGGCCATCCGCCATCTGGTGGGCGTTGAGCCAGCCGAACTGCTCCACGGCTCCCTGGGCCACGTAGGGAAGCACCGCGTAGGCCCCGCCGAAACTCACCAGGGCCACACGGGTGAAGAAACGCGCCATGGTGGCCAGATCACCGCTCCAGCCGCCCCAGAGGCTTACTGCCGCCAGGGGGAGGGCCAGGGCCAGGCCGCTCACCATCAGGATCAGGGCCAACCGGCGGGGCCGATAGCGGGCGTGGGCGGGTGTCGGAGTGTGGTCGTCGTGCAGGGCCGGCGCCAGGGAACTGACTGCCTCACTGGCGCCGGCCCCATTGGCTGCTGCCCCAGCCGCTGGGCCCGCAGCCGGGAGGGAGGGGCTCCGGAGTGCTGGAGGCACGAACCAGCCCGGCCGCAGCCTGCCGACGATCCAGCCGGTGAGGGCGGCGGCCAGCACGATCCAGGGGTAGGGCAGACGCAGCACCACCAGGGCCACGAACGCCGCCAGGGCGATCAGGGCCAGCAGGGGATGGTGCAAGGTGCGGCGGCCCAGCCGCCAGCTGGCATGAAGCACGATCGCCAGCACGGCTGGCTTCAGCGCCCAGAAAACGGAGCTCAACAGTGGCTGCTGACCCCAGAGCGCGTACAGGCTGGAGAGCGTCAGCAACACCAGCACCGAAGGCAGAAGAAACAGAACGCCAGCGACCAGGCCGCCGCGCACGCCATGCATCAGCCAACCGAGGTAGGTGGCCAGCTGGGTGGCCTCCGGACCGGGCAGGAGCATGCAGTAATTGAGGGCGTGCAGAAAGCGTCGCTCCGACAGCCAGCGACGCTCCCCCACCAGCTCGCGATGCAGCAGGGCGATCTGCCCCGCCGGTCCGCCGAAGCTCACCCAGCCCAACGTGAGCCAAAAGCGGGCGGCGGTGCGGAGGGGTACGCCAGTGCGGAGGGGTACGCCAACGGCATCCATCCCAATCGACCAGGGAGGCTCCAAGATAGGCAAAAAAGTTATTGGCCTTGTTTGCTTCAAGCCGAACGACATCGAGCTGCGCGATGGTTCACGCTCGGCAATACCAAGCTCTGCCAGACCCCAGCCAGGGCCAGCTCCTGCCACAATCCCCACACCCGCGCCGTGGATAG